>NZ_JAAQWV010000014.1:0-111467 GCF_012985715.1 Pseudomonas sp. WS 5051
AACTCAGTAGTGAAACGATGCATCGCCGATGGTAGTGTGGGGTTTCCCCATGTGAGAGTAGGTCATCGTCAAGATTAAATTCCAAACCCCCTGTCTGCTCACGCAGACAGGGGGTTTGTTTTTGTGGGCAGAAAAACAGCCGCAGCTTCAAGCCTCCATTGCCGAGCAATGTTAAGGTTCGCCTTTGGATTTCGCTTTCTCCTAAGGATGCCGTCATGTCGGTTGCTACGCCTCTCAATGCGGGTTTTATGGTGGTTCATGGCAACCGCCTCGATGAGTTACGCAGCCTGGTTGTCAGCTGGATGCGCCTTTACCCGCTGGCTCCTCTGGAGAACGAAATTGCTCTGGTGCAGAGTAACGGCATCGCCCAATGGTTAAAGCTGGCTCTTGCCGAAGATGCCCGCGACGACGACCTCGGCGGCTGCGGTATTGCTGCAGCCGTGGACGTGCAGTTGCCCGGCAGTTTTTTGTGGCAGCTCTATCGGCTGGTACTGGGCAGTGAAGAAATCCCCGCCAAGTCATTGCTCGATAAAGCCCCGCTGACCTGGCGTCTGATGCGCCTGCTGCCTGCCCTTATCGATCAGCCGCACTTCGAACCCCTGCAGCGCTTCCTGACTCACGACACCGATCTGCGCAAGCGCTATCAGCTGTCTGAGCGTCTTGCCGACCTGTTCGACCAATATCAGGTGTATCGCGCCGACTGGCTGGAGGACTGGGCCGCAGGTCGCCATCAATTGCGTAACGCCCGGGGCGAAAGCCCGGCCCTGAGCCCGGCTAACTGCTGGCAGGCCGAGTTGTGGCGTGCGCTTCTGCTCGATGTAGGTGAAGAGGGCATGTCACAGAGCCGTGCCGGCGTTCATCAGCGTTTTATGGACAAGATCAACAGCCTCGAGCAAGCCCCGCCCGGCTTGCCCGCGCGGGTGATCGTTTTTGGCATCTCGTCACTGCCTGCTCAGGCACTTGAAGCCCTGGCCGGGCTCGCCCGCTTCAGCCAGGTATTGTTGTGTGTGCACAACCCTTGCCGCCATCATTGGTCTGACATCGTTGCCGATAAAGATCTGCTGCGTCATCAGTACAAACGTCAGGCCCGCAAAAGCGGAATGCCTACTGCCCTTGATCTGGATACCTTGCACCAGCACGCCCACCCCTTACTCGCAGCATGGGGTAAACAAGGCCGTGACTATATCAACCTGCTCGACAGCTACGACGAGCCCAACAGTTATCGCGCAGCTTTTCGCGATGGCCGTATCGACCTGTTCAGCGAAGTTGAACCGCTTAACCTGCTCAACCAGTTGCAGGACGATATTCTTGAGCTGCGCCCGCTCAACGAAACCCGGGAGCTATGGCCCGCCATCGATCTGGCACAGGATCGCTCAATACGCTTCCATGTTGCGCATAGTGCGCAACGTGAAGTCGAGATCCTGCACGACCAGTTGCTCGCACGTTTCAGCGAGAACCCTCAGTTGCAGCCACGTGATGTGATTGTGATGGTGCCGGATGTGGACAGTTACGCGCCGCATATCCGTGCTGTTTTTGGGCAAATCGAACGTGATGATCGGCGCTTTATTCCCTACACCCTGGCCGACCAGGGGCAGCGTGGTCGTGATCCATTGCTGATCGCTCTCGAACACCTGCTTAAATTGCCTGACAGCCGTTTCCCCGTCAGTGAAATCCTGGATTTGCTCGACGTGCCATCACTGCGCGCCCGCTTCAAGTTGCAAGAGCGCGACTTGCCAACCTTGCATCGCTGGATTGAAGGCGCTGGCATTCGCTGGGGGTTGAATGCGCAGCAGCGTGCCGGTCTTGGTTTGCCCGAGCAACTGGAGCAAAACAGTTGGCGTTTTGGTTTGCGCCGCATGTTGCTCGGATATGCCGTAGGCAGTGGTGAGGCCTGCGACGGTATTGAGCCCTACGATGAGATCGGGGGGCTGGATGCCGTACTGATCGGCCCGCTGGTAGCTTTGCTCGATGCGTTGGAAATCGCTCATCAGGAGCTCTCGCAACCGGCATTGCCGCAGCTCTGGGGCGAGCGCCTGCAGGCTTTGGTGCAGCTGTTTTTCCAGGCCGAAACAGAGCACGACGACTACCTGTTGGCCCAGCTTGAAGAGCTGCGCGAAACCTGGCTCGAAACCTGTGAACTGGTTGGTCTGCAGGATGAGTTACCGCTGACCGTAGTACGCGAGGCCTGGCTTACCGGGCTTGACCAGGGCAAGTTGTCACAACGTTTCCTGGCCGGGGCGGTCAACTTCTGCACCCTGATGCCGATGCGGGCCATCCCCTTCAAGCTGGTATGCCTGCTGGGCATGAACGACGGCGACTACCCGCGAGCCCAGCCGCCGCTGGACTTCGATCTGATGGGCAGCGATTACCGCCCGGGCGATCGTTCGCGCCGCGAAGATGACCGTTACCTGCTTCTTGAAGCGCTGCTTTCGGCTCGTGATCAGCTTTATATCAGCTGGGTAGGGCGCAGTATTCGCGACAACAGCGAGCGTCCGGCCTGTGTCCTGATTGGCCAGCTGCGTGACCACCTTGCCAGTGGTTGGCATCTGCAAGGGGGCGGCGACCTGCTTGAGGCCATGACCCAAGAGCACCCACTGCAACCCTTTAGCACTCGTTACTTTCATGAAGGCAACCCTAACCTGTTCAGCTATGCGCGTGAATGGCAGCGCTTGCATGCGCCACAACTGGAGCCCGTTGGCCCCGGCACGCTTGGCGCGCATATCCAGGAAGAACCACTGAACCTGACGCAGTTACAGGATTTTTTGCGAAACCCAGTGCGCCACTTCTTTAGTCAGCGCCTGAAAGTATTCTTTGAGGCAGCGGAAGTACCTTTGGCCGATGAAGAACCTTTCGTACTCGACGCATTGCAGCGCTACACCTTGAGCGACAGCCTGCTTGAAGCTGCACTGGCGCAGCCGGATCAACTGGAAAGCGCCTTGCATACCCGTGCCCAGCGCCTGCAAGGCAGCGGTTTGCTGCCCATGGCCGGGTTTGGAGAGTGCCTGCAACACGAACTAATCGAGCCATTACCAGATGTACTACAGCGCTATCAGCAACTGCTGGCTCTTTGGCCTACACCGCTAAACAGCGCGTTGCCTGTCAGTTTTGAGGATCAAGGTCTGACGCTGGAAGGCTGGCTCGGCAATCTGCACCAGCGTAGCGACAAGGGCTTACTGTCTGTAACCACTATTCCTAATAGCATTGGTGCGATCAAAACCCGGAAATGGCACCGTTTGACCCGGCCATGGGTGAACCATCTGGCAGCCTGCGCCTGTGGCCTGCAGATGACGACCGCCCTGGTGGCCAGTGATGACACCTTGCTGCTCGAACCTCTGGACACCAAGCAGGCCCGGGAGATTCTTGGCAACTTGCTCACTGCCTGGAAAGTCGGGATGAGCCACCCGCTGCCTGTCGCGGTAAAAACTGCTTTTGCCTGGCTGGCCCAGACAGATCCGGCCAAGGCCGATGCGGCGGCGCAAAAAGCCTATGAGGGTGATGGCCAAACCAGTGACGGCGAGCGCCGTGAAAGCGCCGCCCTGGCCCGGCAGTTTCCTGACTATGCGGCCTTGATGGCTGGCGACGAATTCGAAGAGTGGTGCGATGCCCTCTATCGACCCCTTTTTGATGCGCCCTGGCGCTCATTAAACAGCGAGGCATCCCGCTAATGAGCGAGCAAACATTACCGCTGGCCCTGGCATTTCCCCTGCGCGGTAGCCAATTGATCGAGGCCAGTGCAGGCACCGGTAAAACCTTCACGATCTCGGCACTCTACCTGCGCCTGATTTTGGGGCATGGCGGCGTAGAATCGGGTTTTGGCCGTGAGCTATTACCACCGCAAATTCTCGTGGTGACCTTTACTGATGCTGCCACCAAAGAACTGCGCGACCGCATCCGTACCCGCCTGGCAGAAGCCGCACGCTATTTTCGTGGCGAGATCGACGCGCCGGATGCCTTGGTCGAAGAACTGCGTGACCAGTTTGCTCCCGAACAGTGGGCTGCTTGCGCCGGGCGTCTGGATATCGCCGCCCAATGGATGGACGAGGCTGCGGTCTCGACCATTCACGGTTGGTGCCAGCGCATGTTGCGCGAGCACGCTTTCGATAGCGGCAGCCTGTTTACCCAGACCCTGGAAACCGATCACAGCGACTTGCTGGGCGAAGTGCTGCGCGATTACTGGCGGCTGTTTTGCTACCCCATGCACGGCGACGCGCTGAACTGGGTGCGTGCCAACTGGAGCGGCCCCGCCGCCTTGATGCCGCGCGTGCGAGCGTTGTTTGGTAGCTCGCGCCAGCCAGCCAATGCTGAACAAACGCCTGCACAAATGATCGAAGCCTGCTTGCTGGAGCGCCGCCAGGCATTGGTGCAGCTTAAAGCCCCCTGGTTGCAATGGGCTCAAGAGCTGCGTGAGATCTGCCTGCAGGGCGTGGCCAGCAAAACGGTCGACGGTCGTAAAATGCAGGCCCGTTATTTTGAACCCTGGTTTGAAAAGCTCAGCGCCTGGGCGGCTGACGAAGATCAGGAACAGCTTGATCTGGGTACCGGCTTCACGCGTCTGACTCCCGACGGTATGGCCGAAGCCTGGAAAGGCGTTGCCCCGCAGCATCCGGGCCTGGATGCCATGCCCGGCCTCAAGGCCGCGCTCGATGCCTTGCCGAGCCCGGACGCCGCCGTGCTGCAGCATGCGGCGCACTGGGTGAGTGTGCGTTTTGAAGAAGAAAAACGCCGCCGTGCCGAAATGGGTTTCGACGATATGCTACTGCGCCTGGACTCGGCATTGCAGGCCGATGGCGGTGATCGCCTGGCGACCCTGATTCGTGAACAGTTCCCCGTGGCGCTGATCGATGAGTTCCAGGACACCGACCCCGTGCAGTACCGTATCTTCGAGACCATCTACCGGATTGAAGACAATTGCCCAGACACCGGGCTGTTTTTGATTGGCGACCCGAAACAGGCTATCTATGCCTTTCGCGGGGCGGATATCTACACCTACTTGCGCGCACGTCAGGCGACTGCAGGGCGCTTGCACACGCTGGATACCAACTTCCGCTCCAGTCACGCCATGGTCAAGGCCGTCAATCATGTCTTTGAGCGGGCCGAGCTACGCGATAGCGGACGTGGGGCATTTTTGTTCCGCGAGGGTTCAGAAAACCCCGTGCCCTTTGTTTCGGTTAAATCCCAAGGGCGTAAGGAAGTCCTGCAGCTTGATGGCCAGCCTGTCAGCGCCCTGACGCTCTGGCAATTGCCCTCCGAGCAACCGCTGTCGGGTGCTGTGTATCGTCAGTATCTGGCGGCCGCCTGTGCCAGCCAGATTGTCGAGCTGCTTAATGGTGGCCAGCAAGGGCGCTGCGGTTTTATCAAGGACGGCGAAGCACTGCGTGGCGTATTACCTGCCGACATCGCGATTCTCGTGCGTGACGGTAAGGAAGCTCAGGCCGTGCGGAGAGAATTATCGAGCCGTGGTGTGCGAAGCGTTTACCTGTCGGATAAGGATTCGGTGTACGCCGCGCAGGAAGCACATGATGTGCTGGCCTGGCTCAAGGCCTGCGCCGAGCCTGACGTCGAGCGCCCACTGCGTGCCGCATTGGCCTGTATCACCCTGGACTTGCCGCTGGTTGAGCTGGAGCGTCTGAACCAGGACGAACTGGCCTGGGAAAGACGTGTTATGCAGTTCCGCGGTTACCGCGAAACCTGGCGCAAGCAAGGGGTACTCGCCATGTTGCGTCGTCTGCTGCATGACTTTGAACTGCCCCAGGCCCTGATTGCCCGCCCCGATGGCGAGCGCGTTCTGACCAACGTCTTGCACTTGTCCGAATTGTTGCAGCAAGCCGCAGCCGAGCTGGACGGTGAGCAGGCGCTTATCCGTCATCTGGCCGAGCACCTGGCCTTGTCCGGCCAGGCGGGTGAAGAGCAGATCCTGCGCCTGGAAAGTGACGAGCAACTGGTCAAGGTGGTGACTATCCACAAGTCCAAGGGGCTGGAGTACCCGTTGGTGTTTTTGCCGTTTATCTGCTCAGCAAAACCGGTGGATGGCAGTCGTCTGCCGCTGCACTTCCACGATGCTGCGGGCAACGCCCAGGTCAGTTTGAAACCGACGCCAGAGCTGATTGCCCAGGCCGATGACGAGCGTCTGGCCGAAGACCTGCGCTTGCTGTATGTAGCCCTGACCCGTGCCCGGCATGCGTGTTGGCTGGGGGTTGCCGACCTCAAGCGCGGCAATAGCAAACGCTCGGTCTTGCACCTCTGCGCCCTGGGTTATTTGCTGGGTGGTGGTGCCATGCTGGCCGAGTCGGCGGGCTTGCAGAGCTGGTTGGCCGAGGTGCAGCAAGGTTGCGACGCCTTGCAGTGCGAACCCGTTCCAGCTGCTGACGCGGCGCATTTTTATCCACCGCTCAACCAGGCAACCTTGCTTGAGCCGCTGATCCCGGGCCGCCGCGCCGCTGAAAACTGGTGGATCGCTTCCTATAGCGCACTGCGCATTGGTGACAGCCTCAGCCCGGCCGAAGCACCTGAAAGTGCCTTGGCGCAAAAGCTCTCGGATGATGAGCGCCTCGACCCTGAGGCACCGCGTGAAGTGTTGCTCAGTGGGGGTGATATTCACCGCTTCCCCCGTGGGCCAAATCCCGGGACTTTTCTCCATGGCCTGCTTGAGTGGGCGGGCAGCGAAGGCTTCAAGGCCGACCCCGAAGCGATCAAGGACGCTGTAGCACGGCGCTGCAACCGGCGTGGCTGGCAAGGCTGGATCGAAACCTTGAGTGACTGGCTGCAGCATCTGCAAGATGAACCGCTGCGTCTGAATAATGGTCAGCCCGCTGTGGTCTTGAGTGAGTTGAGCCAGTACCAGATTGAAATGGAATTCTGGTTTGCCAGCCACAAGGTCGATGTTGTGCAGATGGACACACTGGTGCGTCAGCATACCCACGGTGGCGCCGCGCGGGCGGGGGCCGAGCCGAGCCTGCTCAACGGCATGTTCAAGGGCTTTATCGATCTGACCTTCGAGCACCAGGGGCGTTATTACGTGGCGGACTACAAATCCAACTGGCTGGGTACCGATGATTCGGCCTACACCGAGCAGGCGATGACCGCCTCCATTCTGGACAACCGCTACGACCTGCAATATGTCCTGTATTTGTTGGCTTTGCATCGTCAGCTCAAGGCTCGATTGCCCGGCTATGACTACGACCAGCATATGGGCGGCGCACTGTATCTGTTTTTGCGTGGTACCCGCGCCCAGGGACAGGGCGTGTTTTTCACCCGCCCGCCCAGACTATTGATCGAAAGCCTGGACCTGATGTTCCAGGGCAAACCGCTGCCGAAAACAGCTGAACCGGCGTGGGAACAGGGAGTGTTGTTATGAGTCGTTCGTTTGCCGAACTGTTGCCTACGCCATTGACGGCCGAAAGCCTGGCCCTGCTTCAACCGCTGGGCCGGGCCGAGGATTTGCTGTTGTTACTTGAACGCTGGGTCGAGCGCGGCTGGTTGCGCGCTCTGGATAAGGCCTTCGTCGCGTTCCTGCATGAGCGCGATCCGCAGGGCGACCCCCTGGTGTTGCTGGCGGCGGCCCTGACCAGCCATCAACTGGGCCACGGTCATGTGTGCCTGGATTTGTTTGAAACCCTGAAAGAGCCGGATTTTGCACTCTCTTTACCCCCCGAAGGTGATGTGCAAACCGGCGCCATGCTGCTGCCTTCGCAACTGCTTGAGGCCCTGGACGGCGAGGCCTGGTGCAAGGCCCTGCAAGCCAGCCCGCTGGTTGAACACACGGGCTGGTCGTCTGCGGATGCGGCCAGCCGACCCTTGGTATTGAGTGAGCGGCGTCTGTATTTGCGTCGCTATTGGGCCTATGAACGTCGAATCGACGGTGCCTTGCGCCAACGTCTGGCGATGGCTGAAGCGACACCGGCGGATTTGCCTACGCGCCTTGACGGTTTGTTTGGCAGACCTGCACAGGATGCGCCGATTGACTGGCAAAAACTGGCCTGCGCCCTGGCCACGCGGGGAGCTTTCAGCATTGTCACTGGTGGCCCCGGCACCGGTAAGACCACCACCGTGGTGCGTTTGCTGGCGTTGTTGCAAGCACCGGCGGTAGAGGCGGGCACGCCTTTGCGCATTCGCCTGGCGGCACCGACCGGCAAGGCGGCTGCGCGCCTGACAGAGTCGATCAGCCTGCAAGTCAAATCCCTGGAAGTGGACGACAAGGTCCGGCAAAAAATCCCCAGCGACGTGACCACTGTTCATCGCCTGCTCGGCAGCCGCCCCGGTACGCGGCATTTTCGCCATCATGCGGGCAATCGCCTGCCGCTGGACGTGCTGGTGGTTGATGAGGCGTCGATGATCGATCTGGAAATGATGGCCAATTTGCTCGATGCCCTACCTGCTCATGCGCGGCTGGTGCTGCTGGGTGACAAGGACCAGTTGGCATCGGTTGAAGCCGGTGCCGTGCTGGGTGATTTGTGCCGCGACGCCGAAGCGGGCTGGTATACCCCGCAAACCCGAAACTGGCTGGAGCAGGTTAGCGGCGAAAATCTCAGTGCCAGTGGTTTGCAGCAAGACCTGGACAGTACGCACCCGCTGGCGCAGCAGGTAGTGATGCTGCGCCACTCGCGGCGCTTTGGTGAGGGCAGCGGTATTGGCCAGCTGTCGCGTCTGGTTAACCAGCAACTGCCCCGCGAAGCGCGAGCCTTGCTGGCGGCAGGCAGCCATGCCGACCTCTTTGCGTTGCCCCTGAAGGGTGAGCAGGACCGCGCATTTGAACGTCTGGCGCTGGAAGGGCGGGGGGCAGAGGCTAAAGGCTATCGGCACTACCTGGAGGTTTTGCGCGATCAGCGACCAGACACCGAGAGCGGTCTTGAAGACCCGTGTTGGGCGGTATGGGCGGGTAACGTGCTGCAGGCGTTCGAGGCCTTTCAGGTGCTCTGCGCCGTGCGCAAGGGACCGTGGGGCGTGGAGGGCCTGAATGAGCGTATCACCGGCGCCCTGTTTGCCCGCAAGCTGATTGATGGCGACCGGCATTGGTACGAAGGCCGCCCGGTGCTGATGACCCGCAATGATTACGGACTGGGCCTGATGAACGGCGATATTGGCATCGCCCTCACACTTCCCGAGGGTGATGGTCAGGCCCGGCGTCATGTATTGCGGGTGGCTTTCGCGCGTAACGACGGGCAGGGCGGCATCCGTTTTGTACTGCCAAGCCGGCTCAATGATGTCGAGACGGTCTATGCCATGACCGTACATAAATCCCAGGGCTCGGAGTTTTCCCATACGGCGTTGGTGCTGCCCGAAGCGCTCAACCCGGTGTTGACGAAAGAGCTGATCTATACCGGTATCACCCGGGCCAAGCACTGGTTCAGTCTGATAGAGCCGCGAGCGGGAGTTTTTGAGGAGGCCGTAC
Organism: Pseudomonas sp. WS 5051; assembly: GCF_012985715.1. NCBI lineage: Bacteria > Pseudomonadati > Pseudomonadota > Gammaproteobacteria > Pseudomonadales > Pseudomonadaceae > Pseudomonas > Pseudomonas sp. WS 5051. Next base: position 9,389 of record NZ_JAAQWV010000014.1, read on the forward strand.
AGCGCAAGGTCAAGCGCCTGAGCGGGTTGATGCTGGGGCTGGGATAGCCGAAGTCTTGATCCTGATCGGGGTACTTTTTTGTGGGAGCTGGCAAACTTGGGTGATGCCATCGCGAGCAAGCCCGCTCCCACAAGAAATGGCGCGTCCAATGTGACCTGTATCACAGTTAATACGGTTGTCGTGCTATCGTTACGACACTATTCCCATAAAGATCTCAGAGAAATCCCGCATGGATGTGGCTGTCTCATCGACAGAACAGCACTTTGGATGGCGGCTACGGCTGATTTCCTTTTGCCTGTTACTGCTGAGCACTCCTTGTCTGGTTCAGGCTCAAACGCCCATCAACCTGGCGGATCAGCGCGCCAAGGCCGTGACCCAGGTTGTGCTGGGCATCCTCAGTTATGCGCGCTGGCCCACAGAGCCGGCACAACTGCAGTTGTGCGTGATCGGCCCCACCGAATACACCGATGACCTGCTTAAGGGCGCGACCCAGTCTACTGGCCGACCGGTGCAGGTGCGTCGCGTGCTGGCGAGTGACCCCGGCATCGCCAGCAGTTGCAACGCGGTATACCTGGGCAAGCTGAGCGCCGACGAGCGCAGTCGCCTGTTTAGCAGCCTCAACACCAAGGCGGTGCTGAGCATCAGCGAAGACGGTGACCAATGCACCGTGGGCAGCCTGTTTTGCCTGCATGTGCGTGATGAGCAAGTGTCGTTCGAGGTCAACCTCGACTCCGTCGCCCGCAGCGGTGTACGTATTCACCCCAGTGTGTTGCAACTGTCACGCCGTCGGGCGGCGCAGCCATGAGCGGGTTGAATGCGCCGCAACGACGTCGCCGGCTGCGTTCGGTGTTGCGCCGTGGGCATCTTGGCGTGGCACTGGTTGCGGTGACACTGGCCAGCGCCTCCATGACCCTGCTGGGCGTGCTGGCGCTCAAGGTCTATGCCGATCACAACCTGCACCTGATTGCCCGCTCCATCAACTACACCGTGGAAGCGGCCGTGGTGTTTGACGACCCCGGGGCAGCAACCGAGGCCCTGGCCTTGATTGCTTCCACCGAAGCGGTCGCCGAGGCTCAGGTGTATACCGCCGAGGGTGAACTGCTCGCGCAATGGCAGCGTCCGCAAACCGATCTGCTGTCCAGGGTCGAAATGCTGTTGGCCGATGGCTTGCTGCAGCAGCCGATCAGCATGCCGATTTTGCATCAGGGCCAGGAGGTTGGCCGGGTCGTTCTGCGCGGGCATGGCGCCAATATGCTGCGTTTTTTGCTTAGCGGCTTGCTTGGCGTGCTGGTGTGTACCGCGCTCAGTGCCTGGAGTGCGCTGTACCTGTCGCGCCGGCTGCTGGATGGCATTACCGGGCCTTTGCAGCAGCTGGCGCAAGTGGCCCACGCTGCCCGTCGTGAACGTGCGTTCGATCGTCGCGTACCGCCCGCGCATATTGCCGAGCTCGATAGTCTGGGCAACGACTTCAATGCCCTGCTCGACGAGCTGGAGTCATGGCAAAGCCATCTGCAAAACGAAAATGAGGCCCTGGCTCATCAGGCCAGCCACGATTCGCTCACCAACCTGCCTAACCGCGCCTACTTTGAAGCCCGGTTGACGCGCACTCTGCGCTCGCTCAATAAAACGCGGGACAAGGCTGCGGTGCTGTTTCTCGACAGTGACCGCTTCAAGGGTATCAATGATGCCTACGGCCATGCCGCCGGTGATGCGGTGCTGGTAGCGGTAGCAACGCGCATTCGTGCGCAACTGCGTGAAGACGACGTAGTGGCGCGCCTGGGCGGTGACGAATTTGCGATCTTGCTGACTCCGCTGCACAAAATAGAAGATGCCCAGCGCATTGCCGAGAAGATCATTGCCAGCATGCTTGAGGCCATCGAACTGCCGGGGCAGGTGAGCGTCGTGACATCGCTGAGTATCGGCATTGCCGTCTACCCCGAACATGGTGCAAGCGCCCAGGAACTGCTCTGTGCAGCGGACTCGGCGATGTACCAGGCCAAGCGCCTCGCCCGAGGCGGGCAACATGTAGCGGAGTCGGAGCACCCCGCAAACACCGTAAATATCAGGAGCTAACTCAAAAATGCGTGCATTGACCCAGCGTTATCTGCAGTTTTTCAGCGTTGCCTTGTTGTTGGCCACGTTGTCGTTGACCGGTTGCCAGACTCCCCCGCCAAAGGGTCTGACCCCGGCGCAGATTGCGGTCCTCAAGGAACAGGGCTTTGAGTTGACCGAAGAGGGCTGGGCATTTGGTCTTTCGGGCAAAGTGCTGTTTGGCAGCGACCTTGAAGTGCTTAACCCACAGAGCCAGGAAATCGTTGAGCGTATCGGCACGGCCTTGCTGGGTGCCGATATCCAGCGGGTGCGGGTGGATGGTCACACCGACTCTTCGGGCAAGGAGTCCTACAACGAGCAACTGTCGGTACGCCGCGCCAACAGCGTGGTCAAGGCCCTGACCAAAGTTGGCATGCGCCCTGAGAATATCCAGGTCCGTGGGTTGGGTAGTCGCGAGCCGGTAGCCAGCAACAACACCCGGGCCGGGCGTACGGAAAACCGCCGTGTGTCGATTGTGGTGATTGCCGACTGATAAGCCGGGTCCGTAGCAGCAGCCTCGTTCCTTCGGCAGCTGCTACGGGGCGGTGTGGTCAGTCCACAAACCTCATGCCCCGGGTCTCGCCCAGCAACAGCGGCGCATTCAGTTCCGTCACTTCGCGGATGTAATCCCATAGCAGGGTGATGCGTTTCAACTTCCTCAGATCTTCGCGGCAGTACATCCAGAACTGCCGTGTCAGGGTGACCTCGCCCGGCAATACCGGCAGCAAACGCGGGTCCTGGGCGGCCAGAAAGCACGGCAAAATCGCCAGCGAGCGGCCCTGCTGCGCTGCCACGAATTGCGCAATCACGCTGGTGCTGCGCAGGTTGGCGCTGGCGCCAGGCAGCACGTTGGCCAGGTACAGCAGCTCCGAACTGAACGCCAGATCGTCCACATAGCTAATAAAAGTGTGCTCGGCCAAATCCGCCGCCCGGTTGATAGGCGGGTGCTGGTCCAGATACTCCTGGGTGGCATACAGCTGCAAGCGGTAGTCGCATAGCTTGCAGCACACATAGGGCCCGTGTTCCGGACGCTCCAGCGCGATCACGATATCCGCCTCGCGCTTGGACAAGCTGATGAAGTGCGGCAGGGGCAGGATATCCACTGAAATGGCCGGGTAGGCGTCGACAAAATGGCTGAGCTGAGGGGTGATAAAAAAGCTCCCGAACCCCTCCGTGCAACCCATGCGCACATGCCCGGACAACGCCACCCCCGAACCCGACACCTGCTCGCAGGCCATATGCAGGGTACTTTCGATGGCCTCGGCATAGCCCAGCAAGCGCTGGCCCTCGTTGGTCAGGGTGAAGCCGTTGGTGCGTGATTTTTCAAACAGCAGTGTGCCGAGGGCAGCCTCCAGCGAACTGATGCGTCGCGATACGGTGGTGTAGTCCACCGCCAGCCGTTTGGCCGCAGTGCTGGCTTTACGGGTACGGGCCACCTCGAGAAAAAACTTCAGGTCGTCCCAGTTCAATGCGCTTAACGATGTGATGTTTTTTTGCATGTTTGATCGGCTTTTATGTGCGTTCTTATTAGAAGAACGCACACCTATACTCCAAAAACAGTCCTGCGACCAATCTGGACAGCCCTACTTAAAATAATAATGCCGGAGACTTCCATGAACGTTTCTACCACCCCGTACCAAAACGCCCGCCTGCTGATCGATGGCGAATGGGTCGAGTCGCAGACCACCGAGTGGCACGACATCATCAACCCCGCCACTCAGCAAGTGCTGGCCAAAGTACCGTTTGCCACTGCCGCTGAAGTCAACGCCGCCATCGCTGCCGCCCAGCGCGCTTTCCAGACCTGGAAGCTGACGCCCATTGGCGCGCGCATGCGCATCATGCTCAAGCTGCAGGCGCTGATTCGCGAGCACTCCAAGCGCATCGCCACTGTGCTCAGTGCCGAACAGGGTAAAACCATTGCCGACGCCGAGGGCGATATTTTCCGCGGCCTGGAAGTGGTCGAGCATGCTTGCTCCATCGGCACCTTGCAGATGGGTGAATTCGCTGAAAACGTTGCGGGCGGGGTGGATACCTACACCTTGCGCCAACCTATCGGGGTCTGCGCCGGGATCACACCGTTCAATTTCCCTGCCATGATTCCGCTATGGATGTTCCCGATGGCCATCGCCTGCGGTAACACCTTCGTTCTCAAACCGTCCGAACAAGACCCGCTCTCGACCTTGATGCTGGTCGAGCTGGCGCTGGAAGCCGGGGTCCCGCCAGGCGTGCTCAACGTCGTGCATGGCGGCAAGGATGTGGTGGATGCGCTGTGCACCCACACCGATATCAAAGCGGTTTCGTTCGTTGGCTCAACCGCCGTCGGTACCCACGTTTATGACCTGGCGGGCCGTCACGGCAAGCGCGTGCAATCGATGATGGGCGCGAAAAACCACGCCGTGGTGTTGGCCGATGCCAACCGCGAGCAAACCCTCAACGCGCTGGTCGGTGCCGGTTTTGGCGCAGCCGGGCAACGCTGTATGGCTACCTCGGTGGTGGTACTGGTGGGGGCGGCGAAAAAATGGCTGCCGGACCTCAAGGCGCTGGCGCAAAAACTCAAGGTCAACGCCGGCAGCGAGGCGGGTACGGATGTAGGTCCGGTGATCTCCAGGCGTGCTAAAGAGCGGGTACTGGGGTTGATCGAAAGCGGCATCAAAGAAGGCGCAGTGCTGGAACTGGATGGCCGCAACATCAAGGTCCCGGGTTTCGAACAAGGCAACTTTATCGGTCCGACCCTGTTTTCAGGCGTCACCACCGATATGCAAATCTATACCCAGGAAATTTTCGGCCCGGTGCTGGTGGTGATTGAGGTCGATACCCTCGACCAGGCCATTGCACTGGTCAACGCCAACCCGTTTGGCAACGGCACCGGCCTGTTTACCCAAAGCGGCGCTGCAGCGCGCAAGTTCCAGACTGAAATCGATGTGGGCCAGGTCGGTATCAATATCCCGATCCCGGTGCCGGTGCCGTTCTTCAGCTTCACGGGTTCCCGTGGCTCGAAACTCGGCGATCTTGGCCCGTACGGCAAGCAAGTGGTGCAGTTCTATACTCAAACCAAGACCGTCACCAGTCGCTGGTTCGACGATGACAGCGTGAATGATGGCGTCAACACAACCATCAATCTTCGTTGAGGGCACACAGCATGAATATCGCATTTATCGGCCTGGGCAACATGGGCGCACCAATGGCGCGCAACCTGCTCAAGGCCGGGCATTCGCTGAACCTGTTTGATCTGAACCAAAGCATTCTCGCCGAGCTGGCCGCCCTGGGTGGCCATATCAGCACCTCGCCTCGGGAGGCCGCCCAAGGCACCGAACTGGTGATCACCATGCTCCCGGCTGCTGCCCATGTGCGCAGCGTGTGGCTGGGTGAGGACGGCGTGCTGGCTGGCATCGGCGCAGGTGTACCCGCCGTTGATTGCAGCACCATCGACCCGCAGACCGCCCGCGATGTCGCCGCTGCAGCCGCCAAACAGGGCGTGCAGATGGCCGATGCGCCGGTGTCCGGCGGCACCGGTGGCGCGCAGGCGGGCACCCTGACCTTTATGGTCGGCGCTCCCCAGGCGCTGTTCGACACCCTGCACCCTGTACTCGAACAAATGGGCCGCAACATCGTCCATTGCGGGGATGTGGGCACCGGCCAAGTGGCTAAAATCTGCAACAACCTGCTGCTCGGGATCTCCATGGTCGGCGTCAGCGAGGCCATGGCCCTGGGGGCTGCACTGGGTATCGACAGCGAAGTTCTGGCCGGGGTGATCAACAGCTCCACCGGGCGCTGCTGGAGCTCGGAGGTGTACAACCCGTGGCCAGGCATAGTTGAAACCGCCCCTGCGTCACGCGGCTATACCGGTGGATTTGGTGCCGAGCTGATGCTCAAGGATCTGGGGCTGGCCACCGAGGCGGCACGTCAGGCCCACCAGCCTGTGGTGATGGGTGCCGTGGCGCAACAGCTGTATCAGGCCATGAGCCTGCGCGGCGAAGGCGGCAAGGATTTCTCGGCCATCATCAACAGCTATCGCAAACCTCAGTAACTGGTCGCTTTACCGGGAGCCCGCGTCGGGCGGGCTCCCGGGTTTTTTGCGTGGTTTCACTCAGGCAAAAACGAAATACTTGCGCACGGTTTCAACCACTTCCCATGTGCCTTTCATGCCCGGCTCGACCACAAAGATATCCCCGGCCCGCAGATGGATCGGTTCTTTGCCCTCTGGGGTGATGATGCAATAGCCCTCACGGAAATCGCAGTATTCCCACTTCACATATTCCACATACCACTTGCCGGGCGTGCAAATCCACGTGCCCATGATCTTGCTGCCGTCTTCGCTGGTGTAGGCGTTGAGGTTGACGGTATGGGGGTCGCCCTCGAGTTTTTCCCATTTGCAGGCATCGAGCACGGGCAGGGGGTGGGTGTCACGAAGCACGGTGATTGGCGCAGACATAAAACCTCCGGTGATGGGTTATCGAACCTCACCCTAACCGCAGCGATACTCTGACAGATGCCTGGTTCCGACCCCCAGATGCGCAAAAGCCCCGGCACTGTTTTCAGTGCCGGGGCTTTTTTGTAACAGCCAAATGCTTAGTGCGAGTTGGCCAGAGCCTTACCGGTGCGCAGGCGCAGCACATAGAAGCCGTAGATGATCAGCAGCCACACCGGAATCGCATACACCGACGCACGAACGTCGGGGATCATCCAGATAACCGAGACGATCACCGCCATAAACACCAGGCACAGGATATTGCTGAACGGGAACCAGAATGCCTTGAACGAAGGCGTCACGCCCTGAACGGCCATGGCCTTGCGGAACTTGATATGGGTGAGGCTGATCAGTGCCCAGTTGATCATCAGCGAGGCAACCACCAGGGCAAACAGCAGCTCCAGTGCCTTGTGCGGGGCCACATAGTTGACCACCACGCACAACAGCGTCACCAGTGCCGACACGCCCAGTGCACGCAACGGCACGCCATTTTTGGTCAGCTTCATCAGGGCTTTGGGGGCATCACCCTGCTCGGCCAGGCCAAACAGCATGCGGCTGTTGCAGTACACGCCGCTGTTATAGACCGACAGCGCGGCAGTCAGTACCACAAAGTTGAGGATTTGCGCGGCGGTATCACTGCCGATCAAGGCAAAGATCTGCACAAACGGGCTGCTGCCGTAGGCATCGCCGCCGGCGCCCAGGGTTACCAGCAACTGGTCCCACGGGTACAGTGCCAGCAGCACGGTCAGGGCGCCCACGTAGAAAATAAGGATCCGGTACACCACCTGGTTGATGGCCTTGGGGATCACCTTTTTCGGCTCGCTGGCTTCCGCCGCGGTGATACCCACCAGCTCCAGGCCACCGAAGGAAAACATGATAAAGGCCATGGCCATCAGTAGCCCCATGCCGCCATTGGGGAAGAACCCGCCGTGGCTCCACAGGTTGCTGATCGACGCCTGAGGGCCGCCGGTGCCGCTGAACAGCAGGTAGCAACCCAGGACGATCATGCCGACAATCGCCACCACCTTGATAATGGCAAACCAGAATTCCATTTCGCCGAACACTTTCACGTTCAGGGTATTGATCAGGTTGACCAGTACAAAGAACACCACGGCGCTGACCCAGGTTGGCACCTCGGGCCACCAGAACTGGATGTACTTGCCCACGGCCGTCAGCTCGGCCATGCCCACCAGCACATACAGTACCCAATAGTTCCAGCCCGACAGAAACCCCGCATAACCGCCCCAGTACTTGTGGGCAAAGTGGCTGAAGGAACCGGCCACTGGCTCTTCGACGATCATTTCGCCGAGTTGGCGCATGATCAGGAACGCGATAAAGCCGGCGATCGCATAGCCCAGGATCATCGACGGCCCGGCCGACTTGAGTACGCCCGCCGACCCCAGAAACAGGCCCGTACCGATAGCGCCGCCCAGGGCAATCAGCTGGATATGGCGGTTTTTCAAACCGCGTTTGAGTGTGACCGGGGGGGAATTAGCGTCAGCCATCGGGTGCCCTGTGAGTTGTTATTCTCAAAACTGGATAAAAGTACCCGTGGGCAAAGGCGCCCCGGGTGTCGCAAGCCCCGGATATTACTCTGGGTAAAAACCAAGGCATACAGGCTGGCAGTAAACGGCGACTATTCTTACAAGCTCAAAGCTTCCAGCAATGCCATGGCATAGGTGGGCAATTGCGCAAACGAGCGGGCGCACAGCAGCAATTTGCGATCAGCCCAGGGCTCGCTCAAATTCACCACTTCAAAGGTGCGCGGGGCCTGCCAGCGCTCGATGGTGGCCCTGGGCACAATCCCCAGCCCGGCGCCGCGAGCGACCATGCGCAATACCCCGTCAAAGCCTTCGGCACGGATACGCACCTGCATGCGACACCCCATATGCAGTGCCTGTTCTTCCAGGTACACCGCCAGCGCGCTGCTGGCCGACAACCCGACATAGTCATGGCTCAGGGTGTCGCTGAACGAGAGGCCGGGCCTGTGGGCCAGCGGGTGGTCGAGGGGCATGACCAGTACCAGCGGGTCATCGCGAAAGGGCCGGGTTTGCAGGTCACGGGTGTCTACCGCGTTGGAGATCACACCGATATCGGCGGCGTCCAGGCGCAGGGCATGGGTGATGCGCAGGCTGGTGAGTTCTTGCTGGTCGACGCTTATGGCAGGGTGCTGGCGTACAAAGTCGGCGAGTAGCTCGGGCAGGTATTCGGTGAGGGCGGCGGTGTTGCACAGCAGGCGGATACGGCCTTTGAAGCCCTGGGCGTATTCGCTCAGGTCGTGGTTCATGCGCTCCACCTGCTGCAACAGTAACCGGGCATGTTGGGCCAGCGCTTGCCCGGCAGGGGTAGGGCTGATGCCACGACGGCTGCGCTGCAAAAACGCCACGCCCAGGGACGCTTCCATCGCCCGGATCCGCGCACTGGCGGCAGGCAGCGATAGATGGCTGAGGCTGGCGCCGGCGGTGATATTGCCTGCCTGCAGCACATTCAAATACAGACGCAGGTCAACCAGGTCGAAGTGCATGAAAGGTCCTTGAAGATCCTGTAAAGATTCTAAATAGCGCCGCAAACCGCTGTTGTAGCAGCCTTCGGCAGTTGCTACGGGCGAGGGGTTCTGCCTATTGTCATGAAAGAGGCTGACTCTGTGCATGGCGCATTTTCAGGCGCTGGCCCATGCCCCAGCATAGGCCCATGAAAACACTTGTCGAGTTTTACCAACACCTGGGATGGGCCTTGTCACTGCTGGTGATAGTGACCTTTTTGCTGGCCGGTACGGTCAAGGGCGTCATCGGCCTGGGCCTGCCGACTGTCGCCATGGGTATGCTCGGGCTGGCTATTGCTCCGGCGCAGGCTGCGGCTCTGCTGATTATCCCGTCCATCGTGACCAACGCCTGGCAACTGACCGCCGGCGGCCAGCTGCGGGGGTTGCTCAAACGTCTGTGGCCCATGCAGCTGGGGATTTTTATCGGCACCGCGTCAGGCATGCTGTGGCTCAGTATCGATGGCGGTAGCTGGGTGGTACGAGCGCTGGGCGCGGCCCTGTTGCTTTATGCCCTCAGCGGGTTGTTCCTGCCCACCCTGCGCATCGCCCCGCAGCGCGAACCCTGGCTGGGCCCGGTGTGCGGGCTGATCACCGGGGTCATCACCTCGGCTACCGGGGTGTTTGTTATCCCTGCCGTGCCCTATCTGCAAGCCCTGGGCCTGAGCAAAAACCAGTTGGTGCAGGCCTTGGGTTTGTCCTTCAGCGTCTCCACATTGGCCCTTGCCGCCGGGCTGTACTGGCGTGGCAACCTGGCTGGCGCTGAGCTCAATGCCTCATTGCTGGCGCTGTTGCCCGCAATGCTCGGCATGTGGCTGGGGCAATGGTTGCGCCAGCGCATCAGCGCCTTGCTGTTTAAACGGGTGTTTTTTATCGGCATGGCGCTGCTGGGTACTCACTTGCTAATCAACAATTAACAATGGATTCGTGCTGTAGCGGCAAAGGTGATTTGACCCATCACGGGTTTTTCTCATGCGAGGGCAACGATATTCTGCCGACATGTTTTTGAACCCCCCTGTCGCTCAACAGCGCTGAGGGTTTAACCCCCTGGAGGCTGATGATGAAAAAAATACTCTTGCTTAACGGTGCGAAAAAATTCGCCCACTCCGATGGTCGCTACAACCTGACCATGCACGACACTGCGCTGGCGTTTTTTGATCGTCAGGGTTTTGAAGTCAAAGTGACCCATATCGACGAAGGCTACGATATCGCCGAAGAAGTGGAAAAATTTCTTTGGGCTGACGTAATCATCTACCAAATGCCCGGCTGGTGGATGGGCGCGCCGTGGATCGTTAAAAAGTACATGGATGAAGTGTTCACCGAGGGTCACGGTAAACTTTACGCCAGTGACGGCCGCACCCGTTCCGACGCTTCGCAGCGCTACGGCAGCGGCGGCCTGATTCAGGGCAAGCAGTACATGCTGTCGCTGACCTGGAACGCACCGCGGCAGGCGTTCGATGACCCGGCCGACTTCTTTGAAGGCAAGGGCGTGGACGCGGTGTACTTCCCGTTCCACAAGGCTAATGAATTTTTGGGCATGACCGGCCTGCCGACTTTCCTGTGTGTTGACGTGATGAAACGTCCGCAGCCAGACGTTGATGCGGCCCGTTACGAGCAGCACCTGGCCGAGGTGTTTGGCCTGAAGGCGTAAGCGACGCAGGGGTGGGAGCGGGCTTGCTCGCGATGCAGGCAACTCGGTTGTTATGACGAACCGCGGTGATACCATCGCGAGCAAGCCCGCTCCCACACGTAGATAAGGTCGACCGCGTGAAAGCCAGATCCGATGAGCTGCAAATCTTTGTTTCGGTGATCGAGTGCGGCTCGATATCTGCCGCCGCCGAGCAGGCCGGGCAAACGCCTTCGGCCGTGAGCCGTACGCTGTCACGGCTGGAGGCCAAGCTTGAAACCACGCTGATCAACCGCACCACGCGGCGCATGGACCTGACCGAGGAGGGCAAGTTCTTTTTCGAACGGGCCAAATTGATACTTGAGCAAATGGACGAGCTGGAAGAGCGCCTGATCTCGCACCAGCGTACCCCCTCCGGGCGCTTGCGCATCAATGCCGCCGCGCCGTTTGTGCTACATGCCATCGTGCCGTATATCCCTGAATTCCGTGCCCTGTACCCCGAGATTCAGCTGGAACTCAACAGCAACGATCTGATTATCGACCTGCTTGAACAAAGCACCGATATTGCCATTCGTATCGGCACCCTGGCCGACTCCACCCTGCATGCCCGCTCCCTGGGGTGCAGCCCGCTGAATATCCTCGTCAGCCCGGACTACATTGCCGCCCACGGCATGCCCACAAATGTTGCGGATTTGGCCCACCATACCCTGATAGGTTTTACCCAGAACGATGGCCTCAACCAGTGGCCGCTGCGTTATGCCCAGGGCGACCGCTGGCCCATTCAGCCTGCCATCAGTGCCTCAAGCGGTGAAACCGTACGTCATCTGGCGTTGCAAGGTCAGGGCATCGCCTGCCTGTCGCACTTTATGACCCACGAAGATATCAGCGCCGGGCGCCTGCAGGTGGTGCTGGGCGAGTTCAACAGCGGCTATCGCCAGCCGATCCATGCTGTGTATTACCGCAACTCGCAGCTGGCGCTGCGCATTCAGTGCTTTCTGGACTTTATCCAGGCCAAGCTCGCCAGCTACGCGATCTGCGACAAGCTCACAGGGCTTGAGTGAGGTTCCTACATATAAAGCAACGTCTGCACCTGCTGCGTCGCTTTCTATTGAGGGACGATTCCTAGAGAATCCTTGCTGTCTTGTGGCGCTGCAAACGGGTGGCTAGTCTCGCCGGGTCGCTGATTTCAGTGACCGGTTTTGACAGACCGTTGAGGGATATCAAGATGGACGCCAACAACTTTTCATCGTGTTACGGCGGCTGCGTACGGGGCACTTTCGAGTGCGCCGGGTCTTGATATCTCTCCTCGGTCTGTCAACCCGCACGCAGCTGCCACCCTTACCGATTGACAGCGGGACAGTGGCAGTTCTTTCAGCCTGTTTTCGAGAGATTTTGCCATGAAAAAAATTGTTCCCGACCCTCCGCTGCTCACCACCGCCCATCAGGGCACGTCGCTATTTAGCATCAACCCCGGCGTACCGATGCAGGAGGCGCTCAAACATGCCTCGCTGTTGCTCAAGGGCGCAGAACTGACCGCCGACGACATCCGTTCCCACCTCAGCGGTTTTGAGGCCGAGCAGTTGTGGTGCGTAATTCACGGCGTCGAGCTGGCCCGTGGTCTGGTGGATGCACTGATCACCGAAACGCGCACATAACGCCCTCTGTAGCAGCTGCCGAAGGAACGAGGCTGCGTCCGGCTGCGCAGCAGTCGTAAAACCCTACAACCTGGTGTTTCAGGTATACCGCGTTTGCAGGATTTGCGATGACTTCGTCGTCGAACGCAGCCTCGTTCCTTCGGCAGCTGCTACCAGTTCTGTTTTGGTGCAGAACCGCGCTGCCCTCAAGGGTGTGTGTCATTGCGCACTTTTACGTTTGTTGTTTGAAAATATCACCGAATTCAGACAAGGTTCGGCCACAGTTGATAACAATAAAAGGATGTATCGAATGCGCATTGTGTGGTTCAAAACCCTGGCCCTGACGGCTGCCATCGCGGCCAGCTCTTCGGCGTATGCCGTCACCCTGGACGGCGGCGCAGTCGCCGCACCCGATCAATACGGCGCCGAAGTGGCCGCACAAATTCTCAAAAAAGGCGGCAACGCCGTCGACGCCGCAGTTGCCACCGCCTTTACCCTGGCCGTGACCTACCCCGAAGCCGGCAATATCGGCGGTGGCGGGTTTATGACGATGTACATCGATGGCAAACCCTATTTCCTCGACTATCGCGAAACCGCCCCCAAAGCCGCCAGCCGCGATATGTACCTGGACGACAAAGGCGACATCATCGAGAACTTGAGCCTGGTCGGTTCCCGCGCTGCCGGCGTGCCGGGCACGGTGATGGGGCTGTGGGAAGCGCATCAACGCTTTGGCAAATTGCCGTGGGCCGAATTGCTGACCCCGGCCGTGGGGTATGCGAAAAACGGCTTTAAAGTGGCCGATCAGCAATTTCAGTACCGCGAAGATGCACTGGCGCTATTCAAGGGCACTACCAATTTCGCGGACTACTTTGGCAGCATGAAGCCCGGGCAAACGTTCAAACAGCCAGAGCTGGCCGTGACCCTGGAGCGCATTGCCGACCAGGGCGCCAAGGAGTTCTACCGCGGCAAGACCGCCGACCTGCTGGTCGCGCAAATGCAGCAGGACAAGGGCTTGATCACCAAGCAAGACCTCAACGACTACAAGGTCAGCTGGCGTGAGCCGATGCGCGTGGATTTTCGCGGCAACACCCTGTACACCGCGCCGCTGCCAAGCTCGGGCGGTATTGCTCTGGCGCAGTTGATCGGTATCAAGGAGGACCGCGCAGCGGACTTCAAAGGTGTGGAGCTGAACTCTGCGCCCTATATCCACCTGCTGGCCGAAATCGAAAAACGTGTGTTCGCCGACCGTGCCGACTACCTCGGCGACCCGGCCTTCGGCAAGATGCCTGTGGCCGAGCTGACCGATCCGGCCTATATCGCCAAGCGTGCGAAAGAGGTTAACCCGAAAGCGATTTCACCGACCGCCAATGTCAAACCGGGCCTGGAACCCCATCAGACCACGCACTTTTCCATTGTCGACAAACAGGGTAACGCGGTCAGCAACACCTATACCCTGAATTGGGATTACGGCAGCGGCGTTGTAGTTAAAGGCGCGGGCTTTTTGCTGAATGACGAAATGGATGACTTCAGCTCCAAGCCCGGGGTGGCCAATGCTTTTGGTGTGGTGGGCGGCAATGCCAACGCTATCGAGCCGGGCAAGCGCATGTTGTCTTCCATGAGTCCAAGTCTGGTAACCCGCGATGGCCAGGTTACGCTGGTGCTGGGCACGCCGGGTGGCTCGCGGATTTTTACCTCGATTTTCCAGGTGCTCAACAACATCTACGACTACGACTTGCCACTGGAGAAAGCCGTAGCTGCACAGCGTGTGCATCACCAGTTGCTGCCTAAAGACACGATCTACTTCGACGCCTATGCGCCACTTACCGGCAAGGTGGCTCAGGAGCTGAAAGCGATGGGCTACACCCTGGAGGATCAGGGCTGGAACATGGGGGATATTCAGGCCATCCGGGTTAAAGGCACTGAGCTTGAAACCGCCTCCGACCCGCGTGGCCGTGGTGTGGGGATGGTGGTGAAGTAAGCCCGCAACGCACATAGACGCATCACTCTTGTGGGAGCGGGTTTGCTCGCGATGCAGACACCTCGGCCATTCTGGTTCACCGAGTTGTTGCCATCGCGAGCAAGCCCGCTCCCACAATTGCTTTTTAGCCCCTGCAATTTGTTACCATCTGTTGCCTGTAACTCCCTCAGTTTTTCCCGTCCCGAATTTTAGGTAAACCATGAAACTCTCACGTCTGCGCGCTGATGTCCTGGCCGGACTCACGACGTCCTTCGCGCTGTTGCCCGAGTGCATTGCGTTCGCGTTGGTCGCCCATCTCAACCCTTTGATGGGGCTCTATGGCGCGTTCATCATTTGCACCCTAACCGCGCTGTTTGGCGGCCGGCCGGGCATGGTGTCCGGTGCTGCCGGGTCGATGGCGGTGGTGATCGTTGCCCTGGTGGTGCAACACGGTGTGCAGTATCTGTTGGCTACGGTGCTGCTGAGCGGGTTGATCATGCTGGCGTTCGGCTTGTTCAAACTCGGCAAGCTGGTACGCATGGTGCCGCACCCGGTGATGCTGGGCTTCGTCAACGGCCTGGCAATCGTGATTGCCATGGCGCAACTGGATCACTTCAAGGATGGCGACACCTGGCTCAGCGGTATGGCGTTGTACATGATGATCGGGCTGGTGGCCGTGACCATGGCCGTCGTCTATCTGTTGCCTCGTCTGACCCGCGCCGCGCCACCTGCGCTGGTGGCCATTTTGGGCGTAGGGCTGGCGGTGTACTTGCTGGGTTTGCCAACCCGCACCCTGGGTGACATGGCGCATATCGCCGGTGGTTTGCCCAGCTTCAGCCTGCCGCAGATTCCCTGGACCCTTGAGACCCTGGGCATCATTGCGCCCTATGCGATCGTGATGGCAGTGGTGGGTTTGCTGGAAACCCTGCTGACCCTCAACCTCACCGACGAAATCACCGAAAGCCGTGGCTACCCGGACCGCGAGTGCGTGGCGCTGGGGGCGGCCAATATGGTGTCGGGGGCATTCGGCGGCATGGGCGGTTGCGCGATGATAGGCCAGACCGTGGTTAACCTCAGCTCCGGCGGGCGCGGGCGATTGTCCGGCGTGACCGCCGGTGTGATGATTTTGCTGTTTGTGTTCTTCCTGTCGCCATTTATTGAACGCATTCCGCTGGCGGCGCTGGTGGGGGTGATGTTTGTGGTGTCGCAGCAGACCTTTGCCTGGGCCTCTTTGCGAGTACTGAACAAAGTGCCGCTCAACGATGTGCTGGTGATTGTCGCGGTGACCGTGATTACCGTGTTTACCGATCTGGCGGTAGCGGTGATGTGCGGGGTGGTTATTGCTGCGCTCAATTTTGCCTGGCAGCAGGGTCGCCAGATGTATGCCGACGCGGATCTGCAGAGCGATGGCAGCAAGCTTTACCGTGTGCACGGCACGCTGTTTTTTGCCTCGACTACGATGTTTCTCAAACAGTTCGATCCGGGTAATGACCCGGCGCAGGTGACACTCGATTGTCGTCATTTGAGCTTTGTCGATTACTCGGCCATTGCGGCACTGGACACTTTGCGCGAGCGCTATCGCAAAGCAGGCAAGCATCTGCGGGTGTTACACCTGTCCGAGCGCAGCAAGAAGTTGCTCAAGCGCGCCCGGGTTCAGCACGAATAAGGTCAGGAGCCCCTTACTACCCCTCTCCCGGTGGGAGAGGGGACAGAGCGCTCTACACCTTGAAGTGGCTGACCATCTCTTGCAGCTGGTTACCCAGCCGCGCCAGTTCAACACTGGACTTGGCCGTTTCATCACTCGCCGCTGCGGTTTGCTCGGACACGTCGCGCACGTTGACGATGCTGCGGCTGATCTCTTCGGCGACCGCAGATTGCTGTTCGGCAGCAGCGGCAATCTGTTGGTTCATCGACTGAATATTCGACACCGTGCGCGTGATGCCCTGCAGCGAGGTGCCTGCGTGGCGGGTCAGGGTCACGCTGCTGTCGGTCAGGGTGCGGCTGTTTTGCATCACGGTGGCCACGTGCTGGGTGCCGCTTTGCAGGGCCGCGACCAGGGTTTGAATCTCTTCGGTGGATTTTTGCGTACGCTGGGCCAGGCCACGCACTTCATCGGCCACTACGGCAAAACCGCGCCCGGCGTCACCGGCACGGGCTGCTTCGATTGCGGCGTTGAGGGCCAGCAGGTTGGTCTGCTCGGCCACGGCCTTGATCACGTCCATCACGCTGCCGATCTTGTCGCTTTCCTGTTGCAATACGGCCATGGCTTCGGTTGAACGACCCACTTCCACCGCCAGGCGCTCGATCTGGTCAATGGCCTGGTTGACCACGGTATCGCCTTCGCGGGCTTCATTGTCTGCGGCCGCGGCGGCTTGCGAAGCTTGCTCGGCATTGCGCGCCACTTCCTGCACGGTGGCGGTCATTTCATGCATGGCGGTGGCCACCTGATCGGTCTCGATCTTCTGGCTGTTGACCCCGGCGCTGGTTTGCTCGGTCACCGCGGACAGCTCTTCGGCGGCACTGGCAATCTGGCTGACGCCATCACGGATACCGCTGATCAACTCGCGCAGGGTCGTACCCATGCGTGCAATACCTTGTTGCAACACGCCCAGTTCGTCGCGACGGGTGACGCGCAGGTTCTGGGTCAGGTCGCCACTGGCGATGCGATCGACCACGGCCAGGGTTTCACGCAGGGGCACGGTGATCTGGCGGGTGATGATCACGGCCGCGGTGATGCCAAACAGCAATACCAGCAAGGTGGTGATCAGTTGCATGCTGTTGGCCGTGGCGCTTTCGATGTCGCGGCGTTCCAGTTGAATCTTGTACAGCTCATCGCTGCGGCCAAGGATGCTGGAGCCGTATTCGGTCATGTCCTTGCGCATGGCAATGATGGTGTTGTCGGTGCTGGTGTACAGCTCCAGCGCCTGCTGGTACTGCTCCATGGTTTTGTTCAGGGTGCGCAGGGTGTCGCCGGCATTGGCGGCAAAGTGCGAGCTCAGGCGGTCAAGGCTGGCAAGGGCCGCGTCCAGTTGCTGGCGTGCGGCCTTTTCCGTGGCGGGGGTGGGCGCAGCAATATAAGCGCGCACCTGATAGCGCGAGAGCAGGAACTGTTCACGTACTTCAGACACGCTCTGGTACATGGCAAAACGGTTTTCGTCACCTGCGGGCAGTTGCAGGGCGCGGTTCAGCAACGTCGTGATGGCGTCCTGGGCCAGAGCGGCGCTGCGGTCCATGTCGGCACGGGATGCGGCGGACTCGACGTAAGCCTTGCGCATGCTCACCAGTGCACGCTCGTAGCGGCCGATGATGGCTTGTTGCTCCTTGAGCAACTTGAGGTTTTCCGGGCTCTGGAAGGTGGCAATCAGCTGACTTTGTTGCGCAGAAAACGCGTCAATGCTGGCCTGTACACTTTGTGCGGCAGTTTCGTCGCCATCGGTCAGCATGTATTGCAAACGCGTCACCCGCAGGTTGGTAAACGCGGTGTTTAAACGGGTGATGTCGCTCATCCAGTTACTGCGATCAATCATTTGGCCCAGACTGATCCAGTTGCTGACGGCCATTACGCAGGTAAGGGCCAGTACCAGGCCAAAGCCCAGGGACAGTTTCAGGTTGACGCTGATATTGCTCAGCCATCTATTCATAGAGTTCTCCAGGAACGCTGCACGCATGATCTAAGTTCGCTGGAGGGAATTATTTTTTTTGACCCAGCCGAGTGTTGTGTTGGAGGGGTATCGGCTGCATTCGCCAGAGCTGAAACGTTTTGTTGGGCGCCAGTTCACATAACAACCTATCCATTTGAGTAGCGTGCCTGGATTGCGCTTTTACGCTTTTTTTCACATCCGTTTCACCTGCCTCTGACCTCCCTTTTTTTAGCCTGCGTTCAGCTAATAGAGACCTGCTTTATGCAAGTCTGTTTATACCGCCGGGCCGCGAAGCGACCCGTTGTCATATTCGCGTTATAGGGTGTCGGTCAGTGATATCACTGGCTGGCGCAGAGGGCATAAGCATCGTGACGTTGAGTCTTGATCAGACCGGAATTAACCGTACGCTGTTGCGTCGTGCTCTGCTCCGTTACAAAAATGTGCTGGTGGTGATCGTGGCAAGTGCGCTTGCCGTTGCGCTGACATTGAGGCTGCTGGCCCCTGCGGCCCCGCCTGATCTGGCGCAGCCCAGCCATGCCGATCGTGTGTTGTTGCTCACCGACAGCTGGGCCAAGGGTGATGTGATTGCGCTGGTTCGACACGGCGAGCGTTGCGACCGTTCCTCGGCCCAGTGCCTAGGCCCCATGGACGGCGTGACGGTGCGCGGTGAAGCAGCAGTTCAGGCGCTGGGCGCAGACTTCAGGCAGTTGGGGCTCAGCCATACTGATATTCACAGCAGCCTGCTGACCCGGGCCCGACAAACCGCCGATGCCATGTTTGCCCGCCCGGTAGAGGCGCAGGACTGGCTGTTCAACTGCCGCGGCAGCATGCTGCGTGATGCTCTCAAGCACAAAGTGGCGGGCCACAACCTGATTCTGGTGAGCCACAGCGAATGCATGGACCAACTGTTGATGGACATGAACCTGTCAACCAGCACCACGTTTGGCTATGGCGCTTCGTTGTTTATCAAGACCGATGGCGCGAACGAGGATCCGCAGATGCTGGGCTATATCGAGCCCAAAGACTGGAAAAATATCGTGCCGGTGGTCACCCCGAACAACCGTCACGGGTTTGAAGCCTCGCAGTTCTAATCGTGGGCGCGAGCAGGCTCGCGCCCATAGAGTCAATCTATCGCCCTCAATTGTGCTTGAACAAACGATCCCAGTTCTGTTCTGCCGGCAATGGCAGGTCGCTGAGTTCGCGGGCCACCACGTTTTCGATATCGTTGGCGCTGAGCACTTTTTCGTCGAGCCATGGCCAGGTCGCATCCGCATCGCGGAAGTTGAGCTGGTTGTTCAATTGCTGGCACGCCTGGGCGAGCAAGTGCATCAGCGCCCACAGGCTGGTGATGTAGGGCTTTTGTTGCTCGGGGATGCGGTTGAGCAGGGCGGCCACGTCAGGCAGGTTCGCACCGGGTGACAGGTTGCTGCGCAGGTTCCATAGAATCGCGCCGTTGTTCGACACCTCCTGATTGGCCAATGCCGGGTCGGTGCTGACCTCGACATTGAGTTTCACATGCTGCTGCTCTAGCTGATCGATCAGATAGTTGGCCAGATCGGATTTGCGCAAGAAGGCGGTGGCCGTATTGAAGGCCAGGTGAGCGTCGTAGTCGCTCAATGTTTTGCTGGATATACCGATGGTCATGGCGGGCTCCTTGGTCGGGAATTGTCCAAGGAGCGTAGTCAATGTGCCGTGATCGGCCACGGTATCTGCGGTTGCGTTGCCCGGGATCAAGTTTATGGGGCTGAAGCGGCCAGGCTGACAAGGTAGAAGTGGTGCCGGCCGACGCTGAGCTTGTCGAGAGTCTTGAGGGCCATGCCCGGTATCTCGGGGTTTTCTACCAGGGCGATATTGTCGGGGGATGCGCTGAGGAATGCCTGCAACTCTTCTGTTGAACTGAGGGTGTGCTGCAACTGCTGGCTGTAGAACACCACGGCGCCGAGGCGTTCGTCGGGCCGCAGCAGTGCGACCTGCTTGCCGCTGGCCTGCAGGCTCATGACCTCAGCGGCGAGGGGCTGGAAAGACTGTTCCTTGTCGGCCAGCGGTGCCCGATGGGCCGCCAGCAGGTAGGCGCCCACCAGAGCCGCCAGCAGCGCGATGGCAAGCGGGCGATGGTTGTCGCTGAAGAATTTGGCCACGGTCGAGTGCGCGCTTTTTTGGTACAGCCAGCCCAGCAGCACCCGGGCGTACTCGGCGGCAATCACTGCAGCCGCAGGGGCCATCGACATCATGTACACCGCCCGCTTGCTGGAGGCGAGGTTGAGCAGCACAAATTGCGCGACCAGCCATACACAGAAAAACAACAGGAAGGGGTTGCTGCGCAGTTGTTTGCGAAAGTGCCACAGACCCAGATAGGTCAGCAGGTTCCACGGCAGGAAGGCTTCGGGCAGTTTTCGCAGGTAGTAGTAAAAGGGTTCGTAATGCCCGGCTTCAACAAAGGGGCCGCTAAAACGCCCAACGCTGTTGGTCAGCAGCAGTTCGCTGACTAACGGCATGCCGCCGCGCTGATAGAGCATGCACAGCCAGACCGTCAGCGGGATCAGCCCCAATAGGGTCAGCAGGGCAGGGCGTAGCCAGTTGCGCGGCTTGAAGCGTTTTTCCAGCAGGCTTTCACACACCAGATAGACAAAAATCACCACGCCCGGCAGTGCCAGGCCCAGGACGCCTTTGCTCAAGGTGGCAATGGCGATGCCGGTCGCGAATAACAGCCAGCTGCCCCGGGCAAAACCGGGCTGGCGGTTGGCATGAAAAAACGCCAGCAAGGCCATGGTTACGCCCAGGGTGAGCAAGGCATCTTCGCCCACCTGGCGGGTGTTGCCCCAAAATATGCCCATGGTTGCCAGCATGGCGGCGGCTGTCCAGGCCAGTGCTGTGGGGCGGCCCAGCTTGCGCAGCATTGCATAGAGCAGCAACACGCAAAATAGACCGGCAAAGGCCGAGGCCAGGCGTACGGCGAACAGTTCGCCGCCGAATACGCGAATGGCTCCTGCATCCAGCCAGAGGCTCAGGGGTGGTTTTTCCAGGAAGGGGGCATTGAGCAAATTGGGCGTTACCCAATCGTCGCTCAGGTGCATCTGCATGGCTATGCCTGCCACGCGGGACTCTGTCGAGCCCTGCAATTGGTGATTCCCCAGCGCAAAAAAGAACAGCACGCAACCGAGAAGCAGTAACAGCAGGGCAGGACGAGTCAGACGCATTGGGCTACCAAGCAGCAATCGAATGGAGTACTGCCTGGAGTATAGGAGGGCAAACCTTAAAGCTTTGTGAAAGCTACGCAAACGGTTGTGTCAGAACGTTGCCTTGACCTGCAGCCCCGCGACCAGCGCATTGCTGCGCTTGGCGCCGTAGAATGCCCCTGGCTCGATGATGTATTGCAGGTCCGGGCGCAACAGCAGCCACGGCGTGACTTGCGCGCCGTAGTTGAGCTCCAGCAACTGCTCGCCGCTGTCCAGGCTGGCGATCATGTCCGCCTGTTCCGGGCTGCTGGCTGCCGCTTCCTGCACGTCGCGGGAGCGCGAGTTGAATACGGCGCGGCCGTAGGCAAAGGCGATGCTGTCTTTGGGGCGGCTGGCAAACGGCTTTTGTTTGACCAGGCCTACCGAGTACCAGTGGCGCATAGGCGAGGTCGCGGCATTGCTGCTGGATGCCTGGCCAAAGGCGCGCAATACGCTTTCGGGGTCTTGCTCATCACGCCAGATGGCCTGGTCGACCAGCACATAGGCGCCGGTGCGGTTGTTGGCTTTTTGCGTGCTGCCAATCTTGCGGGTATTGGAGGTGTCGTAGTACCAGCCCACTTTGTATTGGCCATTGAGCCAGGCGTTGTTGGTGAAGATCGCTTCCAGCGGCATGATCGCTCCGGTAGTGCCTTTGGTGGTCATGCTGAAGGCTTCGGAGGAGCGACTGTTGTATTCGGGGTTGACCTGGAACACGGCGGTTTGCAGGGTCAGGGCCGGGCTGACGGTGTAGCGCAGTTCGCCGCCCCAGTGGCCGGTGGGGTAGTTGGTCCAGCCGCTGCCATTGGACTGCGTCAGCGGATGCGCGCAGAAACCGGCGTTGACGAAGCTGGTCAAGAGCGGCATGCCGCCAAAGTCGTTGCCCA
Organism: Pseudomonas sp. WS 5051; assembly: GCF_012985715.1. Taxonomy (NCBI): domain Bacteria; kingdom Pseudomonadati; phylum Pseudomonadota; class Gammaproteobacteria; order Pseudomonadales; family Pseudomonadaceae; genus Pseudomonas; species Pseudomonas sp. WS 5051. The sequence continues at coordinate 31,445 of NZ_JAAQWV010000014.1, forward strand.
TTGGCATAAAGCCAACCTTGGTGGTCAGGTCTTCGGAAAACAGCGTGCGCTGGTAGCTGAACTCGGACAGGCGGGTGTAGTTGCCGCCGGCGTTTTCCTGGATTGGCAGGCGGTTGCCTACGAGGTCTTCGGAGGCGCTGTGACCGCGACGATCATTGACGGTGATTTGCACCAGGCCAGCATCGGCGCTACCCAGTATTTTGCTCAGGTCGAACTGGGCACCGATACGCACTTGTTGCGAGTAACGGGTGCCGTGCTTGATCCCGCCATGCAAGTTGGAGAAGGTTTCGGAGTTGTAATCACCGGTCAGCTTGATGCCTTTGTCGATCAGCTTTTGGCGCTCGCCGCCCCAGTCGCCGGTCAGGGTCGAACGGTTCATCAGGTTGTCGGTGGTGTCGGCCAGTACGCAGGCAGGCGTCAGGGCCAGCAATGACAAGCCGCCGCACAGGCTGGTGTTCAGCAGGGCGCGGGAAGAGAAAAACATCTACAGAAGCTCCTTTATATGAAGTGTCGGCGACGGGGCGCGACACGATGCCGCACATTATGAACTATTTAGTTAATTAATTTCATATTTGGTTACACGACCTCCCTCTAATGACTAAGGGCGTTGGTAGCGGCCATCCGCTAGACTCCCGCGTTTATCCGTACCAAGGGATGTTCATGATCTGGTTTCTTGAAGGGCAATCGAGCCAACGCGATGTGATTGCAGGTGCCCGGGCGGCGCTGCCGGACACCGTGCAAATTTTCGCCTCGCACCGCCAAAATCGCCCTGAAATCACCGGATTGGCGGATGTCGCCTGGCGGGAGCCGCAAGACAATCAGGAGCGCATCGGCTGGGTGATCGAGCAGGCCCGCGCCCGGCAGATCAAGGTGGTGCTGGCCGGGCGTGTGGGTCAGGTATATGAAGCGCACCGCGCCGAGTTCGAAGCAGCCGGGTTGCAATTGATTACCGGGGCGCTGGACCTGGAAACCTTTGAGCGGGTTGACGACAAGTCGACGTTTACCCGTGAGGCCCTGGCGGCCGGGCTGGCGTGCATACCGGCGATGACGGTGAGCACCCAGGCTGAACTGGAGACGGCTTACGCCCAGTTGGCCCGCGACGGCCAGGTGTGTGTAAAACCGACGCGCGGTATTTACGGCCAGGGCTTTTGGCGTTTGGCCGATAACGTGGACCCGTTTCGCAGTTTTGCCAATGCCGACGCCCATGAAGTCAATGCGGCGGTGTTTGCCCAGGCCTACGGTCAATCGGATGCGCCCCAACCGTTGCTGGTGATGCCTTATATGCCCGGCAGCGAATGCTCGGTGGACATGGTCTGTGAGGCGGGCGAGGCCGTGGCCTATGTGGGGCGGCGCAAGCAGGGCCTGATGCAGACATTCGAGCGCGATGGTGCGGCGGTCGAACTGACGATCAAGGCGGCGCGGCACTTCAAGTGCGACGGTATCGTCAATGTGCAGACCCGGGATGATGCCGCAGGCCAGCCGCATTTGCTGGAGATCAACCTGCGCTATTCTGGCGGTATCGGCTACACCCGCGAAGCCGGAGTCAACCTGCCGGGTATCTTTGCCGCACGCCGCCTGGGCCTGCCCGTGCCAGCCAGTACATGGCGCGAGAATGTGCAGGTCAAGGCAATCACGGTGGTGGTTCCGGTTCGCGGAGAAGAGCTGTTAAGGTGATCAGCTCTTGTTTGTCGCGGGCACAGGGGAGTCACAAGCGATGATATTGATGCCGGGCGCCAATGCGGCCCTTGAATCTGTGCGTTGTGAGATGAGCCTGACCTGCTCGCGAGCGGGCGCATTGGGTGACTATGCGGGGCTGGCGTTGCTGGCCGTGGATGGCAAGCGCCAACCCGTCGGGGAGCCTGCGCTGATACACGCCCCGCAACCCTGGCTGGCATGGCATGACACCGCCGGCCTGGCACGCTTCAGCCTGGTGCTGGAACAATTGCCTGCAGATTGTGAGCGTGTATTGCTGGTGCTCTATGTGTTCGGCGCGCTGGGTCCGTTACGTGAACTCGGCCAGTTCCGGCTCAAGGTCGGAGAGCAGATCGAGCACAGTCTGGCACTGGATGAGTTCGGTGATGGCACAATGGTCATTGCCGAGGTGTACCGACGCAGCGATCAATGGAAAATCCGCGCACTCGCCGAAGCGTCCGCCTACGGCTTGAGCGCGTTTGCCCGACGCCTGGGGCTGGCTCTGGATGATCGTCATCCGCAACGCATGAGACCTGAGGCATCAGACGACAGCGTTGCGCGCCAAGGGGCTACAGGTACTGGTTTTGCCGTAAGCACCCAGCATATTTTGACCTGTGCCCATGTCATTGAAGGCCTCGAGCAATTGTCGATTACGTCCTTTGAGGGTCGATACAAGGCGGAGTCTGTGGTGGTCGATCGCAAGAACGACCTCGCTTTGCTGCGGGTCATTGGTGCCCCCCCTTTGAACCCGGTGACTTTTCGTGAGGGCGTGGGCTGTGAGCTGGGCGAAAGTGTCGTCACCCTGGGGTTTCCGCTCGCCGGGCTGGCAGGCGGTGGCGTGCAAGTTTCCCAAGGTGTGGTTTCGGGCCTGTTTGGCCTTCGCGACGATGCCAGCCTGATGCAGTTCACCGCACCGATTCAGCCCGGCTCCAGCGGAAGCCCGGTGTTTGACCCGCAAGGATTGGTCAGTGGCCTGGTGACCTCGAGCATGGCGGATGCGCAGAACATGAACTTTGCTGTCAAGTCGGCACTGGTACTGGCGTTCCTTGAGGCAGCCCGTGTACCGGCCCGGCGCGGGTGCAGTGAACGTTCGTTGAGCACGCCGGAGTTGGTACGCGCTTCGCAGGCTGGACTGTGGCGGATTGACGCCAGCCATCTTCAGTAACCATTTTTTACTTGTCTTAACCCCCCGTCTCCCTAATCGTCCCCCATTTTTTCAGTATGTTCAGGTAGTAAACATCAATGAACAGCGGTAATTCCAAGACCGAACCCAAGGTATTGCATGCAAACCTCAAGCGCGGTCGTCTGGAGGTAGAGGTCAATGCATCGACCTTTGAGCCACAGGCACTTTTCGATTTTGCCGAGCGCCGAAACCCCAAGCGCGCCTTTTTATTCGTTTCCCGTGTATTGGGGCGTCATATCCCGGCACGGCCGTCACTGATGGCGGAAAGCTTCAATGCCCTGGCTGCAAAAATCCCTGCCGACCTGCCCGGTCCGGTGCTGGTTATCGGCATGGCTGAAACCGCCGTTGGCCTGGGTGCTGGCGTGCACCGCGCGCTCAGCCAGACCCGTGATGACAGCGTGTACCTGTGCAGCAGCCGCCACCCTACGGGCAGTGAACTGTTTGCCCGTTTTGAAGAAGAGCACAGTCACGCCAGCTCGCATCTGCTGCATTTGCCGCAAGACGCACACACCCGCGAGATGATGCTCAACGCCCGCTCGCTGGTGCTGGTGGACGATGAAGCCTCTACCGGCAATACCTTTATCAATCTGTCCCGGGCGCTGGCCGAAGCAGGGCTCAACTCGGTCGAGCGTATTGTCACCACGACCCTGACCGACTGGTCCCGGGACGCTGTGCGCAAGGCCATGGGCGATCATGTCAGCAGCGTCTCTTTGCTCGATGGTCGCTACACGTTCGCCGAAGATACCACCGCAGAGCTCCCTCAAATGCCCGAAGTGGGCAGCGTGGCCCAGGGCGACTGGGCACTTGATGCCAGCCGTGACTGGGGTCGCATGGGCGTTCGCGAACACCTTGATACCCTGGCGCCCGATCTGCAGGTCGCCCCTGGTGAACGGGTCTTGGTGGTCGGCACCAGCGAATTTGTCTGGCGCCCGTTTCTACTGGCCGAGCGCCTTGAACGGGCGGGTGCCGACGTGCGCTTCAGCTCCACCAGCCGCTCGCCCATTGCCTTGGGCCATTGCATCGATCATGCATTGTCGTTCTCGGACAACTATGGCCTGGGTATCCCCAACTTTCTTTATAACGTCGCCCCCGGCCAGTTCGACCGGGTGCTGATCTGCAGCGAAACCCCGGCAGCTGCGGTCGATCCGGCGCTGGTTAGCGCGTTGAATGCGCAGGTAATCGTTGATGAGCAGTAATCGTCCTCTGGTGTTCGTTGATCTGGACGACACCCTGTTTCAAACCGCCCGCAAAATGGGTGATGAGCCACGCTTTGCCGCCACCCTGGATGTGGACGGCCAGCCCAACGGCTTTATGAGCGCAACACAAAAGAGCTTTGTGGAATGGCTGCTGGCCACCAGCGATGTCGTCCCCGTAACTGCGCGCAGCATCGAGGCCTATCAACGTGTGCAATTGCCGTTCGTCCACGGCGCGGTGTGTGCCCACGGCGGCGTGATTCTCAAGCCCGACGGCTCGCTGGACCCGGTCTGGCATGCGCGCATGTGCGACGAACTGGCCCTTGAGCAAACCCGGTTGCATCAACTGAGCGAGCAAACCCTGGCCATTGGTGCCGAACTTGGCTTTTCGTTGCGTGGCTGGGTGGTTGAAGAGCAGGGCCTGGCCAATTACGTGGTCACCAAGCACAACAACGAAACCGACGAAGCGCTGCTCGTCGTATTGGCCGAGGTCAAGGCGCGCGGGTTGCTCGATGGCCTGTATGTACACGGCAATGGCAACAACCTGGCGTTTCTGCCCATCACCCTGCAAAAGCGTGAAGCGGTACGTGAATGGATCCGCCGCGATCAGGCGATCAACGGCAAGCGCCCGTTGCTGGGCTTCGGTGACAGTGTGTCGGACCTGGGCTTTATGGCCGAGTGCGACTGGTGGGGCACGCCCAAACGCGGGCAGTTGGCCGCTCATGTGCTGGCGAGCGTCGACCATGAGTAATGCTTTCGCAGGCCTGGAAACCGTCGGCAGTGGCAGCTATGACGCCGATGACGTGCACTTTTTACTGCGCGCCCTGCAGATTGAAGTCACCGACGTGCAGGAAAAAGAGCGGCTGATCCAGACCCGGCAACGCCATTACTCCGAGATGATCAGCCAGGAACATGCACCGTCCGACACCCATAAAAGCCTTTACCAGCGTGCCCTGACGCAAAATGGCGCGCGCATGGCGGCCGATGTGCAGGCGCTGGCGCTGGCCTTGAATGAGCGCTACAACGGCCCCTCGATTGCGCTGGTGTCCTTTGTGCGCGCCGGTTTACCGCTGGGTGTACTGCTGCGCAGGGCGCTGCTTGATCTGGGGCGCGAGGCTGCGCATTACGGCATCAGCATTATTCGTGACCGTGGAATCGACAACGTCGCACTCGAAGCTATCATCAAGAGCCACGGTGCCGAAAACATCGTGTTTGTCGATGGCTGGACCGGCAAGGGCGCGATCAGCGGCCAGATCCGCGAAAGCCTGGCGGGAGACTCGCGTTTCCCGGCAGACCCACGCCTGGTGGTGTTGGCGGACCCTTGTGGCCGCGCCTGGCTGGCGGCGTCCGCTGAAGACTGGCTGATCCCCTCGGGCATTCTGGGGGCTACGGTTTCCGGGCTGGTTTCTCGTTCCATCTGGCCGCAAACCCCGGGCCTGCATGGTTGCGTGGTGTATGACCATTTGGCGGAACACGACGTGACCATGAGTTTTATCCACAGCATCGAAACCGAGCGGGCACAGCTTGCCCCGTTGGCCGCTGCGCAACCCTGGACACTGGATCAGGCCGCAGCCTTGCAACACTCGGCGGTAGCCGCGGTCGAACGTATCTCGACGCGGTTTGCGGTGACAAACCCCAACCGGGTCAAACCGGGTATCGCCGAGGCCACCCGCGCCGTGATGCGCCGGGTACCGGACCACGTGCTGGTGCGCAACCTTGACGATCAGGACGTGCAACTGCTGTTGCACCTGACGCGCCAGGCCAATATCGAGGTCCAGGAAGTCGGTGATGAACTGGGGCCGTATCGCGCTGTGACCGTAATCAGGAGTGTTCGCTGATGATCAAGCATTCAGCCTATGCCTTGGGCGCCACACTTTATATGCCAGCCACCCGTCCCGATATTCTGGATGTGGTGCTGGGCGAGAAGATCCAGGGTTTACGCTCGCTGGTGGTGTGCCTGGAAGACGCCGTGGCCGAAATCGACGTGCAGCAGGGGCTGAACAACCTCAAGAACCTGCTGTTGGGCATCGAGGCGCGTGGCGGCCGTCCGTCGAGCGGGCCGATCCTGTTTGTGCGCCCGCGTGATGCGGCAATGGCAGCGGTGCTTAATGATTGGTCGCTGATGCGCCATGTCGACGGTTTTGTGGTGCCCAAACTCAGCCTGGGCAATATCCGCGAGTGGCAGCAGGCGGTGACCCGCGACGACCTGATGCTGATGCCCACTCTGGAAACCCCGGAAGTCTTTGTGCCCAATGCCATGGTAGAGCTGCGCAGCGCCATGCTGGAGCTGTTGCCTGAGCGCATTATTGCCCTGCGCATCGGTGGCAACGACCTGATGGGCTGCCTGGGTTTGCGTCGTCCACAAACCATGACCCTGTACAGCACGCCCATGAGCTATGTGATTCCCATGTTGTGCGGGATCATGGGCTCGGCAGGTTTTGCCCTGACCGCACCGGTGTTCGAGCAGCTCAATACGCCACACGTGCTGGATCAGGAACTGGCGCTGGATATGGCTCACGGGCTTGTAGGGAAAACTGCGATTCACCCGTCACAAATTGCAGTTATCCACAGGGCGTTGCAAGTCAGCCTTGAAGATCTCAACAGCGCACGCCAAATATTGAGTGAGGCGGCGCCTGCGGTGTTCAAGTTCAACGACGCCATGTGCGAGCCTGCGACCCATTACAAATGGGCGCAAACAATTATTGAACGGGCACATTGGCAAGGGGTTCGCCCTGAAGTCGCCTGCCCGACAGACACTTTTGGAGGCAGCCTGAGATTGGCTGAATTAGTGGGTTGAACGACGTTTTGAATACATCGGACAAAGGCAACAAGCAGGTTCTGTCAGCGTTCGACTTCGATGGCACACTGACCTATCACGACAGCTTTGTGCCGTTTTTGCGCTTTGCCTTTGGCAATCGCCTGTTCGCGATGCGCCTGTTGCGGATGATTCCGGCCACGGCGTGCTACCTGCTGGGCAGGATTTCTCGCAATGATTTGAAAGAGAAACTGATCGCGGTCTACCTGACCGGCGCCAAAGAGGCCTGGGTAAAGGAGCGCGCTGAAGCATTTTGTGACGTTTCCTGGCAGCGTCTGATGCGGCCTTTGGGCTTAACATCCGTCGCCAACCAGATTGAGCAGGGCGCCAAGGTAACAATTTGCTCGGCGTCCCCTGAACTGGTGCTCACACCTTTTGCCAAAAAACTCGGTATCGGCTTGATCGGTACACGGCTGGCCTCAGTCGATGGCGTGCTGACCGGGGATATCGAGGGCACCAACTGTCGCTGTGAACAAAAAGTCATTCGGCTGGAGGCGCAATACGGGCCTCTGGACCAATACACACTGCGTGCCTGGGGTGACACCCGGGGCGATGAACAGATGCTCGGAGCCGCTCAAGAGCCGCATTGGCGTGAATTTCACGCACTGTGGCGTCGCAAGCGGCCACTTGACGTGTGCTTGCGCGAGGAGCTGTAAGCCAGGCGCAAGCAAAGCATGTCAATAATCAGTAATTACCTATCGTGCTTCAGTGCAGACAAGGAGACGTTTCATGGCCATTTCGCTGTCCAAGAATCAAACCATCTCTCTCGAGAAAGAAGCGGGAGCCGGTCTCAAGAAAATTCGCATGGGCCTGGGCTGGGATCCGGTCAAGCCCAGCGGTTTTTTCGCCAAGCTGCTGAGCAGTGATACCGCCATCGACCTGGATGCTTCGTGCATCCTGCTCGACAGTGCCAAACAACCGCTGGACCTGGTGTGGTTTCGCCAGCTCAAGTCCAAAGACGGCTCCATCGTGCACTCCGGCGACAACCGCACGGGTGAGGGCGATGGCGACGACGAGTCGATCCAGGTCAACCTGGAGCAGCTGCCAGCCGTGGTCAAACACCTGGTGTTTACCGTGAACTCGTTTACCGGGCAAAATTTCGAAGCGGTAGAAAACGCCTACTGCCGTATCGTTGACGAGCTGACCGGCAAAGAGCTGGCGCGCTTCAACCTGTCGGACAAGGGCCGTCACACCGGCGTGGTCATGGCATACATCAGCCGCACATCGGCGGGCTGGGACCTGACCGCCATCGGCACCGTGGCCAATGGCCGTACCGCCCAGGATCTGGCCACTGACGCAGCCCAGGCGGTGCGCTCATGACCACATTGACCCCGGGCGCCAACACCGGCGTTGCCAGCGGTACCCTGAGCGTCACCGTCAGCTATACCCCGGTGACCGGCGCGGACCTGGACGTTTCTGCGTTTTTGCTCAATGAGTCGGGCAAGGTGCGTGGCGACAACGACATGTGCTTCTTCGGCCAGCAAAGCGTCAATAATGGCGCGGTCAAGCTGGTGGAATCGGCTGCAGGTCGCAGTGTGTTCAGCGTCAATCTGGACGCCATTGATCAGGCCATCGAAAAAGTCGCCCTCACCGCAACCATCTATGAGAACAAGGCCCGTTTCGACGCCTTCCCGCAGTTGACCGTAACGGTGAGCGGCGGCATCGAAGCACCGATTCCGACCCAGGGCATGCAGGAAACCGCGTTGATCCTCGGCGAGTTCTATCGCCGTCAGGGCGTGTGGAAGTTCCGCTGCGTAGCACAGGGTTTTGCCGGTGGCCTTGCGCCCTTGGCCGAGCACTTTGGGGTTGATATTGCGGCTCCTGCTCCTGCTGCAGCGCCGACGCCACCTCCAGCGCCTCCAGCACCAGCACCAGCACCGGCACCGGCACCGGCAGCGAAGATCAATCTGTCGAAGATCACCCTGGACAAGCAGCGTCCGTCCATCAGCCTTGAGAAAAAGGACGGTGACTTCGGCGAGATCAAGATCAACCTCAACTGGAACCGTACCAACCCCAACGCCGGGGGCGGCGGCTTCTTTGCTTCGCTGCGCGGCAAGTCGGGCGGGATCGACCTGGACGTGGGCTGCCTGTACGAAATGGAGAACGGCCGCAAAGGCGCGGTACAGGCCCTGGGCAATGCCTTCGGTGATTTCCGTGACGAGCCGTTTATCCAGTTGATGGGCGACGACCGCACCGGCTCGGTAAGTGACGGCGAGTGGTTGCGCATCAATGGCAAGGAGTGGCGCAAGATGCGTCGCGTGCTGGTTTACGCGTTCATCTACGAAGGTGCCCCGAACTGGCAGGCGACTGACGGTGTCATCACCTTGTACATCCCGGGTGAGCCGCCGATTGAAGTGCGCCTGAGCGAAGAGGGCGGGACCAAAGGCATGTGCGCCATTGCTTTGCTTGAAAACGTCGGTGGCAGTGTGAAGGTCAACCGTCGGGTTGAATTCTTCAAGGGCCACTCTGACATGGATAAAGCGTTTGGTTGGGGTATGCGCTGGGCTGCCGGCTCCAAATGAGCGCTCTGTAAGTGGCCGCCTGATGAAACAGGCGCCGTACCTGCAATTTCTGACAAGGTGACTCCAATGCTCGAATGGCTCAAAACCAACGCAAGCGCCGCCCGTGACAAGCTCTCGGCGGAAGTCAGCAAATTCAAGAACCGTGAGTTTATGGAAGCCGTGGTTTCCGGTTGCGCACTGGTGGCCGCTGCCGATGGCAATATCAGCAGCGACGAAAAACAGAAAATGGTCGGATTTATTCAAAACTCCAATGAGTTGAAGGTCTTTGACGTCAAGGACGTGATCAAAGCTTTCAACGCTGTGTGTGAAAAGTTTGAATTTGACCAGCAGATCGGTCGCGCTGAAGCGCTGAAATCAATCGGTCAGCTACGTAAAAAAGAAGATGCCGCCCGCCTGCTGGTGCGTGTTTGCTGCGCAATCGGTAGCGCCGACGGCAACTTCGATGAAAGTGAGCGGGCTGCCTGCCGCACTATCTGCAATGAGCTGGGGCTGAACCCTGGCGATTTTGATCTCTGAGGACATCATGGAAAACACGGCAATTGGCTTTCCGCCAACTACCATCGCTGTATTTGTGGCTCTGGCGGTCATTGCTCTGGCAATCGACCTGTTTACCCACAAAAGCGATAAACCGGTCTCGCTGACCAACGCCGCCGTCTGGTCGGTGTTCTGGGTGGTGATCTCGCTCATGTTTGCGGGCTACCTGTATGTGGCCCACGGCCCAAGTGTGGCCAGCCTGTTCGTTACCGGTTACGCGCTGGAAAAAGTACTCAGCGTCGACAACCTGTTCGTGTTCATGGCGATTTTTGCCTGGTTCAAGATCCCGGACGCATTGCGTCACCGGGTTCTGTACTGGGGCATCATCGGCGCCATTGTGTTCCGCCTGATTTTCGTGGCGATCGGTACTGGCCTGCTGGCGTTTGGCCCTTGGGTCGAAGTGCTGTTTGCCGTGGTCGTGGCCTGGACCGCAGTGATGATGTTGCGCAGCAAGGAAGAGGATGAGGAGGAGGATTACTCCAAGCACATCGCCTACCGTTTTGCGAAAAAACTGTTCCCGGTCTGGCCGAAGCTGCACGGGCATAATTTCTTTGTTTCACGCAAAGAGCTTGAAAAAGAGATCACGAAGCCGCAGAACAAGGGAATGACTCTTGTAGGCAAGGGCGCTCTTTTTGCTACCCCACTGTTTTTGTGTGTGGTGGTGGTTGAGGTTTCAGACATTCTGTTTGCCTTCGACTCCGTACCGGCAGTGATTGCCGTGAGCCGTGAACCCTTGATCGTGTACTCGGCCATGATGTTCGCCATTCTGGGTCTGCGGACCATGTACTTCGTTCTCGAAGCACTGAAACGCTACCTGGTGCACCTGGAAAAAGCGGTTATCGCCCTGCTGTTCTTTATCGCCGGCAAGCTGGCCCTGAACGCAACCGATCACCTGTTTGGCCATGGTTATGAAATTGATCCAAACACCAGTCTGATTGTGGTGTTGGTGGTCTTGGCTATCGGTATCGTGGCCAGCATCATCTTTCCCGGTAAGGAAGAAGAGCAATCCGACGTTAACAACGACACGAAAGCTTGATCGCACATTACTAAGGAGAATTACACATGGCACTTTCCCTTTCCAAAGGCGGCAACCTGTCTCTGTCCAAAGAAGCCCCCGGGATGACCAAAGTCCTCGTGGGTCTGGGCTGGGATGCTCGCTCCACCGATGGTCAAGACTTCGACCTGGATGCGAGCGCTTTCTTGCTCAAGGCTGACGGTAAAGTACGCGCTGACTCCGATTTCATTTTTTACAACCAGCTCAAAAGCGTGGACGGCTCGGTTGAACACACGGGCGACAACCGTACCGGTGAAGGCGACGGCGATGACGAGGCGATCAAGGTCGACCTGTCCAAAGTACCCGCTGACATCGACCGGATCGCGTTTACCGTGACCATTCACGAAGCTGACGCTCGCCGTCAAAACTTCGGTCAGGTGCGCAATGCTTTCATCCGCATTGTGAACCAGGACAACAACAGTGAAGTGGCGCGTTATGACCTGGCAGAAGACGCCAGCACCGAAACCGCGATGATCTTTGCCGAGCTGTATCGCAATGGCGCCGAGTGGAAGTTCCGCGCTGTGGGCCAGGGCTTTGCTGGCGGTCTCAAGCCATTGGCGGAAAGCTACGGCCTGAAGTTTTAATCTGCACCCCATCAACTTTTCATATAAGGGTTCACGAACATGGCAGTAAGTCTGAGTAAAGGCGGCAACGTCTCCCTGACCAAAGAAGCACCTGGCCTGACCGAAGTGGTTGTAGGCCTGGGTTGGGACCCACGGGTTACTGACGGTCAGGAGTTCGACCTGGACGCCTCGGTGTTTATCGTTGGTGAGAACGGCAAAGTGCTGAACGACGGCAGCTTTGTGTTCTACAACAACAAGACTTCGCCCGACGGCAACGTTGTGCACCAGGGCGACAACCGCTCGGGCGCCGGCGACGGTGATGATGAGCAAGTAAACGTCAACCTGTCGGGTCTGTCGCAAGAAGCCAAAAAACTGGCTTTCGCGGTGACCATTCACGAAGCGGATGGCCGCAAGCAAAACTTCGGCCAGGTATCCAACGCTTACATTCGCGTTCTGAACAAGGCTGACGGCAAGGAGCTGGCACGTTTTGACCTGAGCGAAGACGCTTCGACCGAAACCGCGATGGTGTTCGGCGAGCTGTATCGCAATGGCGAAGAGTGGAAGTTCAAGGCAATTGGTCAGGGCTTTGCCGGTGGCCTGGCGCCATTGGCTTCGAACTTTGGCGTTAACCTGGGCTAACCCCCGGCGTTAAACGAAAGGCCCTCCCCGGTATCGGGGAGGGCCTTTTTTTTGTGTATAAACACCTGTAGCAGCTGCCGAGGAACGAAGGCTGCGTTCGGCGGCGAAGCCGTCGTGAAATCAGACACTTCGCTGCATCAGATAGATTGAACGCTCAGGTTTTACGAGATCTTCGCCCTCGAACGCAGCCTTCGTTCCTCGGCAGCTGCTACAAGTATTCCACGCACCGCTTGATCAAAACCTCATCTGCCACTGCCCCATCAGCCCGTGGTTGCGGCTGTTGCTGCCGATATCGCCGGTATAGCCCACCCCCAGGGTCTGCCTGGCAGAGACGCCAAGATCCAGCCCGGCCTCCAGCACCAGCGAGTTGCGATCCAGCGCACTGCCCTCGACATCAAAGGCCGATCCGCCCAGCACAAAGGCCTGGTTGGTTGAGCTGCTGACATCACCATAGAGGTGTTTCCAGCCAGCGCTCAGGCGGGGTGTGATGCTCATGCCGTTTTCGAGCTGGTTCAGATGCGCCAGCCGTACACCCAGGGTGCTACTGAAGTTGTCCTGGGTTTGCCGGTCAACCTGCAACGCCGCGGCACCGCCTTTTTCGGTGTAGCTGTCACGTTGATAACGCTGATAACCCAGGTTGGCATACGGCTCGGCACTCAGACGACCGCTGCCCAGGGCGTAGCCCAGTTCGGCAAAAGCCTGCTGGCTGCTGGCGTGGTAGTCCCCCTTGGGCTGATCGCTGAAGCTGTTGAATATCACGCTGCGTTTGCTGTCGCCGTTATGGCCGCTATACGCCGCCCCCAGGCGCAGGGCCAGCGCACCGCTCTGGTGGATGGCATAGGCGCCCGCGTGCCAGCTGTTGACCCTGCCCTCCATGCCGGTGCTGTCCACGTCGGTTTTTGAGTAGCCGCCCAGTACGCCCATGCGCCAGTCCGGGGTTAGCGCCCAGTCGGCACCCAGTACACCGCCTTTGGTACGTTGGGTCAGGTCGCTGTTGCCGTGGATTGCGTCCAGCCGGCCATAGCTGCCCAGGCCCTGCAGCCAGAGCCTGCCCCGGGCATTCGGGTCGTTGAGGTTGCGCACGCCCGGCACCAGGCCCGTGGCGGCCAGGGCAGGGGTATCATTGGCTGCACTGGCAACCTGTAGGCCACCGCCTGCGCCCAACGACTGCATGGCCGCCAGCATGCTGCTGCCCACCTGCAAAGAGGCGCCCAGTGTGGCGCTGCCCAGGCTCGCATTGCTGCTGGCGGATAGCTGCTCGATGGCGGCGCCCGCCGTCTGTGCCGAGGTGTTGAGCAGGGCGTTATACAGCGCGTTGCCGGCCTTTAGCTGGCTCAGGCCGATGGCCGCACTGTGGCCGTTGGCGCTGCTGGCATAATCGGTAAATGCTACGTCATTGCGCGCATAGGTCAGCTCGACGCTGGTGGGGGTGTAGTTGAGGGTCGGGGTGAGGAAGGCGTAATCGCTGGTGACTTTGCCAAAGGTGCCGTCGATGGCCGCTGCGTTCAGCACCCTGTACTGGCTTAGCCACGGATAGGTACCGCTACCGGCATTGATGGCCAGGGTCGAGCCATTGAGGTGGACGGTGCCGCCAACCTGCACCGGTGCGCTGCTGCCATCGGCATTGACGCCATAGGCCAGGGTCGCGCCGCTGCTCAGGGTCAAGTCATGGCTGATGGTGGCGCTGCCCAGCTGCGTGTCGGTTTGCAGTGTGCCGTTGACCTGCAGGTTGGCGACGCTGCCACCACCGGCATACATGCCACCTTCATCGACAGTGATAGCGCCGCTGATGGCTCCCAGGTTGACCAGGCGGGCGCCGCTGAACACCTCGCCGCCGTCACTGAAGTCGTTGTGGCTGGTGAGGGTCCAGCTGCCGGACTTCACGTCCAGCCATTCAACGTTCTGGCTATTGCCGAAGCGGCCACCGGCCGGGTCATCCAATGTCACCCGGTCGTAGCCGCTACCGCCGTCCACCAGGCCGTCGAAGCGGCTGGCGCTGCCCAGGGTCAGGTGGTCATCGCCGCCGCCGAGGTCCAGGGCCAGACCATTGCTGCCACTGATCAGCCCCTTGTTGCTGACCACATCATCGAACTCTCCCACAAATCTGACGGCAAAACCGTCCAGCCCTTTGATTGTGCCGTTATTGATCAGTCGGGTGGCCGCGACCCCGGGGCCATCGCTGCCGTCATCCACCAGCACCGCATTGTTGGCGCCACTGATGAGTGCACCTGCGGCGTTGTAGAGATAACCCCCGCCAAGGGCGATACCTTCGCTGCCATTGGCAAAGCCGTTTTTATCGACGCCACCGGCGCCGGTGCCCTGAATCACCCCATAGTTTTCGATATGGGCGATCAGGTCGATATCCACGCCATCGCCGTCACCGTTGGGCTTGAGCCCGGAGTAGGCGCCGGTGATGGTGCCGTAATTGATCACGGTGCCGTTGCCGTCCGAACCAAAGCCCGAGCCGTTGCGCCCGGTGACTTCGCCGTAGTTGACCAGGGTTGCGCCCAGATCGGTGGTCATGCCGTGGCGACCACCTGAAAGGGTGCCGTGGTTGGTCACGGTCACGCCGGTTGCCGAGTCAATATCGATGCCGTCGAATTTGTTGTCGTCGGTCAGGGCATCACCCGATGAAATCTCGCCGTAGTTGAGGATTGTGGCGTTGGAACCGGTTTTCATGCCGTCACTGAATTCGCCGCGGATCAGCCCACCCTCGCGGTTGATAAGGGTGGTCTGGACACCCTCGCTGCGCAGCGAGTCGAGGTCGATGGCCTGGCCACTGCCGGTCGAGCGCACAGTGCCACTGTTGTCGATCAACACACTGCCACTGGTGAAATTGGTGTCGATTCGCAAAGCATCGTTACTGCCCTGAATCGTCGCGCCGCTGCGATTGATAATGCTGTAGTTGCGTTCACCACGGGTACTGCCGCTGGTATCGATGGCTCGCCCGCCTGTCGAGATCAAGCTGCCGGCGTTGTCGATGACGACACCTGAGCCGCGGGTGTCGTCTTTCAGAGTGACCGCCACCTTGGTGGTGGTCAGGCTGCCGCTGGGCGTCAACGTCAGGGTGTCGTTGCCATTGAGGGTCAGGCTGTCGGTGCTGGCGGTGCTGAGGAGGGCCGCTTTGGCAAACGCCACAGGGGATAAACAGCTGGTACTCAGCAGTGCAAGGGTGAGCGCAAGACGCTGGGGTGAGGCGGGCATGACGAACGACCTTTTTTGTAATAATAAGGTCGTCATGTATAGCGAACAGGTTTTACAAAATGATGTATCCGAATACCACCAGAACCTCTGTATCGTGTCGGCCATTGTAAGAAATTTCGCTTTTACTCGGCGCTTCCAGATTCTGTCGAAGTGCCCCCTTATCGAAGTGGTTCAGCTCACCCATGGAAACAGTACGTGCCCGTCTTGCCGGCCTGATTGAATTTGTTAAACAGACCGCGCTGATGCAAAAGCGGCCGGCGTTAACACTTAGCCAACACAGCGCCTTCAGTGCCAGCGAAGAAAAATTGCGGGCGTTGCCCGGGGTCAGCCTGGATCTGCACAACGGCGAGGAAGACGAAGTCTGGCTGCAGCTCGAACGTCTGCATGAGCGCAAGCCACCGGCGCCCCTCAGCCCGCTGCTGGGGTTGTGGATCGAACTCAAGGGCACGCCGCAGACCGAACCGGCACTCAAGGTCCGCCTGGCACGGGAGGTCCTGATCAACAGCACGGCGATCTCCGAGGACGAACGCTCGCGCTTGATGCCTGTAGCTCTGCAGATCGGGGAAGACGTCGCTGTCGAAGAGTGGGTCAATCTGGAAGACTGCCTGGATGCTGGCGAGATCCGTGCGCAATTCAAGTCTTACAGCCAAACGGCCTGGCGCCTGTGGGCCGCTGAGGAAAAACAGCGGCGCAAAAGCATCGAACTGTATGCCGAGCTTTTTATGCTGGTGCAACAGATGCAGGGCAACCTGGGGGATGCGCAGCTGGAACTGGTGTGGGGCCTGGGGGTTTCGACGTGGGAACATCCCGTGGTCGGTGTCATCCATTACCCGTTAATTAGCCAGTTGGTGGAGATCGCCATCAACCCCGACAGCATGGCCATTGAAGTGCGTCCGCGCGCTGCCGAGCCACACCTGGAAGTGGATGCCTATGTGGCGGCCGATATTGCCGGTGTCGGGCCGCTGGCAACCCTGGCCAAGGATTTTTTCCAACAGGATCAGGCCGGCATCAGCCCGTTCAACGCCGCCAGCTACGAGCCGGTAATTCGTTCAGCATCGACCCTGCTCGATGCCCATGGTCAGTTTTTGCCGGTGACGCTGGCCGAGGGCGATCGATCCGTCCCCAAGGCTGCCGAGTTCTTGTGTGTCACCGATACCTGGTGCCTGTTTGCCCGCGCCCGCGACAGCAATATGTTTATTGAAGACCTGGGTCGCTTTGAAGCCGGGATCGAGGAGGCCGGTGAGCTGCCGGCGGCCTTGCGGGCCATTCTCACCGAACCGTCCAGTGTGCTGGAAGATGTGGTCCTGCCACCGTTTCGTGGTTTGTCCTACGTCAGCGGTACCCAGGGGGATGATGCGCCGGCGGCAAAAGCCCAGGAGCTGTATTTCCCCAAACCGTACAACGATGAGCAGGTGCAAATCATCCAGCTGCTGCAAGTGCACGATGGCGTTGTGGTGCAGGGCCCGCCCGGTACGGGCAAGACCCATACCATCGCCAACGTCATCAGCCATTACCTGGCCAATGGCAAGCGGGTGCTGGTGACGTCGATGAAAGACCCGGCCCTGGCGGTGCTGCAGGAAAAACTCCCGGAAGCCATACGTCCGCTGGCAATCAGTTTGTTGAGCAGTGAAGCGGACGGCATGAAGCAGTTCGAGTTTGCCATTCAAAAGATCTCAGCTGAAGTACAGCGCATCGATCGTGCGCTGTATAAGCGCGAAATCGGGCAGATTGACGACGAAATCAACACCCTTCATGGTCAGATGGCCGGCGTTGATCGTGAGATCACTCATTGGGCCGAGCGTAATCTGTCGGACCTGGAGATCGACGGTGAGCGCCTGAGCCCTACCCATGCGGCCTTGCAGGTTGCGGCGGCCCAAGATGAAATCAGCGGTTTTACCGACCGGATCGGCGTGGACGAAGCGTATCGTCCGCGCTTTACGTTGCAAGACATCATCGCCTTGCGCGAAGCCCGGCTTGAACTCAAGGACTCACTGGCCTACCTGGGCCAGAAACTGCCGCAGCTGGCTGACTTCCCGGACGCGCAGACACTGATTCAGGTGCATCAGGATCTGGCTCAGGAAAGCCAGCTGCAGCTCAAGGAAAGCACCGGCGAAGTGCCGCGCCTGCTGGATAACAGTGCCGAAACCCTGGAGCAGGCCCAGGCGCTGGTCGAGCATTTGGGCCAACTGCAAACCCTGCGCACACAGATCAGCACCTCGGGCCACAGCTGGGCCGCGCCCATGCAGGCTTGTCTGATGCGTGGTGGCAACGATGATGTGCTGGCGCTGTTTGCCAGCCTCAAGGGCGAGATCGAAGACGCGCTGGCAGGGCGCAAGGCCTTTGTGGCACGACCGGTAAGCCTGTCGTTCGAGTTGCATGCGCAACCCGAGGTGGTAGCAGCTATCGATAACATGGCCCAGGGGCGACGCCCGTTCGGCTTGTCCGGCCTGCTTGGCAAGGGCACGCAAAAACAGTTGCTGGACACCATTGTGGTGTTGGGCAGCAAGCCGCAAAGCGACCAGGACTGGCAGCATGTGCAAGCCTTTGTGCACTTCCAGCAACACAGCCGTACCTTGCTGCTGCGCTGGAATGCGCTGGCCGCCGAAATACCCTTGCCGACGCTGGAAACCGACGCCGAACAACTGATGGCAGCGGCCCGGGCGATCGAGCAGTTCGATGCCATTGTGCTCACAGAGCAGGGCGAAGCCCGTGCCCACCGCGAACTCAAGCAGCTGCTCCCGGACTGGGCCGAGGTTAGCCAGTTGCGCAGCAACGCATCGGTATTGGCCGAGGCCGAAAGCATCCTGCGACACTACCTGATACGCCATCGCCTGGCGGCCACCTGGGCCATCAAGGAAACCTTCAACAAAGCCCTGGCCGGGTGTGGTGGCGATATCAGTGAGCAGTTGCAAGGCTTTCTGGATTTGAGCCTTGGTCAGCCTCAGGTTGATACCGCCTTACTGCAAACCCGGTGGTCCGCGCTGATGGACGAGTTGCGCCGGGTGATGGCCCTGGCCAGTGCCCTTGAGACCGTACAGCGGGTAACCGACCTGATCGCGCAAAGCGGCGGCCTGCTCTGGGCCGCCCGTTTGCGTGAAGAGCCGGTCGTCGGGCCGGTCGACGGCCTGCTCCCGGACAACTGCCTGGATGTGTGGCGCCTGAGCCGTCTGGCCCGCTACCTCGAAAGCATCGACGGACGCGAAGACCTCAAGCGATTGTTCAAGTTACGCGGTGAGCTGGAGCTGAGTCTGTCGCGTCTTTATCAGGATGCGGTGGTCAAACGAACCTGGCTGCGGCTGTCGGAAAACGCCACGCCGAGTGTCAGGGCAGCCCTTGAGCTGTACCGCACCGCAATCCGCAAGATCGGCAAGGGCACCGGCGTACGCGCCGGGCGTTATCGTCAGGATGCGCGACTGGCGGCCGATGTGGCGATCTCGGCCATCCCGTGCTGGATCATGCCGCATTACCGCATTTGCGAAAGCCTGCCCGCGCAGTACGGTGCCTTTGACCTGGTGATTATCGACGAAGCGTCGCAGTCGGATCTCAGTGCATTGCCGGCGTTGCTGCGGGCGAAAAAAGTGCTGGTGGTGGGCGATGACAAACAAGTATCGCCCGATGGTATCGGCATGGAAGAAGAGCGCGTGCAGAACATGATGGCGCGCTTTCTGGGCAATCAGGTGGGCCTGTATCGGCCCTTGATGTCGCCCGAGCGTTCGCTGTATGACCTGTTCAAAGTGGTATTTGCCAAGAGCGGCACCATGCTGCGCGAGCATTTTCGCTGTGTGGCGCCGATCATCGAATACTCCAAGCGAGAGTTCTACAACCACGAACTCAAACCGCTGCGCCTGCCGTTGATGACTGAGCGTCTTGACCCGCCGCTGGTGGATCTGCTGGTGATGGACGGGGAGAAGAAAGGCAAGTTCAACCTTGGCGAAGCCCAGGTGATCGTCGAGGAAATTCGCCGCCTGATCGCCCTGCCGCAGATCACTGGACGCAGCATCGGCGTGGTCTCGCTGCTGGGCGCCGAGCAAGCGCAAAAGATCATGCAGATGCTGACCAAGGAGCTGGGTGAAGAGGCTATTACTCAGTTCCAGATCAGCTGTGGCGATGCCCGCACGTTCCAGGGCAAGGAGCGCGACATCATGTTCCTGAGCATGGTGGCCTCTCCCGGCGATTGCTTTGCCAACAGCCGCGACTCGATAGCCCAGCGCTTCAACGTGGCCGCTTCGCGGGCACGGGATCGCATGTACCTGGTGCGCAGTGTCGAGCTGACCGACCTCAGCCCTGTGGACAGTTTGCGCCGCGGCCTGATTGAGCACTTTGAAAGCCCTTTTACCCAGGATGCTGCGCAGGTCAGTGATCTGCGCGAGTTGTGCGAATCCGGCTTCGAGCAGGAGATGTACGATGAGCTGACCCAGCGTGGCTATCGGGTGATTCCGCAGGTGGGCGTTGGCGCGTATCGCATCGACATGGTGGTCGAGGGCGACAACGACAGTCGCCTGGCCATCGAATGTGACGGCGACCGCTTCCACGGCCCGGACCGCTGGGACAGCGACATGCGTCGCCAGCGTATTCTGGAGCGGGCGGGCTGGCGTTTCTGGCGTTGCTTTGCATCGGCTTTTACCCTTGATCGTCAGCAGATCATTGATGATTTGCTGGCTACCTTGAAGGCAATGAACATCGAGCCTGCCAGCGGCGAAGGCGCGGCGCCGAGCATTCATGTCGAGCGCCGTCAGGTATATGGCTTTGAACGCGCAGGAACAGTCACCGAGGAGGGCCGTGTGCGGGCCCATGATAACCGTCCGGCCAAAGACCCGTTTTTGTTCTGGGTACCGGACGACACATTGGCCGTGAGCGATGTCGAGGCTGAGCAGCCTTTGCCACTGACCGTCTGATGGTCGCCGGGGAACAGTAGGCGCGAGCCTGCTCGCGATACCGTGACCCGGCCAGCCAGACCGCAGCGCCCGTATTACAGGCAGGCCAGCCCCTTGGGGTTTTGCGTTGTCATGTGTCAGCAGGTGATCGTACAACCACCTTGAGCTATGATGCGTCCATACGGGGGCGCGATTTCGCAGTGTTCAGGTCGGCCAAGGCGATAGATCAGCTGCTTTAATCATCAATGCTTCCGATCCTTTTGATTTCGAGAAAAATGTTCACCATGGAAAACCACAACGACGTACCCCGCCTCCCTCGCAAGCGCCGCAGCCTGGCGCAAGAGTTGGTGACGGTGCTGTCCGAGCAGATCCGCGACGGCATGCTCAAGCGCGGCGACAAGTTGCCCACCGAGTCGGCGATCATGGAAGCCCATGGTGTTAGCCGTACGGTGGTGCGCGAGGCCATTTCCCGACTGCAGGCCGCAGGGCAAGTCGAGACGCGACACGGCATCGGCACCTTTGTGCTGGATACACCGAGCCCGAGCGGTTTTCGCATCGATCCGGCAACTGTCGTCACATTGCGCGATGTGCTGGCGATTCTTGAGTTGCGCATCAGCCTGGAGGTTGAATCTGCAGGGCTGGCGGCGCAGCGTCGCAGTGCCGAACAACTGGCCGCAATGCGCGCAGCGCTGGATGCCCTGAATGAAAACACCGCGCGTAACGGAGATGCCGTGGCCTCGGATTTTCAGTTCCATTTGCAGATTGCACTGTCGACCGGCAACCGCTACTTCACGGACATCATGACTCACCTGGGCACCAGCATTATCCCGCGAACCCGGCTCAATTCGGCGCGTCTGGCCCATGATGACCAGCAGCAGTACATGGACCGCCTGAACCGTGAACACGAAGAAATCTACCAGGCTATTGCCCGTCAGGATTCGGAAGCGGCCCGCGCTGCCATGCGCCTGCACCTGACCAACAGCCGCGAGCGCCTGCGCCATGCCCATGAAGAGGCAGAGGCGCAGCGCGGGTAGGGCGTCCTCCACCTGTGGGAGCGGGCTTGGCCGCGATCGTATCGACGCGGATTGCCTGACAGAACGCGGCGCTTGCATGGCGAGCAAGCCCCTCCCACAGGGTATTGCTGCGTAAGATGAGCTGTTCTACGACAACCTGTCACTTACCAAAAATTAAATTTCACTTTCACCACACTCCACCAAAGCCCGTACTAGACGGGTTTTTTTGTTTTTATCGAAACTGATTCGCCCCAGGGCAGCCACGATTTCAAGAAATGAGATTGACGTTCGTTTTTTAAGTTGTACGATGACGTACGACGCAACGAATCGCTAACGTATTTCTCATCACAATGTGCTCCCAGGGTGTTCGAATAATGAATCCACAAGAACTGAAGTCCATCCTCTCTTCCGGTCTGTTGTCCTTTCCGATAACCGACTTCAATGCTCAAGGTGATTTCCACCCTGAGGGTTACATCAAACGTCTGGAATGGCTGGCTCCGTACGGCGCTTCGGCCCTGTTTGCCGCTGGCGGCACGGGTGAGTTCTTCTCCCTGGCAGCCAGCGAATATTCGCAAGTGATCAAAACCGCAGTCGATACCTGCGCTACCAGCGTGCCGATCCTGGCCGGTGTCGGCGGTTCGACCCGCCAGGCCATCGAATACGCTCAAGAAGCCGAGCGCCTGGGCGCCAAAGGCCTGCTGCTGTTACCGCATTACCTGACTGAAGCCAGCCAGGACGGCGTTGCCGCCCACGTTGAGGCTGTGTGCAAGTCGGTAAACATCGGCGTGATCGTCTACAACCGCAACGTTTGCCGTCTGACCGCACCGCTGCTGGAACGTCTGGCCGAGCGCTGCCCCAACCTGATCGGCTACAAGGATGGCCTGGGCGATATCGAATTGATGGTGTCGATCCGTCGCCGCCTGGGTGATCGCTTCAGCTATCTGGGCGGCTTGCCGACGGCCGAAGTGTACGCCGCGGCCTACAAGGCACTGGGCGTTCCGGTTTACTCTTCGGCGGTGTTCAACTTTATCCCGAAAACCGCGATGGAGTTCTACCGTGCGGTGGCCCGTGACGATCACGGCACGATCGGCAAGATCATCGATGAGTTCTTCCTGCCGTACCTGGACATCCGCAACCGCAAAGCCGGCTACGCGGTCAGCATCGTCAAGGCCGGGGCCACCATTTCCGGTTACGGCGCAGGCCCGGTGCGTACCCCGCTGACCGATCTGCTGCCGGACGAGTACGAGGCGCTGGCAGCCTTGATCGACAAGCAAGGTCCGCAGTAAGCAATGACCAAGGCCGCTGAGTAATCAGCGGCTTTTTACGTAAAGGAATACGATCGGTGGCTCACGCAGCTCCCACATAAGTTCCACCCGTCAGCTACAGCCAAAACAGATTAACCCGCACATAAAAATAATCAGTGGGAGTAGTACTACATGCAAGCGACCAAGCCGACGCATGTCCGTTATTTGATTTTGCTCATGCTTTTTCTGGTGACCACGATCAATTATGCCGACCGTGCCACTATCGCCATCGCAGGTTCCAGCCTGCAAAAAGACCTCGGCATCGACGCCGTGACCCTGGGCTATATCTTCTCCGCATTTGGCTGGGCCTATGTGGCCGGGCAAATCCCCGGTGGCTGGTTGCTCGACCGGTTCGGCTCGAAAAAAATCTATGCTCTGAGCATCTTTACCTGGTCCCTGTTCACCGTGCTGCAAGGCTTTGTCGGTGAATTCGGCATGTCCACGGCCGTGGTGGCGCTCTTCATGCTGCGTTTTCTGGTGGGGCTGGCCGAAGCGCCGTCCTTTCCCGGCAACGCCCGCATCGTGGCCGCCTGGTTCCCCACCGCCGAACGTGGCACGGCCTCAGCTATTTTCAACTCGGCGCAATACTTTGCCACCGTGCTGTTTGCACCGTTGATGGGCTGGATCGTGTATTCCTACGGTTGGGAGCACGTCTTTATCGTGATGGGTGTGTTCGGCATCGTCTTCTCGGGCATCTGGCTCAAAGTGATCTACAGCCCGCGTGAGCACCCGCGCATCAACGAAGCGGAGTTCAAACACATCGCCGACAACGGCGGCATGGTCGACATGGACCAGAAAGGCAAAAAGGCCGACGGCCCCAAGTGGGACTACATACGCCAACTGCTGACCAATCGCATGATGCTCGGCGTTTACCTGGGTCAGTACTGCATTAATGGCATCACTTATTTCTTTCTGACCTGGTTCCCGGTGTACCTGGTGCAGGATCGCGGCATGACCATCCTCAAGGCCGGTTTTATTGCCTCACTGCCGGCGGTCTGCGGGTTTATCGGCGGCGTGCTGGGCGGGGTCATTTCCGATTACCTGCTGCGCAAGGGCCACTCCCTGACCTTCGCCCGCAAGGCGCCGATCATCGCCGGCCTGCTGGTATCGAGCAGTATCGTGGCCTGCAACTATGTGGACATTGAATGGATGGTGGTGGGCTTTATGGCCCTGGCCTTCTTCGGCAAGGGCGTGGGCGCACTGGGCTGGGCCGTGGTTTCCGACACCTCGCCCAAGCAGATCGCCGGCTTGAGCGGCGGCCTGTTCAATACCTTCGGTAACATCGCCTCCATCACTACCCCGATCGTCATTGGCTACATCATCAGTGCCACCGGCTCGTTCAAATGGGCGCTGGTGTTTGTCGGTTGCAACGCACTGGTGGCGGTCTTCAGCTATCTGGTGATCGTCGGCCCGATCAAGCGTGTGGTACTTAAAGAACCACCGACCAGCGACCCGAAAATCGCTGACATTTTACCTGTCCATATTTGAGGAGCGGCGTCATGACGTTGATTGAACATTCCGACTCACCGCGCTCGATCCGCCTGCACCCGCGGGATAATGTCGCGGTGGTGGTCAACGACCAGGGCGTACCGGCGGGTACTGTGTTTGCCGACGGGCTGGTGACGGTGGATTTTGTCCCCCAGAGCCACAAGGTCACGCTGGCGGCTATTGCCGAAGGTGGCGAGGTGATCCGCTACGGTCAGGTGATCGGCTATGCCCTGCAAGCCATTGCGCGGGGCAGTTGGGTCAATGAGGACCAACTGCGCATGCCCACCGCACCGCCGCTCGATAGCCTGCCACTGGCCACCGATGTTCCCGCACCGCAAATGCCACTTGAGGGCTTCACCTTCGAGGGTTATCGCAACGCCGATGGCACGGTCGGGACGCGCAATATCCTCGGCATCACCACCACCGTGCAGTGTGTGACCGGCGTGCTGGACCATGCGGTCAAGCGTATCAAGGACGAGTTGTTGCCCCGTTACCCGCATGTCGATGATGTGGTGGCCCTGACCCACAGCTACGGCTGCGGCGTGGCGATCAGCGCCACCGACGCCTATATCCCGATCCGTACCGTGCGCAACCTGGCGCGCAACCCCAACTTGGGTGGCGAAGCACTGGTGATCAGTCTGGGCTGCGAAAAGCTCCAGGCCGGCCAGGTGATGCACGAAAACGACAGCTCAGTGGACTTGAGCGAGCCGTGGTTGTACCGCTTGCAGGACTCCAGCCACGGCTTTACCGAAATGATCGAACAGATCATGGCGCTGGCCGAAGTGCGGTTGAAAAAACTCGATCAACGTCGCCGCGAAACCGTGCCTGCGTCCGAGCTGATTTTGGGTATGCAGTGCGGTGGCAGCGATGCGTTCTCCGGCATCACTGCCAACCCGGCGTTGGGCTTTGCCTCGGACCTGCTGCTGCGGGCAGGGGCGACGGTGCTGTTTTCCGAAGTCACCGAAGTGCGCGACGCTATCTACCTGCTGACTTCCCGTGCTGCCAACGAAACCGTCGCCCGAGAACTGGTGCGTGAAATGGACTGGTACGACCGTTACCTGGCCAAGGGTGAGGCGGATCGCAGCGCCAACACCACGCCGGGGAACAAGAAAGGCGGGCTGTCGAATATTGTCGAAAAGTCCCTGGGCTCCATCGTCAAATCCGGCAGCAGCGCGATCAATGGCGTGCTGGGGCCCGGCGAACGGGTCAAGGGCAAGGGCCTGATTTTTTGTGCCACGCCTGCCAGCGATTTTGTCTGCGGTACTTTGCAACTGGCCGCCGGTATGAACCTGCACGTATTCACCACAGGTCGCGGCACGCCTTATGGGTTGGCCATGGCACCGGTGGTGAAAGTCTCGACCCGCACTGAGCTGGCCCGACGCTGGCCGGACCTGATCGATATCGACGCCGGGCGCATCGCCACCGGGCGCGCGAGCATCGAGGAACTGGGCTGGGAGCTGTTCCATTACTACCTGGACGTGGCCAGCGGTAAACAACACACCTGGGCCGAGCAGCACAAATTGCACAACGACATCACCCTGTTCAATCCGGCGCCGATCACCTAGAGCAGTGAGGTGCCCCCGAACCCTGTAGATACCTTCCAGTGGGAGCGAGCCTGCTCGCGAAGGTCGTTCGCGAGCAGGCTCGCTCCCACAGTTGAAGTTTTCCCGTAGCAGCGGGTTACTTGGCCCTTGAGCTGCAGGCGAAGCCGTCGGGGCCAGCCGTTTGCGTGCAGGCGCGTTCGGCGGGCAGGTTTTTCACCGGCTCGCGCAAGTGGTTGCGATTTTTGCCGTCGCGCTCCAGGTCAAAGGCGTCATACAACTTGCCAGCCGCGGTGTAGCTGCGCACCTTCAGCCTTGAGTCCTGTACGTCGACCGTCTGGTACAGCTGGGTTTCTTCAGCACTGCGATCTGGTTGCTGCCGGGCCCGGTCATTGAGGCCATACATCTTCGAACCCGCTACCGAGACCATATACACCGGTCCCTGAATCTTGCCGCCGGCTTGTGCGGCTTTGGACGCAACACGCCCGGCCTCGTTGCTGACACGGCTGTAGCAGTGATCATGGCCCTGCAACACCAGATCCACCGCATAACGCTCGAACAGCGGCTTCCAGGCAGTTTTCAACGGCTCGGTATCTTCGGGGCGGGCGCAGGTGTAGACCGGCTGGTGAGTGACCACGATATTCCAGCGTGCGGGGCTGGTTTTCAGGCTCTGCTCAAGCCAGCGGGTCTGTTGATCAAGGGTGCCCATATCGAGCGCCGAGGTGCCATCAAGGACGATAAACCGCACACCCTGATAGTCGACAAAGTAGGTGGTGTCTTTGAGCCCATCAACACCGTTTTGCGGCAGGGCGAACTGGCGGCTCCAGTGCGGCCCGAGAGTGCGGGTTTCGCTGCCGTCGGGGTTGAGGCCGTCGAGGTATTCGTGGTTGCCGGCGGCCACTAGCTGGGGAATCATCCCGTAATTGAAACCACCTGCCTGGTTCCATTCGCCCCATTGATCGTCGTGTACCAGGTCTTCGCGTTGCGACACCAGGTCCCCGGCATGCACGATCAACGCGGGGTTGGCCACGCTCTGCAAGGCCTGGCGAATGCTGCGCGAGGCCAGTGACAGAATGTCGTTCTGCACATCGCCCATATAAATAAAGTTGAACGGCTTGAAAGTCTTGGTCGCAGTGTGGAACTGCAACCACTCACTCCAGCCGTCGCTGCCCTTGACCCGGTACACATAGGCCGTGCCCGGCTGCAGGTCGTGCAGGCGTACCTGGTGGAACAACGCCGCGCCGTTCTCGTTGTCCAGGCTGATGCTTGTGCCCTGGACCTCATGCGCCGCCTTGGCCAGTTGCGGGCCATCGAGGGCAGGAGCCAGTTGCAGCTGGCTGGTCTGCTGGCGGGTATCGGTGCGGAATGTAACGGCCATTTCCCTGGCAGGATCGGCCCCGGGGGTCAGCACGATACGGTCGGCCAGGCCACTGGCGGCATAAGGCGCGCCGGGGGAGTGGGGCAGCGGCGTGTCGGGGGCGGCGCAAGCGCTGTTGATCACGGAAAAAAGCGCGAGGGCCAGTAATGTGGGGCGAATCATGGGGGCTCCTTGAGGGCTGAATGCCCGTCAAGGAAACAAAGCCCCATGACACCGGGATGACGGCGGGGGTCGATTTGGCTCAGTCACAAGTCGCTTTGCGCGTGGCTTGTGGCCCGCAGCGGGGTAAACGTTGAGGCGAAGGGGGTCGTTTGAGATCACCCCTTCTGCGCCATTTCTGTAGATACTCTGTTGCCGGTCAACTCTCCCTGTGGGAGCGAGCCTGCTCGCGAAAGTCGTTCGCGAGCAGGCTCGCTCCCACAGTTAAAATTCCCTTCAGAACTAGCGGGTTGCCTGCATCGCGGGCAAGCCCGGCTCCCACACATTCTCCTCCCGTGATGGTTGTGCCGCGCTGGATGCTGCCACGCGACCAATCACCAGAATCGCCGGGCTCTTGAGTTCAAACGCCTGGGCATCTTTCTCCATCGCCGTCAGGTCGCTGCGGCATTCGCGCTGGTGGGGCAGGGAGGCATTTTCGATCATGGCCACCGGCATGTCCGCCGTCATGCCGCCCGCCAGCAATTGTTCGCGGATCTCGCTCAACTTTGCTACCCCCATATACACCACCAGGGTCGTGCCGCTTTGCGCCAGCGCCTGCCAGTTCACCTGGCTGTCATCCTGGGTGTGTGCCGTCACCAGCGTCACGCCACGGGCCACGCCGCGCAGGGTCAGGGGGATAGCGCATTGCGTCGCGCCAGCCAGGCCGGCCGTGATGCCATTGACCAGTTCCACCTCAACCCCGTGTTCACGCAACCACTGTGCCTCTTCGCCGCCACGGCCGAAAATGCATGGGTCGCCGCCCTTGAGTCGAACCACGCATTTGCCGTGGCGGGCATAACGCAGCATCAGGCGATGAATAAACGCCTGTGGAGTCGAACGGCACCCTCCGCGTTTGCCCACCGAAATCACCCGCGCAGCGGGGCAATGCTCCAGCACCGCGTCATTGACCAGATCGTCAATCAATACGACATCTGCTTCGCGCAGGGCGCGCACGGCCTTGAGCGTCAGCAGTTCCGGATCACCCGGCCCTGCGCCCACCAGCCAGACTTTTGCACTCATTGTGATTTCCTCACGGGTTAATGGCGACCGGCTGCGCCTGGGCAGTCAGCAAGCGCTTGATTTGCGGGACACAGGAGCCGCATTGCGTCCCGCAGCCCAACGATCTTTTCAGTCCCTGCAAGTCCAGCCCTTGGGCGATGCCAGCCTCAATCACGCTCTGACTGACGTTCTTGCAATTGCACACAATCGAGTTGCCAGCGGTCGGGGCGTTGGCGTTGCCCGGTGGCGCGCTCAGTGGCGCCAGCAGCCAGCGGCGCAATTGCTCGTCGGCGCGGCCTTCCTGCCACAGGTTTTGCAGCCAGTGCCGTGCCAGGGTTTCGCCCGCCAGACGAATCGCAGTGATGCTTCCGTGCTCGATGCGCACCCGCTTGCCAATGGCGCGGCGCGGGTCGTCGTAAGCCAGTACCGGCCCCTCGTTGAGCCCCAGGCATTGATCAATCTCGCGTAGCAGTTGCGGATCGGGTGCGCTGGCGCTGGCGGCACGGATCAGTAACGCAGGGCGCTCGCGGCCAGTCAGGCTGAAACTGACGTACGAAAAGGTTTCGCAGAGCTGGCGCAGTGTCTCGAAGTTCTGTTGAACATCACCCTCGATCAGGGCGAAAAGGTGCCAAGGTAATTGCGCCGGTTCCAGGCGCACGGCGCTGTGTTTGAGTTCCGGTTGTTTGGACAGCGGGTCAAACGCTGGCACGGTCAAGGTGTTGACCCCGCCCTTGAGGAAGCGGTCACCCCAGTGCATCGGCAAAAACGCCTGCCCCGGGCGCACGCTGTCGTCGCTGCTGACTGGAACAATCACGGCGCCGCGCCGACTCTTGAGGCTGACCAGATCTCCGGGCTGCAGGCGATGACGGCGCAACTCGTCCGGGTGCAGGCTCAACACCGCTTCGCTGACGTGACCGAACAATTGCGCGGCCGTGCCGGTGCGGCTCATGCCGTGCCATTGGTCGCGCAGGCGACCAGTGATCAGCGTGAGGGGGAAGCGTGCGTCGCGCTGCTCCTTGGCGGCGCGGTAGGGCTCGGCCACGAACTGCGCACGACCGGTGGCGGTAGGGAATACCCCGTCCAGATACAGCCGCGCAGTGCCTTCACGGGCCCCTATCGGGAAAGGCCACTGTTGCGGGCCGATGGCATCGAGCACTGCATGGCTGATACCCGACAGGTCCAGATCACGGCCAGAGGTCAGGTGCTTGTATTCGTCGAACACCTGGGCTTCAGTTTCAAATGCAAACAGGCTGCTGTGCTCGGGACGCAGATGTTTTTCCAGGCGCTGTGCGAAATCCACCGTAATTGCCCAGTCCGGACGGGCTTCCCCCGGTGCCGGAATGGCTTTGCGTACATGGGAAATACGCCGCTCAGAGTTTGTCACTGTGCCGTCCTTTTCCCCCCAACTGGCGGCGGGCAACAGCAGGTCGGCGAAGGCCGCGGTTTCGGTGGTGTGAAACGCCTCTTGCAGCACCACAAACGGGCAGGCCTGCAACGCCGCCCGCACGGCAGTCTGGTCCGGCATGGATTGCGCGGGGTTGGTGCAGGCGATCCACACGGCCTTGACCTTGCCGCTGGCCATTTGCTCAAAGAGTTCGATGGCGCTCAGGCCGGTGTTCTGTGGCAGTTGCTCAACACCCCAGTAAGCGGCGACTTCGGCCCGGTGTTCGGCATTGGCCGCATCACGATGGCCGGGTAACAAGTTGGACAGGCTACCGGTTTCGCGCCCGCCCATGGCATTGGGCTGACCGGTAAGCGAGAACGGCCCTGCACCCGGGCGGCCGATTTGCCCGGTGGCCAGATGCAGATTGATCAGGGCGCTGTTTTTCGCGCTGCCGGCGGTGGACTGGTTCAGGCCCATGCACCACAGCGATAAAAAACTTGGCGAGGTGCCCACCCATTCGGCGCATTGCTGCAGTTGCTCGACGCTGATGCCGCACAATTGCGAGACCATCTGTGGGGTGTAATCGCGCACCAGGCTTTTCAGCTCGGGCAGGCCCTGAGTGTGGGCCTGGATAAAGTCGCGATCGACCCAGTCTTCCCACAGCAATAAATGCAAAATCCCGTGAAACAACGCGACGTCGGTGCCCGGTAAAATTGCCAGATGCAGGTCGGCCAGATCGCAGGTATCGGTACGCCGCGGGTCGATAACGATGACTTTCATCTGCGGACGTCGGGCTTTTGCCTCCTCCAGGCGGCGAAACAGTACCGGATGTGCGTAGGCCATATTGCTGCCGACGATCATCACGCAATCGCTCAGCTCCAGGTCTTCATAGCTGCAAGGCGGCGCATCGGCGCCCAGGCTTCGTTTGTAGCCGACCACGGCCGAGGACATGCACAGCCGCGAATTGCTGTCGATATTGTTGGTGCCCACCAGCGCCCGGGCCAGTTTGTTGAAGGCGTAGTAATCCTCGGTCAGCAACTGCCCCGAGATATAAAACGCCACGCTGTCGGGGCCGTGCTCGGCGATGGTGGCGGCGAACACATTGGCCGCGTGATCAAGGGCGCTGTCCCAGTCGCTGCGACCACGGGCCAGTGCCTTGCCCAGGCGCAGTTGCGGGTACAGCGCACGGGCATTGAGGTCGCCGGTCAGGTGCAGGGTCGAGCCTTTGCTGCACAGCTTGCCATAGTTGGCCGGATGCGCCGGATCGCCGCTGACGCCGAGAATACGCTCGCCATCATGTTCGATCAGCACGCCGCAGCCGACCCCGCAGTAGCAGCAGGTGGAGGCGGTGATCTGGCGGCTCATCAGCCTGCGTCCCGCAGGGCCAACTGCACACGGCCATTTTCCACCCGCGCCTGATGGTGGTGGGCGCAACCGATGTCCGGAGCCTGGGCTTCGCCGCTTTGCAGATCGATCTGCCAGTTGTGCAGCGGGCAGGCGACGCGCTTGCCGTAGATCAAACCCTGGGACAACGGGCCGCCCTTGTGCGGGCAGCGGTCGTCGAGGGCGAACACTTCGTCGTCGCTTGTGCGAAAAATCGCGATATCACCCTTCGGTCCGCTGATGATCCGTGAGCCCAGGGTGTTGATTTCTTCAAGTGAACAGATATCGAGCCAGTTCATGCCGGCACCTCCAGATTGTTCACGGGGATGACCTCGAACTCCTTTTTCAGCAACGGCTGCACCAGGCGCTCTTTCCACGGGTCTTGCTCAAACGACAGGGAAAACTGCAGGCGATCATTGAGCGCCTTGCGCCGTTCGGGGTCTTCAAGCACAGCCTTTTTGATGTGCTCCATACCGACCCGTTGCAGGTAATGCACGGTGCGCTCGAGGTAGAAGGCCTCTTCGCGATACAACTGTAAAAAGGCACCGTTGTACTCGCGGACTTCTTCAGCCGTTTTGAGCTTGACGAAGAACTCGGCAACCTCGGTTTTGATCCCGCCATTACCGCCGATATACATCTCCCAGCCTGAGTCCACGCCGATAATTCCTACGTCCTTGATGCCTGCTTCCGAACAGTTGCGCGGGCAACCGGACACTGCCAACTTCACCTTGTGCGGCGACCACATATTGAACAGATCGTGTTCCAGTTCGATGCCCAGTTGCGTCGAGTTTTGCGTGCCGAAGCGGCAGAACTCGCTGCCCACACAGGTCTTTACCGTGCGGATGGATTTGCCGTAGGCATGCCCCGAGGGCATGTCCAGATCCTTCCACACGCCCGGCAGGTCGTGTTTTTTTATCCCCAGCAGATCGATGCGCTGCCCGCCGGTAACCTTGACCATCGGCACGTTGTACTTGTCGGCCACATCGGCAATACGCCTCAGCTCGGAGGGGTTGGTGACGCCGCCCCACATCCGCGGGACGACGGAATAGGTGCCGTCTTTTTGAATGTTTGCGTGGGCCCTTTCGTTTATTAGCCGTGATTGCGGATCATCGCGGGCCTCTCCCGGCCAGGTGGAAATCAGGTAGTAGTTGAGCGCCGGGCGGCAGGTGGCGCAGCCGTTGGGCGAGCGCCAGTTCAGGTAGCGCTGGGTGTCGGCGATGGTCAGCAAATGTTGCTCGCGAATGGCCCGGCGGATTTGTCCGTGGTTCAGGTCGCTGCAGCCGCAGATGGCTTTTTCGCTTTTGGGTTTGACGTCCGCCGCGCCCCCCACGGTGTTGATCAAAATCTGCTCCACCAACCCCGCGCATGAACCGCAGGAGCTGGCCGCCTTGGTGTGCTTTTTGACCTCATCAACGCTGAACAGCCCGTGCTCTTGAATAGCCTTGACGATGGTGCCCTTGCACACGCCATTGCAACCGCAGATTTCGGCGGTGTCGGCCATGCTCATGGCCTTGTCCTGGCCCTGATGGCCGACATCGCCTATGGCATTTTCACCAAACATCAAATGATCGCGGATCTCACCGATGGCGTGATTCTCACGGATTTGTCGGAAGTACCAGCCGCCGTCTGCGGTGTCGCCGTATAGGCAGGCTCCCACCAGAATGTCGTCCTTGATCACCAGCTTTTTGTAGACCCCGCCGATCGGGTCGCTGAGGGTGATGATTTCAGTGCCTTCACCGCCCATAAAGTCGCCTGCCGAGAACAGATCGATGCCGGTGACCTTCAGTTTGGTCGACGTGACCGAGCCCTGATAGCGGGCAAAACCCAGTTGCGCGAGGTGGTTGGCGCAGACCTTGGCCTGCTCGAACAGTGGCGCCACCAGGCCGTAAGCGATGCCGCGATGGCTGGCGCATTCGCCGATGGCGTAAATGCGCGGGTCGTAGGTTTGCAGGGTGTCGTTGACGAGAATGCCGCGATTGCAGGGGATGCCCGCCTGCTCGGCAAGCTCGGTATTGGGCCGAATACCGGCAGCCATCACTACCAGATCTGCAGGGATGATCTCGCCGTTCTTGAACTCCACCGAGCCCACCCGGCCATTGCCAGCATCGTGCAGGGCATTGGTCTGTTCGCGCAGGCGAAAATGCAGGCCGCGTGCTTCAAGGGCGTTTTGCAGCAGTTGGCCGCTGATCGGGTCGAGTTGGCGATCCAGCAGCCATTCGCCGATATGCACCACGGTCACATGCATGCCGCGCAGCATCAGGCCATTGGCTGCCTCCAGCCCCAGTAGTCCGCCGCCGATGACCACCGCGTGTTTATGGGTTTTGGCGGTATCGATCATCGCCTGGGTATCGGCAATATCGCGGTAGCCGATCACACCGTCCAGGGTGTTGCCGGGGATCGGCAGGATAAAGGGCGTAGAGCCGGTGGCAATCAGCAGACGGTCGTACTCGGCTTCGGTACCGTCTTCGGCGATAACCCGGCGCCTGGCCCGGTCGATCTGCACCACCTTGCGGTTGAGCAGCAGCTTGATGTTGTTGTCCAGGTACCAGTCCAGATCGTTGAGCACTATCTCCTCGAAGGTCTGTTCCCCGGCCAGAACGGGCGAGAGCAGGATACGGTTGTAGTTGGCGTGAGGTTCGGCGCCGAAGACCGTAATCTCGTACAGCTCGTTGCTCAGTTTGAGCAACTCTTCCAGGGTGCGAACCCCGGCCATGCCGTTGCCGATCATCACCAGTTTGAGTTTTTTCATCAGGTTCTCCGCGAGCAAGGCCGGCCTTCTGGGGGGCATTGCGGCCTTGCTCGACACATTGTGCAAAAACAAAAAAAGGCGTCCCGCTAGTTGCCTAGCGAGGACGCCTTTGTCCTTGTCCCGTTCTCTCGGGAAACCTGGTATTCGTCGTTGAAGACCGGGTTTTATGTTTGATGGATTTGCTAATGCAGTGGTTGTGCCAAGTTGACAAGAGCCTGTGTTTACACGATGTCTGGATATTCGCGGGGTGTTTTTGTGCACCGATGCAATGCGCCTCGCCCGTTATTGGGGCGCCGCTTGCCCTGTAGCGAACACCTTTATGGGTGAGACAGCAAAAATATCAGCACCAGATTTATCAACAACGACACTGATGCCACCGTCCGCCATACCTTTAACGGCTCGCGCTCCAGCAAGGGCCGGGGGCGCACGCTCAAGCTCTGGCGCTCACCCTGCTCCAGTTGTAGCAGCCATTCTTCGGCCGTTTCAAAGCGTTGCGCCGGATTGGCGGCAACCCCGCGCCCAAGGTTATGGACAATCCACTCCGGCAGATCGGGTCGATAACGACTGGCGCTGACAGGCATACCAAAGCGCGGACGCTGAAATGCTTCGATTTCTCCGTAGGGGTAATGCCCGGTCAGCAGGTAATACAGCGTCACGCCCACGGCGTAGAGATCCTGTCCGGGGCTGGGTTTTTCGCCGCGAAAGGCTTCCGGGGAGAGATAACTGGGTGTGCCGGGCAACGTTGATGGCAGATCCTCCGACAGACCGGGGTAGTAGGCCAGCCCAAAGTCCAGCAAGCGCAATTCACCGTCGTCACCCAGCAACAGATTGTGCGGTTTGATATCGCGATGAAAAATCTGCCGTCGGTGTAACAGGCCCACAGCTCGCAACAGGCGCTCGGCCAGATCCAGCCATTGTGCCAGGGGCAGAGGCCCGCGCGTGGTATAGAGATTTTCCAGGGTGGTGCCTGGATATTCACGCATCACGTAGTACAAATGCTGACGCTGGCTGGCGGGGTGCACCTCGGGGAAATGACGACCCGCCACGCGCTTGAGGAACCATTCTTCCGATAGCAGCGCTTGCCCTGCCAGGTGATCGTCGTGCAGATGGGCCGGCAGGGTTTTCAGTAGCCAGGGCTGTTGCTGCGCATCCCGCACCCGGTAGAGCAGTGATTGCTGGCTCTGGCCAACATGGCTTTCGACCTGCCAGTTTTCAAAGTGTTGCCCCGGTTTGAGCGCGGGCGGTAGTGGCCATTGCTGCAGTTGCGCCAGGGCGTCGCCGATGGCGCTTTCCCCCAGAGCGTCGACCCTCACCAGCAGAGCGCTGGCATTGTCCTGACTGCCTGCCCGATGCGCGGCATTCACCAGCGTGCTGGCGGCGCTTTGCAGGTCGGGAAGATCACGCAACAGGGCGGCTATGGCGGTATCGCCCAGGGTCGACCATATACCGTCACTAAGCAGCACAAAGGTCTCGCCCTGTTGCAGTTCGCCGTCCAGAAAATCCACCACCAGATACTGATCCAGCCCCAGCGCCCGCTTGAGCACATGCTGCATACCCGGCTGGTCCCAGACGTGATCTTCACTGATGCGCTGCAAGGTTGTGGCGTGCCAGCGGTAGACCCGGCAATCACCCACATGGGCCAACGTAAAACGCCTGCCACGCATGACCACAGCACTTACCGTGGTCAGCAGCGGTTGCCCGCCGCCATTGACCCGCAGCCAGCTATTTTGCGCTTGCAGCAAACGCTCCAGTGCCTGGGCGACGCTCCAGGTTTCTGGTGTGGCGTAGTAGTCCAGCGCCAGTGCCTGCAACGTCGAACGGGCGGCCAGGCCGCCATCGGCGCATTGGCTGACGCCATCGGCAATGGCAAATAAATGCCCCTTGCTTGCCGCCAGTATGGGCACAGGCGTGACTTCGCGCAGTGCGTCCTGATTCTCTGCGCGAGGGCCGATGGCGCTGGCGTGGGCGAAACTCAGTTGCAGACTCATCGCAGCCTCACACTCGGGCAGCGGTCACGGCAGCCGAGCCCCACGTTGTTCTCCAGCGGCGCTTGACCCCGTGCAGGCCAAACCAGGCCAGTACGCCAAGGCTGGCAAATAACCACAAGGCCAATTGATAGCTGCCGGTGCTTTGTTTAATCGCGCCCATGCCTGCTGCGAGGGCGAAACCACCGATGCCGCCTGCCATGCCGATCAAGCCCGTCATAACGCCAATTTCACGACGAAAGCGCTGAGGCACCAATTGGAAAACTGCCCCGTTACCTGCACCCAATCCCAGCATTGTGCAGACGAAAAGCGCCAGTGCTGCATAGGAGCTTGGCAGGTTGAAACCTACGGCGGCGATGCTGATGGTCGCCAGGGTGTACATCCCCAACAGGGTACGAATACCGCCGAAGCGATCCGCCAGCGCACCGCCCAGCGGCCGCATCAAACTACCGCCAAACACACAGGCGGCTGTGTAGTAACCCGCCGTCACCGGGCTTAGTCCGTATTGATCATTGAAGTAGCCGGGCAGGGCGCTGGCCAGGCCGATAAAGCCGCCGAACGTCACGCTGTAGAAAAACATGAACCACCAACTGTCGCGGTCGCCCAGGGCCTTGAAGTAATCGCTCATGGACTTGGCCACGGGCCGTTCCGGGGCGTTTTTGGCCAGCCAGGCAAATACGAAAATGCACAGCACCAGCGGGATCAGGGCAAAGCCGAACACATTGCTCCAGCCATACGCCGCTGCCAGCACCGGGGCCAGTAGCGCAGCGAACACCGTGCCAGAGTTGCCTGCACCGGCGATGCCCATTGCCTTGCCCTGGTGTTGCGGTGGATACCACTGCGAGGCCAGCGGCAACGCAACGGCAAACGAGGCGCCAGCCATGCCCAGAAACAGCCCCAGCAAAAGAGCCTGCTCGTAGCTGTGAATACCGTGCTTCCAGGCCACAAACAGCGCACCAATAACAATGACCTGACCGATCAGCCCGGCGGTTTTGGGAGACAGGCGATCAGCCAGCAGGCCCATCACAAAGCGCAGCACGGCCCCCGCGAGGATCGGCGTGGCCACCACCAGCCCACGCTGTTGCGTGGTCAGGTGCAGGTCGGTGGCGATTTGCACGGCCAGTGGGCCGAGCAGATACCAGACCATAAAACTCAGGTCGAAATACAGAAACGCCGCGAACAGGGTTGGAGTATGGCCGGACTTCCAGAAGCTTGAATTCATCGCGCACCTCAACGGTTGATCGTTTTTAGAAGAAGAGTTGCGATGGGGCGCCGTAACGGCCGCACCACCGGCCCCGGTCGCTGGGGCCAAAACGAAAAAACGCCGCTGCCGGATCCGCCATGGGCGAATCAGGGGAGCGACGTCTCTGTCGTAGATGGGGCAACCGCCGTTGGTTACCGGTAAGGATTGCTTAGCGAAAACTGTGCCAATTGAGGAGGATCATGGGTCAACCCAGAAGCTCACTCATGGCTATGATCTGTTCCGCCACCTGTATCAGTTTTTGTTGGCGACTCATGGCCTGGCGGCGCATCAGGGTGTAAGCCTCTTCTTCGTTGCAGCTTTTCATCTTCATCAGCAGACCCTTGGCCAGTTCGATGCGCTTGCGCTCGGCCAGTTGCTGGTCGCGGGCATGCAGTTGGGCGCGCAGGGCCTGGTCGCTTTCGAAGCGAGCCATGGCCACATCGAGAATTGGCTGCAAGCGCTGTGCGTGAATGCCTTCGACAATGTAGGCGCTAACCCCTGACTTGATCGCCTGACGCATCACGCCTGGGTCGTGCTCGTCGGTAAACATGACAATCGGTCGTGGTTGGTCCCTAGACACCAACACCACTTGCTCCATCACATCGCGGCTTGGCGACTCGGTATCGATCAGGATCACGTCCGGGCGCACCGTTTCGACGCGAGCAGGCAGGTCGATGGTCAGGCCCGATTCATCGATTACCTCAAATCCGGCTTCACTCAGCGCGGCTTTCAGGCGGCCGACTTTTTTCGCCGTGTCGTTGATCAGCAAGATACGCAGCATGGGGGTGGCTCCAGTCAACGACGGGCAGCAAGAGGAGCGCGGGTGCTCATGGCATGCAGCGCAAAACTTCGGGCATAGCCTGCGGGATCCGAGCCGTCCCACACCTTGCCATCGAGCAACTGGCTGCTGCGCATGTTTGCGGCACCTGCCGGCACCTTAACGGCGTTGGCCGCGTCGCGGTACAGGGCCAATTGCTGAACCTGACGGGCAACACCGAGGTAGTCCGGGTCTTCGCGCAGCAAGCCCCAGCGGCGGAACTGGGTCATAAACCACATGCCATCGGACAGGTACGGCAGGTTGACCTCGCCGTCACCATAAAAACGCAGGGCGTGCGGGTCTTGCCAGTGCTTGCCCAGGCCGTCGTTGTAGTCGCCGAGCAGACGCGGCGCGATGCACTCTACGGGTGCATTCAGGTACTCGGGGGCGCTCAGCAACTGCGCGGTACTGCGCCGGTTTTCGTCGTTCTGCTCGATAAAGCGGCTGGCTTCCAGGATCGCCATCACCAGCGCCCGGGCGGTATTGGGGTACTGCTCGACAAACGCCCGGGTACAGCCCAGGACTTTTTCCGGGTGATCGGGCCACAGCGCCTGGGTGGTGGCGAGGGTAAACCCCATATTCTGTGCAACCGCGCTGGCAGCCCACGGCTCGCCGACGCAAAAGCCGTCAATGCGACCTGCCAGCAAGTGCGCAACCATCTGTTGCGGTGGTACCACTACGCTGTTGACGTCTTGCAGCGGATGAATGCCCTGACTCGCCAGCCAGTAATACAGCCACATGGCATGAGTGCCCGTGGGAAAAGTCTGGGCGAAGGTCAGTTTCGATCGACTTTGGTGCACGTGTTGTTGCAGCGCCTCAGGACGGGTCACGCCCAGGGCCTGTAAACCGTGGGAGAGGTTGAGGCTCTGGCCGTTTTGGTTAAGCCCCATGAGTACGCTCATGTCGGTGGCCGCCACGCCGCCAATGCCCAGGTGCACGGCGTAGATCAGCCCGTAGAGGCTGTGGGCGGCGTCGAGCTGGCCGTTCACCAGATTGTCCCGCAGGCTGGCCCAGGACGACTGGCGCTTGAGGTTCAGCGTCAGCCCGAAGGGCTGGGCGAACCCTTGAGTGGCGGCCACCACCACCGAGGCACAATCGCTGAGGGCCATAAAACCGAGATTGATTTCGGTTTTTTCCGGGGCATCGCTGCCGTTGACCCAGGCCAGAGGCCCGGCGAGTGATTCGTTCATGGGAGGCAGCACCTTGGCAAAAGCATACTGCGAGGGTGCAAGGCATATGCCAGAGGTGTTGACCCAGTTGAAAACCTGGATTTTACAGGGCTTTGGATTTGCGCTTGCCTTTAATGGGGTGGCTTACTTCAAGCGGTCTTGCGCCTTGCGATACGCGGTCTCGTGTTCGCGCTTGTCAACGGCGACGACGAACACCACAACCTCTTGATCAATGACCTGATAGATCAGTCGGTAACCCGCGCTGCGTAACTTGATTTTGTAGCAATCGGGCAGCTTGCGCAGCCGGTTGGCTTCAACGCGGGGGTTGAGCAACACCTCTGACAGTTTGCTCTTGAATTGCTGCCTGACCGGTCTGCGAGCTTGTGCCATTCCTTGAGTGCGCGCTGGTCAAACTCAAACTCAAGATCAAAGGTCATCCAGTGTTACCTTGACCCTTTGTGGTGCCGCCAGGCGTTCGCGCACAGTGTTGATGAGGGCTTCGTCTTCTTCGGTTACCAGCATGGGGCGAAAGGGCAGTTGGCCGCGTTCGGCTACGTACTGAAATGCCTGGCGGACCAGTTCAGAGGGGGTGACACCCAGGCGCTCAAGTTCCTGGTAAGCGCGGGCTTTGAGTTCATCGTCAATGCGAATGTTGATGGAGGCCATGGCTTTGACTCGTGTAATGACGTTTGTAATTACGCTGACCTCTGCCCGTTTCTTTTGCAAGTGCCATTGGGCGGTTAAGTGTTCTGCGTTGTTCATATGCGCTCCTGAATTTAAGCCACCAAACCAAAGAAGGGTGGTCAGTTCTGTGAGCCTAGCTAGAGATAATCAGGTGATTCGTACGACGATTCGCTTTCATTCCCGTGAAACATCCGAGCGTAATTCCGCTCGCTTGCGCCTGTCCAAATCGGGGAAGAGTCTCGCTCCACCGCTGCTCAATGGCCGGTTGCCACGTCGTAAAGCGGTTATGCGCGAGCCAGGCAAACAGGTGAATAATTGAAAGGGTTATTAACTTACAACTGAAAAGTTTATAACCATTTAACGCCGCTAACACCGGACATGTTCTATAAAACTGCTCATCTATCG
Source organism: Pseudomonas sp. WS 5051 (assembly GCF_012985715.1). NCBI lineage: Bacteria > Pseudomonadati > Pseudomonadota > Gammaproteobacteria > Pseudomonadales > Pseudomonadaceae > Pseudomonas > Pseudomonas sp. WS 5051. The sequence goes on from NZ_JAAQWV010000014.1 coordinate 71,458, forward strand.
TTAGACTAAAAAGTGATTGGCTGTCCGAGTTTTTATGCCTTTATGATCTGTTCACAACAACTCGTGAAGCAGGAGTGGGGCGATGACTATTCAAGTAAAACCCGTAGCGGGTCGAATTGGTGCACAACTTGAAGGCGTAAAACTGGGCGGTGATATCAGTGGCGAAACATTCGAGTTTATTCATCAGGCCTTGTTGAAATATAAAGTCCTGTTCTTTCGCGACCAGCATTTAAGCGACGCCGAGCACGAAGCATTTTCCCGCCGCTTCGGTGATCAGGTGCCCCACCCGACCGTGCGCTCTGCCGAGCAAAGTTCCGCCATCCTGCACCTGGACGCCAAGGAAACCCGCGCCAACTCCTGGCATACCGATGTGACCTTTGTGGCCAATTACCCGAAAATCTCCATCTTGCGCGGTGTGGTCATTCCACCCTATGGCGGCGACACAGTGTGGGCCAATACCGCATCGGCTTATAACGATTTACCCGAGCCGTTAAAGCAACTTGCGGACAATTTGCGCGCTCTGCACACCAATGTTTATGACTATGCGACGCCTCGCGGTACCGATGAGTCCGGTCTCAAGCGCTATCGCGAACAGTTCACTGCCGAAGTTTATGAAACTGAACATCCGCTGGTTCGCGTTCACCCGGAATCGGGCGAAAGAAGTTTGTTGCTGGGCCACTTTGTCAAAGATATTCAGGGTGTGAGCAGCAACGATTCCAAGCAACTGATTCGCCTGTTCCATGACCGCATTACCCATGTCGACAACACCGTGCGCTGGCGCTGGCAGGAAGGTGATGTGGTGATCTGGGATAACCGCGCCACCCAGCATATTGCGATCAACGACTACGGCGATGCCCCGCGCATCGTACGTCGCACCACCATCGACGGCGATGTGCCGGTGGGTGTCGACGGCCGCCTGAGCCAGGCGCTCAAGCCGACCCCGGACACCCGCTCGCCGAAAACCGAAGCCGACAAAAAACACCTCGCCGCCTGACGGGCCGCGCCTTATTGCTTCAAGGAAGACCTGCCCATGGCCACATTCAAAGTAAATGCCCTGTTGCGCAAGACCCGCATTGCCGCCGTGCTGGCGGCGGTCATGGCTGTTCCGCTGGCCGAGGCCGATGTGTTGCGCGTCGGTGTGGCGAGCGCCGGTGGCGGTGATCCGGTCACGTTCAGTGGCTCGCCGCTGGGCATCGTGCGTAACCAGCAACTGCTGGAAAAAGCCTTCGCCGGCACCGGCACCGAGGTGCAGTGGTTCTTCTTCAAAGGCGCTGGCCCTGCGGTCAACGAAGCGTTGTCCAACCAGCAGCTGGACTTCGCCTATCAGGGTGATCTGCCGGCGGTGGTCGGGCGCTCCAACGGGCTGGACACCAAACTGCTGGCAGCACTGGGGGTGCGGGCCAACCTGTATCTGGCGGTGCCAAAGGGCTCTGACATCAAGACCATCGAAGACCTCAAAGGCAAGAAGGTCGCGGTGTTTCGCGGCACCAACGGTCATCTGGTGTCGATCAACCTGCTGGCAGCGCACGGCATGAGCGAGCGCGATATCAAGGTGATCAACCTCGATGCCGGCAGTACCCAGGCAGCCCTGGTTTCCAATGGCGTGGATGCGGCCTTCGGTGGTCGTGAGCTGTTCAAGCTGCGTGACAAGGGCCTGATCGACATCGTTTACGACAACCCTGCCCAGGATGTGCGCTACACCCGTCAGACCGCCTTGGTGGTGCGCGGTGCCTATGAAAAAGAGCACCCGGGCAATGTGCAAAAAGTCGTCGATACCCTGGTGGATGCGGCGAAATGGGCGTCCGAAGACAGCCATCGTGATGAGGTGTTCAGCGAGTGGGCCAAGAGCAATGACCCGGTGGACTCACTGCGCGCCGACTTTACCGGGGTGAGTTTGCGAGACCGGAATTCGCCGCTGATCGACACCTTTCTGGTGAGTCGCTACCAGGCAGTGGCAGAGCAGGCCAAGGACGAAAAGCTGATCCGCCGCCCGGTGAGTATCGAAGGCTGGTTTGAGCCGAACTATTTGCAGACCGCGTTGAAAGCCAAGGGCCTGGAGAGCTTCTGGACGGCCTATGGCGTGGATGGCAAACAGCCCGCCGGCAATGCGGTAGCGGGCAAGTAACTGCATACCCTTATGGGGATACCCCTGTGGGAGCCCACAGGGACTCCGTTTTTTGTAGTAGCAACAAAGGAGCCAGGCATATGGCCAGGGCACAGACCGTCATACCGCAGCAGTACGCACCGGCGCTACCCAAGGGCAACGTCAAGCGTTTGCCACCGGCCCCGGCACGCCCGGTACGCAAGGTCGAAGTGCCGCGCACCTCGGCCTGGGCCACGACCCTGGGTGACCGGAGCTTGCCCTGGCTCTTGCCGCTGACCCTGCTGGGCCTGTGGTATCTGGGGGTTGAGCAGGGCTGGCTGTCAGAGCAGGTCTTGCCGCCACCAGCCTATGTTTACGAAACCCTGTCGGATCTCTTTGCTTCTGGCGACCTGTGGATAAATGCTGCCGCCAGCCTGCAGCGGGTAGTCGTCGGGTTTGCCCTGGGGGGCGCTATCGGTGTGGCGCTGGGGCTGGCGATGGGGTTGTCGAAAACCGTCGAGGATTATCTGCTGCCCACCTTCAATGCCATTGTGCAAATCCCGGTGTTGGGCTGGTTGCCGTTTGCCTTGTTGCTGTTCGGCATCGGCGAGCCGCTCAAGTACGTGCTGATTGCCAAGGCGGCGATGGTGCCGATCACCCTATGCACCTTGCAGGCTTTCCACCAGGCGCCCAAGGGCTTGCTGGAAGCAGGGCGGGCCTATGGTTTCAGCCGCTGGCAGAGTGTGGTGTTTATCGTGTTGCCGGCGGCTATCCCGACCCTGTTTACCGGCCTGCGCCTGGGCTTCACCAAGGCCTGGCTGTCGCTGGTAGTGGTTGAGCTGGTGGCGTCTAGCGAAGGGCTGGGTTACCTGATTGTCTATGGTCGCCAACTGTTCCAGCTGGATCTGGTGATGGCCGCCGTGGTGGTGGTCGGGGCGATCGGCCTGGTGATCGACCGTGGTTTTGATTATGCCGAGCGCCGCCTTAATCGTGGCCGCGCACCGGTAGCGGGGCGCCTGTCATGAGCAGCGCATTGGCTATCAGTCATGGCAGCAGCCGTCGCTATCGCGGCTGGGTGTTGCCGATCAGTGCCGTCGCCCTGTGGTGGCTGGCTTCGCATATGGGCTGGAGCCAGTCCGGGCTGCTGGTTTCACCGGAGAAAGTGGCGGCCACGGCCTGGGACCAGATCGCTTCGGGCAAGTTCTGGCGGGCCATCAGCGCCAGCCTGACGCGCAACCTGAGCGGCTTTTTTATCGGCACCACCCTGGGCCTGGTGCTGGGTTGCCTGCTGGGCCTGTCGCACTATTTCGAGCGTTTGGTCGGCCCGAGCTTCAACACCTTCAAACAGATTTCGCTGTTCGCCTGGATCCCCCTGATCTCGGTGTGGTTCGGCCTGGGCGATGTGGCCAAGGTGGTGTTTTTGTCACTGGCGGCCCTGGTGCCGGTGGTGGTCAATACCTGCGACGGCCTGCGCAATGTGCCGCCCAACCTGCTGGAAGTGGCGCGGGTCTACCGCTTCAGCCGTTGGCAGACCATCGTCGGAGTCATGCTGCCCGCCGCCTTGCCCTCGATTTTCACCGGGCTGTATCTGGCGCTGGTGTACTCGTGGCTGGCGACCATCGGCGCCGAATATCTGCTGGTGTCGGGGGAGGGCATCGGCAACACGCTGATCGATGGCAGCGAGCATTTCATGATGGACCTGGTGCTGTTCGGCATGGTGGTCATCGGCCTGGTGGGCTGGAGCCTCAATGCCCTGGCCCGAATTTTTGAGCGACGCATGCAACGCCTGTACGGCATTGAACCGCGTTAATCGGCACTTTCAAAAGGATTGCAGCATGCTCAATAACAGCCTGACCCTGGAAAACATCAGCAAGCGCTTTGCTTCGCGCCCCGGTAGCAGCAGCCAGTTGCAAGTGCTGGACAATATCCAGCTGGATATCGCTCCCGGCGAATTTATCAGCATCGTCGGTGCCAGCGGTTGCGGCAAGTCCACCCTGCTGCGCCTGATTCTGGGCCTGGACGAAGAGTATGAGGGGCGCATCCTGCTCAATGGCCAGCCCATCGACGGCACGGGGCTGGAGCGCGGCATCGTGTTTCAGGATCACCGTTTGTTCCCCTGGCTCAACGTTGAACAGAACGTTGCCGTGGCGCTGAAAAACTCGCCGCTGAGCACAAAGGAAAAGCGCGACACCGTGCGCGAACATATCGAACTGGTGGGCCTGCAGGACTTTATCGACGCCTACCCGCACCAGATTTCCGGCGGCATGGCCCAGCGTGTGGCGATTGCCCGGGGGCTGGTCAACCGCCCCAGCGTGCTGTTGCTCGACGAACCCCTTGGCGCCCTCGATGCGCTGACCCGGGCGCGCTTGCAGGGCGAGCTGCAAAACATCTGGGCCAAGGAAAAAATCACCATGATCCTGGTGACCCACGATGTGGATGAGGCTGTGTTTCTCGGTGATCGCGTGGTGGTCATGCAGCCCAACCCCGGGCGTATCCGGCGCATCCTCGATATCGACCTGCCGCGCCCGCGCAACCGCAGTGACAGCCGCTTTATCGCCCTGCGCGACGACGTGCTGAGTGACTTCGCCGAATTGCATTGAACCCCTGCCACCTGAATTCAGAGAACAGAACATGTCCGAACGTCAGCTCAGCCTCAACCTGTTTATCTACCCCAACGGCCATCACGAAGCCGCCTGGCGCCACCCGCAGTCAGTGCCGGAGTCGTCCATGGACATTGGCTACTACCAGCAGCTGGCGTTACGCGCCGAGCGCGAAAAGCTCGATGCGATTTTCTTTGCCGACTCGCCGTCACTGGCCGAAAGCGGCCGCGAAGGCCTGCGCATCCGCTTCGAGCCGGTGACCTGGCTGGCAGCCATTGCGGCGGTTACCCAGCGCATCGGCCTGATTGCCACGGCCAGCACCACCTACAGCGAACCTTACAACCTGGCGCGTTCGTTCAGCGCGCTGGATCACCTGAGCAAGGGCCGTGCGGGCTGGAACATTGTCACCACGTCAATGGCTGCCGCAGCGGCCAACTTTGGGCTTGATGAACACCCTTCGGCCCATGATCGCTACGCCCAGGCCGAAGAGTTCGTACAGGTGGTCGGTGACCTGTGGGACAGCTGGGAAGACGATGCGCTGGTGCTGGATAAAACCGCCGGGGTATTTGCCGACAGCGGCAAGGTGCACTCGATCAACCACGTCGGCGCTTACTACAAGGTCAAGGGCCCGCTGAACTCGCCGCGTTCGCCCCAGGGGCGACCGGTGCAGGTGCAGGCCGGCTCATCCGAGGATGGTCGTGATTTTGCCGCCAGGCATGCTGAAGCCATCTTTACCGCGCACCAGACGCTGCAAAGCGCCACGGAATTTGCCAATGACATCCGCGTCCGGGCGAAAGCCGTGGGCCGCGACCCGCGCCAGCTGAAAATTCTTCCGGGCATCAGCCCGTATATCGCCAGCACCGAAGCCGAAGCGCAGCGCAAGTTTGATGAACTCAATGAACTGGTATTGCCCCACGTGTCCCTGGGCCAATTGCGGCGCATGTTGGGTGTGGACTTGTCGGGTCAGGATCTGGACGCCCCGTTTCCGCGCCATCTGATCAACTTCGAAGGCGTCGAAAGCCAGTCCAGCCGCTTCAAGCTGATCATCGATATTGTCGACCGCGAAAACGTCACCTTGCGCCAGCTGATCAACCGCCTGGCGGGGGCGCGCGGGCATTGGGTGCCGGTGGGTACCCCGGTACAGATTGCCGACTTGATTGAGCAGTGGTTCCGCAGCGGTGCGGCGGATGGTTTCAACGTGATGCCGCCGGCATTCCCCGATGGTTTTGACGTGTTCCTCGACGAAGTGCTGCCGATCTTGCGCCAGCGCGGCTTGTTCCGCAGTGAGTATGCGGGCAGCACCTTGCGCGAACACTACGGCCTGACTCGCCCGGAGTCGCGCTACACCCTGAAAACCGCCTGACTCCCCCCACCCTAGTGGGAGCGAGCCTGCTCGCGAAGCAGGCCTTGATGCCTTCGCGAGCAGGCTCGCTCCCACAATTCAAAACCCACAAGGAGCGGGCATGAACCCGATCAACAACAGAAGAGCATTCCTGCGTAGTTGCGCGGTATTGGGTGCGGTCGGCGCTGCGGGTATTCTGCTGCCCGGCTGCGAAAAAAAGGACAGCGGCGCTAAAAGCGCCGCCGTGATCAAGAGCCGCGCCGATCAGGTGGTGGACTTCAAGTACCCCGACAACCCCTCATTCGATCTGGTCTATGTCGCCGACTCCCTCGGCTATTTCGAAGGCTCGCGGGCACGGCCCAAGTACATCGGCCGTATTGCCGCGCCCCAGATCATTCCATTGACCGGCACCGGCGAAATAGACTTCGGCGCGCGCATGGTACCGCTGGTGATTTCAGCCATCGCCAGTGGTCTTGACCTCAAGGTGGTGGCCGCCGGCGGCAAGACCCTGCAAGAAGCTCCGCACATGAAATACTTCGTGCGCGACGACTCCGGCATCGTCAAGCCCAAAGACCTGGAAGGCAAGACCGTAGGCTTCAACAGCTTTGGCGCCTGCGCCGAATTTGTCACCAAAAAATACCTGCGCGAGCAGGGCGTCAATGTCGACAAGATCAACTGGGTGGTGGTGCCGGACAACCAGGCCGAGCAGACCCTGGCCACCGGCAATATCGACATTGCAATCATTCATCCGCCATCGTCCGGCGGTGCCGAGCACAACCCGGCATTGCGCAAGCTGTGGAGCGACTACGATCTGGATGGCGGATTGGGCGGCATGGCGCCCTACAGTGTGTATGGCAAGTTCAGCCGCGAGAACCCGGAGGCTACCCGCGACGTTGTAAACGCGATCGCCCGCGCGGCCAACTGGGTCAATGCCAACCCCGACGACGCGCGCAAAATCACCTCCGAGCGCATCGGCATGAAGCTCGAGTTGGTGGAGCGCTTTGCCTATGTCGATGACCTGGTAGTGACCGAGCCGCCGATTCAGTACTACATCGACATTCTTGAAAACGAAGGCAAGATCAAAAAAGGTTCGATAGGGGTCAAGGATGTCTACACCAACGACTTCAACCCGTTCGCCCGGGGGCATGCCTGATGCCGGAACACAAGATCGTCGCCCGTGACCTGAGCATGGAGTACCGGGCCTTGAATGAAGCGGGGCGAGAGGAGCGGGTGCCCGTGCTGGAGGGGTTTGACCTGCAGGTACGCGAGGGCGAGTTCCTGTCCATCCTCGGGCCTTCGGGCTGCGGCAAGTCGACCTTTATGAATATCCTTGCAGGGCTTGCGCACAAGACCGGCGGCGACCTTCTGGTCGATGGCCGGCCCCTGCAGGGCATCAACCGTAACCAGGGTGTTGTGTTCCAGGGCTATGCATTGCTGCCCTGGCGCACGGTGCTCGACAACATTGCCGTGGGCCTGGAGATCCGCGGGGTGGCCAAGGCCCGGCGGCTGGAAACTGCCCGCGAATACCTGGAGCTGGTGGGCCTCAATGGCTTCGCCTCGCGCTACCCTCACGAGTTGTCCGGCGGCATGCGCCAGCGCGTAGCGATTGCCCGCTCGCTGGCCTACAACCCGGATGTGCTGCTGATGGACGAACCTTTCGCCGCCCTCGACGCGCAAACCCGCGAGACCCTGCAGAGTGAGTTGCTGCGCATTTGGGATACGCACAAAAAAACCATCGTGTTTATTACCCACAGCCTGGACGAGGCGATTTTCCTGTCGGACCGGGTGGCGGTGATGACCCAGCGCCCGGGGCGGATCAAGGAGATCTTCGACATCGACCTGCCGCGCCCGCGCCAGCCGGAATTGCGTAATACCCAGGCCTTTGTGCACTACCGCCAGCGTGCCTGGGAAGCCCTGCGCGACGAGGTCACAGACGTGGCCCGTGAGCCCGTTGCGGCGCCAGTGCCTCAGAACTGGCAGAGCATCGCGACCCTGGGTGGTTATCGGATTGGAGTGTAAACATGGGCTTTAAATTGACTTCACGGCGGGTGATCGAAAGCTCGGTGGGTATTGTCCTGTTCCTCGCCCTCTGGGAGGCCTTGCCGCAATTGGGCGTGGTCAACCCCGGCTACCTGAGCCCGCCATCGGCGGTGCTGGGTGCGGTGCTGGACCTGGCCAGCAGTGGCGATCTGATCAAGCACTTGCAGGCCAGCCTGTTTCGTTCCTTTGCCGGACTGCTGCTGGCGATTGCCTGCGGTGTCAGCCTGGGGTTGATAATGGGCTGGTTTGCACGGGTCGAGCATGTGCTTGATCCGTTGTTGCAGTTCTTCCGCCAGACCTCGGCGCTGGCATTGTTTCCGGTGTTTATTCTGTTTCTGGGTATCGGTGAACTGTCGAAAATCGCGATCATTTTCTGGGCGTCGTTCTGGCCGATCCTGTTGAGTACCATCAGCGGCGTTAAGCAGGTCGACGGGTTGCTGATCAACTCGGCGCTGTCGATGGGCGCGAACCGCTGGTTTCTGTTTACCAAAATAGTGCTGCCGGCGGCGTCGCCGTCGATCTTTACCGGGATTCGTCTGGCGGGGGCGTATTGCATCACGGCACTGGTGGCCGCCGAGATGATTGGTGCTCATTCCGGGTTGGGCTTCCTCACGCTGAACTCCCAGGAGGTGTTCCAGATTCCCAGCATGTACGCAGGCATTTTGCTGCTGGCGGTGGTGGGTTTGCTGCTCAACTTTTTGCTGGCCTTGCTGGAACGGCGCTTTACCTACTGGCGTCGGGGCTTGCGCCACGGTGGTTAGGTGGCTGGCAGCAATGGTGCTTGGCGCTGTGTCGCTGGTCGCCTGGCAATGGCCATTGGCACCGGGTGAGATGCCTCGTGGGCCGCTGTTGCAGGCAGCCGAACAGCGCCAGGTCTTGCGTGTGGGCGTACGCAGTTACCCACGGCCGAGCCTGGGGCAAGAGGCGCTGGTGGCTGAGCCGGATGAACTGGACAGTCAGTTGGCCGAGGCCCTGGGGGCTTACCTTGGACTGAAGGTGCAGTTGCAGGCATTGCCGCAGAGTGGCCCGTTGAGTGACGGCCACGTCGACCTGGTCATTGCCGGCAGTCTGAAACTGCCGGTCGAAGCTGACCGGGTGGCGAGCTTGCGGGATTTGCCGGTGCATTACCGTGCGGGAGCGTTGATTGGCTTGCGCAATGCTCCCGCCCGTCCTGTGCGCGGGCAAAGCGTATGCCTGGCGATGGGTAGCCCGTGGGCGCAAACCCTGCAGCAACAGGGCGCCGAGCTGCGCACTTATGTGTCGTCGATCCGTGCCGCGGTGGCGTTTATGGCGGGCGAGTGCAACCTGCTGGCGGAAGAGCGCAACAGCTTGCAGGCGCTGGCACAGGCACCGGACTGGCGCTTCTATGCGCTGTTACCGCAGACCTTGAAGGCAAGCAGCGACCTGCGGGTTTACCTGCCCGTAGTCGACAAGCAGAGCCGCGCGTTGATCAATGCGGCACTGCGCGACTGGCAGGCCCGTGGCGGCCAGAACCGTGCATGGGAGCTGCGCAGCAATGCGTTGCTGGTAGACAGCCTGAAAATAGGCGACGGGCTGGTGTGTCACTGAGCGATACCACGCCACGGTGGGAGCGGGCTTGCTCGCGATGCAAACGGTGAGGTCTGTCAGGCAAACCGCGTCGATGCCATCGCGAGCAAGCCCGCTCCCACAGGGTTTACTCCGCCACACCAATGCGCCATTGCGCCGGTGGCGGTGTGCCGTTCACCGCAAAATCCCCCACGATGCGACTCTTGTAGATACGCGGGTTATGCGACGACAGCGTGCGCGCATTGCGCCAGAAACGGTCCAGTCCCAAGGGCTTGAGGGTGGCCGATGCACTCAGTGCATCAAACAGATCGCCACTGGCCTTGATGATCAATTCCGAGACTATGGTTTGCGACTGCGCCACTTCCAGTTCGGCAATATTCACGGCGTGGCTCAGGGCGTGTTCATCATTGCTCAAATGGGCCTGATGGACTCGCTCCAGCGCCTGGAAGTTCTGCGCTGCAATAGCGCCGGCGGCATAGGCCGCGCTGCGCAGGTTGCCCACCACTTGCAGCACTTGCGGGTCGTGGGCCACGCGCGGTGCATTGCCGCTGCTGAAGCTGCGGGTGCGCCTGGCCACATGCCCGGCAGTTTCGTCGGCCAGCGCGCGGCCAATCCCGGTCAGGGTTGCCGTGTGCACAGACTGGAAAAAAGCCGGTGAATAGCGAAAGCGGTTTTCAGCCAGAATCACATTGAGCGGATCCACCGGCACTTCGCGAAAATGCGCGGTGCCGCTGGCGGTCAACGTCTGGCCGAAACCGTTCCAGTCGTCGATGATTTCCACCCCCGGATCATTGGTGCGCACCGTCACCGATACGCGCTGTTCATCCGGGTTGTTGGCGCTGACATCGACCCAGTCGGCATACAGCGCACCGGTGGTGTAGAACTTGCTGCCACTCAATTGCCAGTGGCCGCCGTGAAGGCTCAGGCGGGTGCCGAATTCAAGCTGTTTGGCATTGCCCACTTCGCCGGACGCCGGGCTGACGGTTTCGCCACGACCCAGGCGCTCCAGCCACACGCCCTGATACTCAGGGTCGCGACTATTGAGCAGGTTTTCACAAAAACCGAAGTGCCCGCGCAATGATTGCACCAGGTTTGAATCGGCCTCGGCCAGTTCGATCAGCAGGTTGAACAGTTCCGGCAGGCTGGCGCCGGCACCGCCATATTCCTTGGGCACACGCAGGGTGGTGAAGCCTGCCTCCTTGAGCCATTGCAACTCCTGGAGCGGCAAGCGCCGTTCCAGTTCGCGATCTACGGCTCCTTGACGAATCTGCGCAAAGACCGGCCGATAACGGGCCGCCAATGCTTCGTATCGCGCCGACGGGACGGCGCCCCAGGCAGAGTCAATTTGCGACATGTCGTGCTCCTTGGCGTTGAACGGATTACCAGCCGACGGCAAAGCGCAGGCCGGATACAGGTTGAGGGGCCGGTTCCGGCGCAGCGGCGCCGGGGATCGCCGCCAGCAGGCGACGGGTGTAGGGGTGCCGGGGTGAATGCCAGAGGGTTTGCGGGGTGGCCTGTTCGACGATTTGCCCTTGCTCCATCACCAGAATCCGGTCGGCGAAATAGCGCACTACCGACAGGTCGTGGGAGATAAACAGATAGGACAGGCCCAGCTCTTCGCGCAGCTCCACCAGCAGGTTGAGGATCTGCGCCTGGGTCGAAACATCCAGCGCCGACACCGGTTCGTCGCAGATCACCAGCCGCGGCTTGAGGATCAACGCCCGGGCAATGCCGATGCGTTGGCGCTGGCCACCGGAAAACTGATGGGGCAAGCGCGCCAGGCTGCTGCGCGCCAACCCCACGGCATCGAGCATTGCGAAGCGGGCCTGCTGGCGTTGGCCCGGGTCGGTCTGCCCGTGCAGGCGCTGCACACGATCGAGAATGCTCTCCACGCTGTGGCGCGGGTTAAGCGCCGCGTAGGGATCCTGAAAAATCATTTGCACCTGACGGCGCCAGCCCAGCAGCGACTCGTCCTTGAGGCTGGCGATATCGCGTCCGTCGAATTCGATTGTGCCACTGCGTGCGGGCAGTAAACGCAGCAGGGTGCGACTGAGGGTCGACTTGCCGCAACCCGACTCGCCCACCAGGCCCACGCTCTCGCGCTCGCCCACTTCAAGGCTGATGCGGTCAAGTACGGTGCTGTTGCCATAGCCGGTGGTCAGGTCGCTGACCTTGAGCAGCGCCGGGTTGCCCGTGGGTGCCCGAGGCTGGCGGCCCGGCGCGTAGAGGGTGGACTTGACGCCATAGCGGGTGGCCTGCTCCGGCTGGCGCTCGACATTGATTTCAGCCAGACGGTTACTCAAGTAATGCTGCTTATGTTCAGCCCCCAGCGACGCCTGCAGCAGGCCGCGACTGTAGGGGTGTTGCGGGTGCTCGATCAGGTCGCGGGTCGACCGGCTTTCCAGGGCGTGGCCATCGTGCATCACGATGACCCGGTCGGCGTGCTGGCCGACCACGCCCAGATCATGAGTAATCAGCAGTAGACCCATGCCCAGCTCGCCCCGCAAACGAGCCAGCAACTCAAGGATCTGCGCCTGCACGCTGACATCCAGCGCCGTGGTCGGCTCGTCGGCGATCAACAGTCGGGGCTGGCAGGCAATCGCCATGGCGATCACCACCCGCTGGCGCTGGCCGCCCGACAAGTGCTGTGGGTACTCACGCAAATGCGCTGCCGGGCGCGGCAATTGCACCAGGGCGAACAGTTCTTCGGCCCGCTGCCAGGCCTGGCGCCGGGTCAGGTCAGTGTGGGTCAGCAGGATTTCGCTGACTTGCTCACCCAGGGTGAGTACCGGGTTGAGGCTCGACAGCGGGTCCTGAAAGATCATGCCCTGTGCGCTGCCCTGCAATTGGCGCCGTTGGCGCGGGGGCATGACCAGCAGGTCGCGGCCTTCGAACAAGACCTGACCGCCCAGCCGGGCGTTGTCCGGCAACAGGCCCATCAGGGCCAGGGCCGTGGTGGATTTACCGCATCCGGACTCACCCACCAGCGCCAGTGTCTCGCCGGCTTGCAGGGTGAAACTCAGGTCTTTGACGGCATCGGCGTTGTCGTAGCTCACGCGCAAACCGCGTACGTCCAGCAGGCTCATGGGATATACCGTCGCAGGCGAGGGTTGAGGGCGTCATTGAGACCGTCGCCCAGAAGGTTGAGGGCCAGCACCACGAAGATGATTGCCAGCCCCGGCAGGGCGGTGAGGTACCAGCCGCTGGCGATCTGCTCGCGGCCACTGCCGAGCATGGCGCCCCAACTGGCCTGATTGGGGTCGCTCATACCGAGGAAGGCGAGCCCGGCTTCCACCAGAATCGCCTGGGCAATCAGGATCGAGGTGGTGACCACCAGCGGCGCGAGGGCGTTGGGCAGGATTTCACGCAGGATGATCGAGCTGTTGCCGAAGCCCAGGCTGCGCGCGGCAGTCACAAAGTCGGCTTCACGCAGGGTACGGAACTCGGCGCGTACCAGGCGTGCCACCGTGGGCCATGAGGAGATACCGATCGCCAGCGCGATAACCCCCAGCGTCGGGTTGCCGATGGCCACGATCACGATCACCAGCAAAAAAGACGGCACGGTCTGGAACACTTCGCAGAGGCGCATCAGCACATCCCCCAGCTTGCCGCCGTGGTAGCCGGCCAGAGCCCCGACCAGCCCGCCGATCAGCACGCTGATCAGGGTGGCGCTGGCGGCAATCAGTAAAGACCCGCGGGCCCCGTGGGCGATCCCGGCAGCTACGTCGCGGCCCAGTGAGTCGCTGCCCAGAAAGTAGCCCGGATCGTCGCCGGGCCACAGCATCGGCATGGCGACCATATCCAGCGGGTCACCGGGGTAGAGCGTGCCCGCCAGCAGTGCCAGGGTCAGCACCAGTGCCAGCATGGTCGCGCCAATCAGCGCCGAGGGATTGCGCAACAGGGCCGTCCAGACGCTTTCGCTGTAGCCGGTCGGAGCGTTTGGCAGTACGGCAGTGGTCATGGGGCAGCTCCTTTTCAGTCGGCCTGGATACGCGGGTCGAGCCAGGCTTGCAGCAGGTCGACGGCGATATTGATCACCACCACCAGCATCGATGACAGCAGCAGGATGCCCAGCAGCAGGTTGTAGTCACGGGACATCACCGCCTCGAGGGTGAGACGGCCCAGGCCGGGCCAGCCGAACAGGGTTTCGGTGACGGCGGCGCCGCCGAGCAGGGCGGCGAAATGCAGCCCGGCCAGGGTCGAAACCGGCAGCAGGGCATTGCGCAGCACATGCCGTGACACCACTCGCCATGGCGCCAGGCCCTTGGCCCGTGCGGTGCGCACGTAGTCCTGACGTTGCACTTCGAGCATCGCGGCACGGGTCAGGCGGGCATACAGGGCGATATAGAACGTGGCCAGCGCCAGCACTGGCAGCACGGCGTGCTGCAGGCGGTCGAGCAGCCAGGCCGTGCCGTGCAGATCGAGGCCCAGGGTCTGAAAACCGTTGCTGGGCAACCAGCCGAGCTTGACCGAAAACAGCAGCACCGCCATCAAGCCGATCCAGAACCCCGGCGTGGAATACAGCAGCAACACCGCCAGTGACAACACGCGGTCAGGCCAGCGACCGACCCAGGTGGCCATTGCCGTACCGGCGGCGATGCCGATGGCCAGCGCCAGCCCCAATGCGCCGACCATCAGCACCAGGGTATTGGGCAGGCGATCGAGTACCAGGTGGCTGACTGGCAGGTTGAAGCGTGGCGACAGGCCGAGGTCCAGATGGGCCAGTTGGCCGAGGTAGCGTTGCAATTGCTCCAGCAGGCTCAAGTCCAGGCCAAAATGGCTGCGCCACTGCAGCAGGGTTTCGGCACTGGCGCCGCCGGACTCACCGGCCAGCACATCCACGGCGTCACCGGGGATCAGCCGCAGCAGCAAAAAATTCAGCAACAGGATGCCGACTACGGTGGGGATGGCCTGCCACAAGGTGCGCCGTGACAGGCGCCACATTCTGCGCCGTTCAAGCATGGGCGCCTCCGGTGTCAGCCAGGCTGATATTGGCCAGGCTGCTGTCCAGGCCGTTGGCGTCATCTTCGAAACCGCTGACCCGGGCGTTGTACACCGAGACCTGTTGCTGCATGACCAGGGTGATCGAAGGCACTTCTTCAATCACGATCTTCTGGAACGCCTTGAACAGCTCGCCGCGTTTTTGTTCGTCGGTCTCTACCGCGGCGCTTTCCAGCAGGCGGTCGACTTCGGGATTGTTGTAGTGGGTGCCATTGGAAAACGGCACGCCCTGGCGAAAATTCTTCGACCAGAACAGGCGTTGCACACCCACCGTGGGGTCATACAGGGTGCCCATGCCGACCACGGCAAAGTCAAAGTCGCGGTCGGTGTAGATACGTTTGATATAGGTGGGAAAATCCTGGGCGCGCAGTTTCACTTCGATGCCAATGCGTGCCAGGGCACTGCGCACATAGGTGGCAGTGCGGCTGTAGCTGTCGCCGTAGGGCAGCGGGTCGAGGGTCAGGCTGAAACGCCAGGGACCTTTTTTTACCAGCCCGGCCTTGTCCAGCAATGCATTGGCTGCCTCGGTGTCGAAGGGATACGGGTTGGGGCCCTCGTAGACGTAGTTGGCGAAGCTTTTCGGGATCGGTGAATAGCTGGCTTCGGCGTAGCCGTAGTACACCACCTTGCGGATCACTTCGCGGTCCAGGGCATGGGCAATTGCCTGGCGCACCTCGAGGCGAGACAACAGCGGGTTATCGAGGTTGAACTCGAGCATGGTCGGGGTAATGGTGTAGCGATAGCCGCGGGTAGTGGCTTTTAAACGGCCGGATTTGGTCAGGCGCTCCAGCTCGCTTAGCGGCACCGGGCTTTGCCCGCCTGCATCCAGCGTGCCGTTTTCAAACGCGGCCAGGCGCGCGGCACCGTCGGGGATGACTTTGAGAATCAGCGTATCGACCACCGTTGCCGCCGGGTCCCAGTAGTTCGGGTTGCGTTCGTACTCGATAAAACTGCCGCGCTCCCAGCGCTTGAAACGGAAGGGGCCGGTGCCCACCGGGGCGTTGTTGTGCAGATTGCTCAGCGGGTCGCCCGAGGCATACAGGTGCTTGGGCAGGATCGGCGTTTCACCGCCGGCAAAACCGCGAATCAAGTACGGCGCCGGCTTGCTCAAATGAACGATGGCAGTGTGGTCGTCGGGGGTGTCGACCCGCTCCAGGTTGGCAAAGGTACTGGAACCCCGGGGGTGAAAACGCTTGATCAGGTCCAGGGAGAACGCCACGTCGGCCGAGGTGAACGGCTCGCCGTCATGCCATTTGACCCCTTCGCGCAGGGTGAAGCGGTAGCTCAAGCCATCAGGGGCGGCCTCCCAGGCGGTGGCCAGTGCAGGGCGGGCATTGAGGGCTTCATCGTAAGTCAGCAGCCCCTCCAGTACCTTGCTGCTGGCGGTGACGCTGGTACCGGCGGTGGTGTTGAAAGAGCTCAGCGAAGGCGGCTCGGGATTGATCAGCAAGTTGAACACCCGGCGTCCGCTGACGGCCTGCCCCGTGGCATCGGCCAGGGCAGTGGGCAGGAACGGCACGCTGGCGCCGAGCGCGGACAGGGCAGACAGGCCAACAACAAATTGACGACGGGTAAAGGGCATGGCGGTCTTCCTGGGGTGGGTTAGCGGCGCAGGCCGGCCTGGCGCAAAAGGGGCAACACGCGCTCGCCAAACTGTTCAAGGTCGGGGGCAAAGTCGAAGAAGCTCAGTTGCAAGCCGTCGATACCGGCCTCTTTGAGGCGGATGATGTCGCGCACCACGGTCTCGGGGCTGCCGACCAGCTGGATATTGCCGCCCACATAACGCTCGGCCGGTTGATGGCCGCGCCAGGCATGGGCATCACTGGCTTCACGGGCATGGCCCTCCAGTGCACCGGGGTCACCTGCGGCCGTGATCGCGGCGTGGACTTCCCAGGCCTCGGCATCGCTGTCGCGGCAAATCACCAGCGGGTTGATCAGGGTGCGCACCTGACGGCCATAGCCACGGGCGGCGTGTTTGATGCGCTGCAAATGCTCGGGCAGTTTCTCCAGCGCGTTTTCGATCTCGGCACTGCCGGGGCTGGTGGTGAACACAATGTCGGAATGCCGTGCCGCGAAGTCGATACCGGCGGGTGAGCCGGTGGCGTTGACCAGCACGGGACGGCCAAAGGACGGTTTGACGCTGACATAGGCCTCTTCGAGCTTGTAATGATCGCCGCTGAAATCGACGTTGTCCGGGCTATGCCACAGTTCCTGCACCACGCGGATAAATTCGTCGGCCTGGCGGTAGCGCTGGTCGTGCTCGATGGGGGCTTGACCGAAGCGCCGGTGTTCGCGATGACGATGCCCGGTCACCAGGTTCAGGCCCCAGCGGCCCTTGCTGATATGGTCAAGGGTGGCGCCGAACTTGGCCAGGTGCAGTGGATGCCAGGGGCCATAGAGCACATGCAGGGTAGAGATCAGCAGGATGCGCGAGGTTACCGACGCCAGCGCTGCCTGAGTGATAAAGGCATCCAGTGATTCGTCGTGGTAGCGGATATCGCCCCCGTAGCCGCCCTTGCCCAACCATTCAGCGAGGGCAAACACCAGGTCAAATCCCAACTCTTCGGCGCGCAGGGTCAACTGGCGGTTGTAGTCGAAGGTCCAGGTGGTACTGCGTGGCAGCGCCGAAGGGCTCCAGCCACCGGACTGCACCGGCAGGAACAGGCCCAGAAACAACGGTTGTTCAAAGGCACGGGACAGCGGGCTTTGAGGAAAATCCAGAGGGGAGGGCTGACGTGACAAGGCGAAGGCTCCAGGCAGGGGATAGGAAAACGCGGGCTATTCCTGCACTTGCGCAGGGCTGGTCAGCAGGTAGGCGACGGCTTCGCTGTTGTGCGGGTTGCGGTACCGGTGGGGTCGTTCGGCGCGATACAGGATCGAGTCGCCAGCGTGCAGCACAACCAGTTCGTCATTGATTTTCAGCTCCAGAATGCCCTCGGCCACCAGCAGGTGGTTTTGCACGCCATGGGGGGTGCCGGGCACTCTTTCCTCGGCCTGGGGCCCCAGGCGCAGCTCGTTGAACGTCACCAGGGGGGCGGTGTGCTCAGGGGGCAGGGCGCGGCGTATAACCATGCCGGCGCCGTCGGGGTCGAGGAACTCGGCGATGGACACTTTCAGTGCGGCGGCGACTTTGCTCAGCACCTTGACCGAGGGAAAGCTGCGGCCCGCTTCGATCTGCGCAATCATCGCGCGGCGCACACCACTGGCATGGGCCAGTGCTTCCAGGGACAACTGGCGCTTGTCGCGCAAGCGCTGCAGGTTGTGGCTGATACGTTTGGCGACAGGATCGTCGCCCTGTGGATCACGCTCGGGCAAGCTGAAGGGAACGCTGCCGCTGCTGTCGAGAAAACCGGTAGGGATATTCATGGGCGTGAACCTGCAAGTGAGGTGAATGCAGGTGAATTGTCAGGGCCATGGGGGCGACGGCTCATGATGATTCCTTTTCATGCGGTCCGAAAAGTCATGAGATTACCGAGGGTTTTTTAGATCCATAAATAATTAATTCCGACGTTTAAAGACCCGTTTTGAATAAGAGCTACCCTGACAAAACCGCTCTATGGTTATGCCCCGTTGGGCGTTGACCGCCAGAACACGGCTGACTACTGTTTGCGCCACTTGATTTCACGATCACCACGCAGGGAGTCAGCATGAGCGACATTCAATACCGCAACCTGGGCCGCAACGGCGTGAAGGTTTCGCCCATTACCCTGGGCACCATGATGTTCGGCGGGCAGACCCCGGACGACGTCGCCCGGCGCATCACCGACCGCGCTTTCGAGCAGGGCATCAACTCCATCGACACCGCCAACGGCTACAACGACGGTGCCTCGGAAGCCGTGGTGGGCCGTTTGATCGGTGATCGTCGTCAGCACTGGGTACTGGCCACCAAGTTCGTCAATCCCAACCCGGGCGGCAGCGGGCCGAACAACAGCGGAGCCTCGCGCCAGAACGTGATTGCCTCGGTGGACGCCAGCCTCAAGCGCCTCAACACCGACTATATCGACCTGTTCTACCTGCACCGCGAAGACCACGACACCCCGGTGGACGAAACCCTGCGCGCGCTGGATGACGTGATCCGGGCGGGCAAGATCCGTGGCTACGGTTTGTCCAACCACCGCGGCTGGAAACTTGCCGAATTCAGCCGCAGCGCCGACCTGCTGGGCATCCAGCGTCCGAGCGTGAGTCAGCCGCTGTACAACCTGGCCAACCGTCAGATTGAAGTCGAGCACCTGCCGGCGGCGGAGCATTACGGCATTGGCGTGATCTCTTACAGTCCGCTGGCGCGCGGCGTGCTCACCGGAAAATACGACCCCGATCAGGCCCCTGGCCAGGACACCCGCGCCGGGCGCAACGACCCGCGCCTGCAGCAAACCGAATGGCGCCCCGAGTCCCTCAACCTGGCCCAGCGCATTCGTGACTATGCCGAAGGGCAAGGCATTACCGCAGGCCAGTTCGCTTTGGCCTGGGTGCTGAATAACCAGCTGATCACCTCGGCCATTGCCGGGCCGCGAACTGAGCAGCAATGGGAAGACTATGTGCCAGCGTTGAACTACAGGTTCACCGCGCAGGACGAAGCCTTTATCAATGATCTGGTGGTCACCGGGCACTCGACGACACCGGGCTACAACGACCCGAGCCATCCGTTTTTCGGACGCAAGTCGCGGGTGTGAAACCCCGGCTGTCAGATATAAAAACGCCTTCGGGCGTTTTTTTGTGAGCGCGATAAAGCCACCCTCAGCCCAGACCCTTGGGGCTGCGGATTTTAAATAAAACTAATTATTTACCACCTTTGCCCTCGACTTGAGCCATAGCCTTTTTGCTCCATTTCGTTAAACAGGCCAGGCGCCATGACCCATGTGCATCACCACACACCGTCACTGACGGCGGTTGACCCCAGGGGCTTGAGTGTACGCAGGGTGCAATACCACCGTCTGAGTGCACAGCAGAGCCCCCGGGCGCGGATTCACGAAACTGTCTTTGGCGCCACCGGTTTTGTACTCGGGCAGTGGGACCCGCGATTGGGGGCGTTGCGTCGTCATGGGGCCACAGTCGCGGCCAATCAACGCCAGATTTCCAGCCTTTCAGGGCTGGCGTTGCGCACTGACAGTGTCGATAGCGGATGGCACATCACTCTGTTTGGCGTCGCGCAGCAGATGCGCAAAACCTGGAACGGGCGCGGGCATCAGCAGTGTTTTGACTACGATGCCCAGTCCAGGCTTGTGGCCGTTCATGAACAGCGCAGTGATGAGCCCCACGCCCGATGTCTTGAGCGTTTTACCTACGGGGCGGCCGATTCAGCGCACAGGGCGCGGAACCGATGCGGCCGTCTGGTCCGCCATGATGACCCGGCTGGCAGCGTCATCAACGAACATTACGATTTGACCGGCGAGGCAAACAGCCAGTCGCGGCGTTTCTGCCAGGCCCCTGAAGCGCTCGACTGGCCTGAGCCGCAAGCGTGGCGCGATCGACAATTGGAGGCTCGGCATTACCTGACGGCCTGGCATCGCAATGCGCTGGGTGAACTGCTCGGGCTGCGTGATGCCAGGGGCAACCGGCAGCGCCTGGAATATAACGTTGCAGGGGAACAGGTACGTGTTGGCCTGCTTACGGCAGGTGGCAAGTCAAAACTGTTGGTGGATGAGCTGGTCTACAACGCCGCCGGACAAGTGACCAGCGAGCGGGCAGGCAACGGTGTTGTCACCCGGGCTACTTACGCTGACGATGATGGCAGTTTGCGACGGTTGCAGGCCAGTCGCGGGGGGGCACAGGGTGGCATCTTGCAGGATCTGACCTACACCTACGACCGGGTGGGCAATGTGACCCATGTGGTGGATGGCGCTCAACCGACCACCTGGGCCAGCAACGCGATGATCCAGGCTTCGAGCACTTTTACCTACGACACCCTCTACCAACTGGTCAAAGCCAGCGGACGAGAAAATGCGCGCCACCCCGGTGGCGCCAGTACCCCTGCGGCGGTGCTCTTCGACACGACGGACACGCAGCAGTGGCGCAACTACACGCGGCACTATCAGTACGATGCCGGCGCCAACCTGGTACAGATGCAGCATGTACCTTCTGCCGGCCAGGGCTACACCCGGCGTATGTCCGTGTCACAAACCAGTAACCGCAGCCAGATGATTGAGCCCGGTTCTCTGCTGGCTTCAGGCGAGGCGTTTGATGCCTGTGGCAATCAACGGGTGTTGGTGCGTGGTCAGGCCCTGGAGTGGAATGTGCGCAATCAACTGTGCCGTGTCACCAGCGTGCAGCGCACCAACGGTGAGAATGATGAAGAAGCCTACGTCTACGACGGTCAGGGGCAGCGGGTTTTCAAGCGTAGAACGACCCGGGCCGCAAACCTCACCCATGTGGATGAAGTGCGTTATTTGCCGGGGCTGGAGCTGCGCCTCAACCGGGCCACGGGAGAGCGCTCAAGTGCCTTGACGCTGCAAGCAGGCCGCACCGGGGTGCGTTTACTTGCCTGGGAGCAGGGGTTGCCCGATGGGGTCGAGAATGAGCATGTGCGCTTCAGCCTTTGCGATCACCTGGGCAGCGGCGTACTGGAGCTTGATGAGCGCGCGGCACTGCTTAGCCAGGAGGGTTTTTACCCGTTCGGGGCGACGGCATGGTGGGCGGCGAAAAGCGCGCTTGAAGCCACATTCAAGACCCTGCGTTACTCGGGCAAGGAACGCGATGCGTCCGGGCTTTACTACTACGGTTTGCGTTATTACGCGGCCTGGCTCCAGCGTTGGGTCAGTGCAGACCCGGCAGGGACCATCGACGGCTTGAATGTTTATGCCATGGTCGGTAATAACCCGATAAATCGGATAGATCCTGATGGGCGGGAAGAAGATCTACCCCAACGCTATCGGGTCGTTGCCGGTCTGAGCCTGATCGTCATTTTTACCGCCCTTGGCTATGCCTTGGGCTGGCTGTTTAATGCTGCTCAAGCCGTTGCAGGACTGGGGGCAGTGGCAGGCTCGGCACTCTTTGCCTTGAACCGGTATCTGGATTTGGCCGAGGCGCAACAGCCAGCACCAGGCCTCAGGGATGCGCAGGAATATGAGCTGGCGCAAAGCGTCACGGAAAAAGCCCTGGAGTTTGCCCGGGACATGGCGCTGAGCCCTGAAGAAACAGTCAAGCTGGTCAACTTTTTTTACAGCCAGCACAGTCAGGTTCTGCAGAGCACAGGTGTGGCGTTGGCGGTTTACCCCACCGTGCGTGGTGACCTATACGGATATGTCGTGGGCGTCGAGTATCGGGAGCGTTTGCGCGCTGTAGTGGCATCAGGGCGGCCACCCACCCGTGAGCTGAGGCATCTTGGCGTTCGCAGTCTGTTGCTTCGTGCCCACCGGGAACCACAGGCCGCAGGCCCGTCGAGCGCCACGGGGACACCCGAGGCAACGGCCATGACCCGATTGCCCGGTAAAAGCGCGGCCGCAAAAAAACAGCCCCTGCAAAGCGCGAGGCCGGTCGCCGCTGCGCTCCCGCCCCCCCGTTCGCCTGCCGCCCTGACGATCGATGATTCAGCGGTGACACCTTTGCCAGCGGGCTCTGCGGGTATCAGTATTGCCCTGACCTTAAGCCATTTGCGCGAGGGGCGTTTGCGGTCGATTAACTGGCACCCCCATAGCGATCGATTAATGTCCGCTGACCTTATTGGCTATAACAACAGCCGCAGGCGAGGCGCCTGGCGCCTGATGTTCGAGCGCACGGGGAGCGCTGCCTACCGCGTTGTGGGGATACGAAATCCGCACTGAGGCACATACCCTTTTGAGCGGGTGCTGTGTTTGTCGGCAGCGGGGCTGGCCAGTTGGTTCAACTCGGTTCCTTCAGACAGTACCGGCTTGGCACCTCGCCCAGCACCCGGCGAAAAACGCTGGTGAAAGCGCTCGGGCTGCTATAGCCCAGATCGGTCGCCACTTGCGTAACGGCCTCGCCATGGCCAAGGCGCACCACCGCTGCCAACAGGCAGGCTTGCTGGCGCCATTCGACAAAACTGATGCCGGTTTGCTGGCGAAACAGGCGGGTAAAGGTACGGCGGCTCATGCCAACCTGCCGGGCCATATCATCAATCCCGATATCCAGCGACGGCTGCTCCAGCAGTGTGCGGCAGGCCCGCGCCAGCCTGGGCTCACCCGGTAGCGGCGCATTGAGCGAAAGGGGTGGCATCTCGGCTATTTCGTGGAGCAGCAAATTCATCAGCAGCCCCTCTCTGCGGGTTTCGTCATAGAGCGCAGGAATATCCGTGGCCTGGATCAATAACTGGTGCAGCAGCGGCGATATGCCGAAAACCTGACAATGCGCCGGCAGGCCAAGGCGCACAGACGCGGGCTCGCGGATATAGGTGTTCAGCAGGGTCACCGGGCCGTTCATGCTCATTTCGTGGGGCACCCCTGCCGGTACCCAGATGGCCCGTTGCGGCGGTACCACCCAGTTGCCCTGGTCGGTAAACACCGTGATGACACCGCAGGCGGCATAGGCAAACTGCCCGCGGTTATGCCTGTGCAGGGCAAAGCGCTGCCCGTCGGCATAGTCAATGGCCGTGACCACAGCGTCGCGGGGGATATTTTCGCAGGTGTCGGATTCAAATTCGCCCATGGCCCGAATTTAATGATCTTTGACCTGATAGTGCAAGCGGGCCGATACGGCAAGTGTGCATAGTGGCATTTTGGTTGGTGCATGACGCCGCCCGCCTTGCCACTGGAAGCCCCCCCCTATGCAAAAGAAACATCTGATCCTGGCCGTGCTGGTGACGGCCGTTTGGGGGCTGAACTTCCCCATCACCAAACTGGGCCTGGCAGCTATTGATCCGCTGTTGCTAACGGCGTTGCGTTTTACCCTTGCGGCGTTGCCGTGGGTATTTTTCGTCAAACGGCCGCCGATTGCCATCAAGTGGCTGGCTGCTTATGGCTTGATTTTTGGAGTGGCCATGTGGGCCCTGATCAATCTGGGTATTGAATGGGGCGTGCCCCCAGGAACCGCTGCGTTGCTGATCCAGTTCAGTGCTTTTTTCACCCTGGGCTGGGGGGTATTGCTGTTTCGCGAGCGTCTTGGCTTCGGCCAGATACTGGGGATGGGGCTGGCACTGTTGGGGTTGATCAGCATCATTGTGGCCAGCCCCGGCCGGGGCACGACCCTGGGTTATGGCCTGTTACTGATCAGTGCCCTGAGCTGGAGTATCGGCAACGTCATTATCAAACAGTCGAAAGTGCGGGAGATGTTCGCCTTTGTGGTGTGGGCCAGTGTGTTTGCGCCATTGCCGCTGTTGGCACTTACCTGGCTTGCCCACGGATCTGCGCCTTTTACCTCTTTAGTCACCCACTTTGAGTGGGTGGCGTTGTTTTCCCTGTTGTTTCAGGTCTACGCGGCGACGCATTTCTGTTACTGGGGCTGGAATCTGTTGCTGCGCGAGTACCCGGTATCCAGGGTGGCGCCGCTGTCCCTGCTGATTCCGGTTTTCGGGATCGCAGGTTCGATGCTGATGCTGGGGCACAAGGTTGAGTTCAATGAAGGGCTTGCGATTGTGCTGATATTGGCGGCGCTGGCAGTGGGGCTTGTAAAAGGGCCGGTGCTTAGTCCGAGATTTCAGTTACCGGGATGGCCTGGTCGTCAGAAGTCTGCGCGGCGCTTTTCTTCTCTCGACGATCGTTGATCCATTTGCCGACCTGTGCCGGGAACTCGGCGGGGGATTTACGGCCGACCTTTCGGGCAAGATCAAGAATGGTTTGTTGGGCCAGGGCCTCTTCCATGCGCTTTTGTGCCGTCATCATCGCCGCGTGAACCGAACAGTGGCCGTCCAGCGCCCAGGCAGGCGGCGAGCCTTCGAAGAGTGCGCAGCGGCCACGAATTTCCCGGCAATCGAAAATAAGCTTTTGGCCGTCGATAGCGTTGACGATATCGAGAATGCTGATTTCGTCAGCAGGCCTGGCCAGTTTGAATCCGCCGCGCACGCCTTCGGTGGCCACGACCAGTTTGGCCTTGGCCAGCTTGGTGAAGATCTTCGCCAGATAGTCCTGAGGCACGCCTTGCAACTCTGCAAGATCACGCACGCTCGCCTCACGGCTTTCGCCGCCATCGCCTACCAAAAAGAGCAGGCAGTGAATGCCGTACTCAACGCCCGCGCTGTAAAGAGACATCAAAATCTCCGACTGAATTAGTCGCATATTTTAGCAGTGATCAGTCAGGCGAGCAACGCTCCTTGGGCGTGACAGCAGTGGCATGGACCACAAATAAAGATTGCTCTCTGTAACTACGACTAATATAGTCGCCGTTATTGAGGTTCGGTGGTGATCGTCATTCGGGGTTGCTTTGCTCGGGCTTCTCATCAGGGGATAAAAAATGAAACAGCAGATTCTGATTATTGGCGCAGGCTTCGGTGGCATGTGGACCGCTTTGAGTGCAACGCGGCTGTTGGATATTCACGGCCACAACCAAGTCGAAGTGACCGTGCTGGCCCCTCAGGCCGAGCTGCGCATACGCCCGCGTTTTTACGAGCCTGAAGCGCACCGGCTGGTCGCGCCGATTGGCGAACTGCTCGACGCGGTAGGTGTCACCTTTATCAAGGGCGCTGCAGAGACCATCGACGTGCAGCAAAAACATGTGGTTTACACCGATGCTGCAGGCGCCAGACAAATTCGTCCCTACGACAAACTGGTCCTGGCTACTGGCAGCGGCCTTGCGCTGCCTGACACCCAAGGTGTGGCGCAATATGCCTTCGACGTGGACCAGATCGAGCAAGCCATACGCCTGGAAAACCACCTCAAATCCCTGGCAGAACTACCACCAAGCCGTGGTCGCAACACGGTGGTTGTGGCGGGCGGAGGCTTCACCGGCATTGAAACGGCAACCGAAATGCCGGCCCGTCTGCGCGCCATACTGGGCGAGCATGCAGATATGGAAGTGATCATCGTTGATCGGGGTGAAAAAGTCGGGGCTTCACTGGGCGCCGAAATCAGCCAGTCGATCGCCGAAGCCAGCGATGAGCTGGGGGTGACCTGGCGCTTGAAATCGTCTGTGGTAGCCGTCGACGAGCAAGGCGTAACCCTGGGTGATGGTCAACGAATCGAATCGAAAACAGTGATCTGGACCACCGGTGTACGGGCCAGCTCGCTGACGGCGCAAATCCCGGGGGAGCGTGATGGGCTTGGGCGTCTGCATGTGGACGCGCACCTTCAAGTCATAGGCCAGCAAGACATCTTCGCCACCGGCGACGTGGCTTATGCCGCCACGGATGACCTGGGCAACCATGCCCTGATGACCTGCCAGCACGCCATCGTCCTGGGGCGCCACGCGGGCAATAACGTAGCTGCGCAGATACTGGGCGTAGCCCCGGTTGCCTACAGCCAGCCCAAGTACGTTACCTGCCTGGACCTGGGTGGCTGGGGAGCGGTCTACACCGAAGGCTGGGATCGTCAGGTCAAGTTGACCCGCCAGGAAGGCAAAGCGCTGAAGACACAGATCAATACGGTGTGGATCTACCCGCCGGCTGCCGACCGCGATGTGGCCTGGGCGGCAGCGGACCCATTGATTCCGATTGCCTGAAATATCAGGGTGCTTAACCCTGCGCGCTTTCGGTGGCCGGGCGCAGGATATCGCGGCACCCCAGCTCATGACTGATATCCATGCGCCGATGGGCAATACGCCAGCCGTCTGGTGTTGAAACCCAGCGATCCTGATATTCGGCCAGCGATTCATAGGTCAAGCCTTGCATATTGCCGGCGCCGCGATGGGCTGCGCGGACATAGATGCGGCTCACGATCGTTGAATCGCTGGACTCGACCAACAGATTGCCGAGCAAGTGCTGGGAAGGCCCGCAGCCCTCAAGGTGCACACGAATCATGGCCACAATCGGCCCGCGACCTTGAAGCTGATGCAAACCGCCATAGTCGGCAGTCGCTTCCTGGAGGAACACATCATCCATGGCAGCCCAGTCGCGCTGATCACAAGCCCGTGCATAGCGAGAAAGGACTGCATTGAGCTCGCGCTCAAGCAGCAATTGTTTGATGTCCATCTTGTCCCCTTTTCAGTCTGCCGGTTGGTTTGGCGCTGAGCTGATGCTCGGCCTGACTGGGGGAGGGGCTCATCGTTCAGTTGGACTATTTGTGTGGGGGGTGGGGTAGGTGGGGTGGGTTTATCAGAGCACTACAAAGAGCACTGAACGTTCAGGCAGGGTGGACGGGGCTAATTCGACAACCTGCCGACCGTTTTCCTGAATCAATTGAAAGAGAAGGTCAGTAATGGATCATGAAATGGAGAATTTTCAAAAAGACTTGTTGGCTTCGGTACGTCAAATGAAAGCTGGCAAGGTGGTACCCACTACCGAAGTGAAGCTATTGGCTGCGGCCGAGGCCAGGGTTAAAGCTGGCGTGTCCCAGAGCGCATCGAAGGGAACGACCAGCACACCTTCCGAACTCACAAATTAAGGTCGATGGTGTCCGCCTATTTTTAAGTGCACGCGATAGCCCTTAACTCGAAGTTCGAAAGGTGTATTGGCCGTTTGATCACCGTGAACAGAGGCTTTTTGAGGTCATAGACCACCGTCCTGAACCTGTTGAAGCCCCAGGGTGACATCATCGACAAGTGCTTTGGCCATTTCGCTGAGATAGTGTGAAGCCCACCTCATTGCTTCGTTGCCATCATCCATTGCACCGAGAAACGTGAGCGTGTTGATGCAGTTCATAATGAGAGAGGCGTGCTGCAGTGCTTCTTCGCCTGAAATACCGGCATTGACGGTAAATAGACGCTGGTCGCCTACGTTGCATTTGGCGAAGGTGGCGCCGCCGACGGTCTGGATCATGGCTGGAGAGGTCATAGGTCGCCTCTTTTGGTCACGAGGGAGTTGTGGCGGGTGACAAGGCTGGAGTCGGCGTGTAATGCGACGAGGGCCATGGCTCGATAAGCCGCGGCGCGAATTTTGGACGGATTGCGGGTGTGATTCATTTGGCGTAACTCCTATTGTTGAGGAGCTGCCACGAATCGCCGCTAAACGAAAGAGGGTGGCAGCTGTGCGCAGGTTAGCGGACCGGGACAATAGGAACCCGGCAGGCCCGAAGGCCTCCCACGCACAGCCGCCATAATACAGATATGCGGACACAAAAAAAGCGCCTGCAATCGTTATGGTGGCGCCTGTGCGCCTATTGTTCACCGGGCCGCTAAACCCGGTCGCTGAATTTGCAGCGACAGTAAAAAGGTAACGCCACCCTTTGAAAAGCGCAACCGTGCGGAGTGTTTCTGGTGGTTTCGGGCGTGGTACAAGAATGGGCAGGCAGTGGCGGATAGCCAGAAACAAGAACGCCCGCACGGGGCGGGCTTCTTGAGGTGTTGCTCAGACTGTCTGGGACAGGTCTGGACAGCTATTAGGTGGGCCGGGGTAATCTGAATTGGTATTTTATATTATTGATTTAAAAGGAAAATATAGCATTAATTTTTATACTGGAATACTGTTTGGAATGCCATTGGCTGAGGGCTGCAACGGCGAGCTCTGCAATGACGTTACCTACATTTCAACCCTTGATTGAGTCAGGGCTGCTCTACAGCGGAGGGTACGTTGCTTCGTGGGCCAAGTCATCAATCTATCCTCATTAGTAATAGGTCTGGAACCCCTGGCAACATTGCTGCGTTATAGCACCGACTTGACCAATGAATCTCTGGTGCGGAAAGTCCGCTTGGTCTGTCTGCTTTTGGCAAGCGGACATCTGGATAACATCCAACAATCTTGCTAATCAGAAACCGGCGAACCCCTGAGCCGATCCTGCCGCTAGAGACCGAGCTCATCCAGTGCATGGAGCAACTTGGCACCCAGCATGATCCGGTCAGTGGCATCTATGCCGTTTTCCTGTGGCACTCGATATATCTGGTCACTGCCGATGTCGAAGCTTGCACGTAAGTCCTCCATATTCCGTACGAGTTCAGGGTCGTCAGGTAAGTTTTCGAGTCTCCAGCCTTCGTCGACACTTTCGATGGTGACAGTACCACCCGTTCGTTCCAGCCCGCGACGCAGGGTTTCGTATCCATAAAACCAGAGGTTGTTGTCTGGAACCTTCAAGCCGCTCGTGGTCGCCACCGCCGAGAGATAGGGGTCGCGGTAGTAACTGCGCATGACTGTCTTGTCCAGCATGCAAATACTGTAGCCACGTTGGCTGATGGCATAGCGGCCCGAGTTACCTTCACGCATGCGCGGGTATCCGGTCGGCGCAGAGCGCGGGAGGTCAGTATGGAGTTCCAGGCTCAACAGTTGCGCGATGCATCTCGTGTCGTTGTTTTCTCTGGGGCCGGTTTATCCGCAGAGAGTGGTATCCCCACGTTCCGCGATGCCTTGTCCGGGCTATGGGAGCGCTTTGATCCTGCTGCCTTGGCGACTGCGCAAGCTTTTCGCAATGACCCCGCCCTGGTGTGGGGATGGTATGAATGGCGGCGTGCCAAGGCATTGGCGGCACAACCGAATGCCGCCCACCTGGCGATAGCTAAACTGGCTACGCGAGTCCCTACGCTTACGGTAGTCACCCAGAACGTTGACGACTTGCTCGAACGCGCCGGATGCCCTGAGGTATTGCATTTGCACGGCAGCCTGGGCTCGCCGCGCTGCTTTGCCTGCGCACGAGCCTATGCGATCAAAGACGATCAACCTGATGAGTCGGAGCAGGGGCGCAGCATCGAGCCGCCACGCTGCCTGCATTGCAATGGCAAGGTGCGGCCGGGCGTCGTCTGGTTTGGTGAATCGCTGCCCGATGACGTTTGGCGCAAAGCGCTGGCGGCAGTAAAAAAATGTGATGTGCTGCTGTCGGTGGGCACTTCGGGGCTGGTGCAGCCAGCAGCCGAGTTACCACGTATCGCACTGAAGCACGGCGCGCAGGTGGTTCACATCAATGTGCAGCCAGAGCTGGTGGTGGAAAACCGGGAGTTCAGTCTCGTCGGCAGGGCAGCAGAGGTTCTGCCCAGGCTGGTAGAACAAGCTTTTGGGTAATGAGTTTTTATCAGCTAGTCGCTACTCGAGATCCGAAGTGTGGACGCGTGTTGAAATTCCTCATCGGTAGCGCTGATCGCTTGCGTATCGGGCATATTGCGCAGGGTCCATGCGTAGTTGATGTGATGCTGGACTTGCTCCAGGTGGCTGCGAAAATGCGCATGGCGATATCGCATCGGCTTACGAGTACCGAACGTGTGGCCTGTCTCCAGGCAGATCACGATGCGTTGCAGCGCCCGGATCGATTCATTCAGATGGGTGATGATCAACTCTTGGTTTTTCATGGTGCGCTCATCGATGGGGGGCAATGGGTTCTCGGTACGTTCAATGGATGAACCCGATCGGCTTTTGCAGCCCCGCAGATTTCAACCGACATTCCGCCAGCAACGCCGTGGCCAACTCGTCGGCACTCGCGAACGGCTTGAAACGAGCGCGTCGCGCCACTGCCGCAAAATCTCCCGGAGTCAGACGCTCTTCACCGCGCAGCCGCTGCCCGGCGACGTGTTTCGAATCATCGAGGCCCAAGGCGTTCAAGTGCGCAGCAAACAACGCGAGCTTCTGGGGCTGCGTCAGATAGCCAAAATGCACTTTCAAATCGAAGCGCCGCAGCGAAGCTTCATCCAGGTCGCCGATCAAGTTGGTGGAGGCAATGAATAGCCCGTTGTGGCTCTCCATCTGCGTGAGCATTTCGTTCACGGTGGTCACCTCCCAACTCTGCCGCGCCTTGCGGCGGTCCTGCAGAAAACTGTCTACTTCATCGAACAGCAACACCGCGTCTTCCTGCCGGGCCTGCTCAAAGACGCTGGCCAGGTTCTGTTCGGTCATGCCTACATAAGGTGAGACCAGGTCCGATACTCGTTTGACCATCAGAGGCTTGTTCAGCTCTTGGGCAAGCCAGCGCCCGAACGCGGTTTTTCCGGTGCCGGGTGGGCCATAGAAACAAAGCCGAGCCTGGGGATGGGCGCGCAGACCCTCGACCAGACCGGCGAGTGGCAGATCGGCGTTGATCCAGTCCGGTGAATAAAACCCTGGCAAACCGTTGGCGTCGTTGAGTGGCAGTTTGGCGAAGCCTTGGGCCTTGAGTGTGTTGTCGACGATGCAACGGATGGTGCTGTCCAAGGTCTTGCCCGCGCGCGCAGAGACATTACGGCCTACTCGCACAGCACGCTCGAGCACTGCAGGAGTGACTTGCCCGTGAGCGCAAAGATGCTCGACCAACTCATTGCCCAGCTTGCCCGCGCCACAATCGCGCAATAGTTTTTCGCGCTGCGCCAACGGCGGATTGGGCATCTCGATCACCAGATCGAAGCGGCGTATATGTGCAGCGTCGATCGCCTCGATGCTGTTACTCAGCCAGAAGCAAGGCAGCGCGTTTTCCTCGAGCATGCGATTGATCCAGGCTTTCTGGGAGCGGCTACCGACATCGAAGATGGACGTTTGAAAGATATCTTCGATCTCGTCCATTACCAGCAAGGCTCGCTGTACATGCAACACGCTGTTAGCCGCACGCAGTGAACATAATCGCTGGTGAGCGTAAAGCGGGTCGCCATGGCGATCGGTGCATGCCACCTCGTACAGCGCACTGTTCAGACGCTTGGCGAGTAAGCGGCTTAACTGAGTCTTGCCGGTGCCCGGTGGCCCGTAGAGCAAAATGTTCACCCCGGCCCGGCCCTGTTCCAATGCCTTGGCCAGGTAGCGTTCGGCAATATCCAGCGGTTGCTTCACATGAACGAAATGCTCACGACTCAGCTTTCCCGGTGGGCTCAAGCGGAATGCATAGACAAACAACTCAAGCGGCGAGCCTTGGCTGAAGCGCAACAGGCCGGGCAGGTCCTGGTTGCTTACATACAGCAGTGAACTCAGGGTCATCGAGGATGCGCTGTGGCTGGTGCCCAGGTCCAGCAACCCCGTGCGTACCAGTTGGCTGTCACGACTCAGGCACGTTCGGACCTCCGTCAGCGGTAGCCCCAACAATACTGACAACGACTTGAGCGCCCGGTTGTAGCCCAGTACACCCAACTGGTCGGTGGCATCGCTGAGCACCGGATCGTTATGCATCAGCACGCAAAAGCCCAGCACGCGCAGCTCTGCGTCGCTCAACTGCAGCAAGGCTGCCAGCGATTGAATGTTGCTTGCCAATCGGTCGGGGTAAGACGGGTGCGGATAATCAACCTTGAATGCACGCGCATTCTGGCGCAATGCCTTGAGTGCCTGCGCCGCGTTGTATTCCTGGTCATCGACCCACTCTGCCAGCCCTAACTCGCGGGCTAATTCGTCATCATTGAAACTGTGGCGCCCCATGAAAGTGCGGTGGCCGCCAAGCTCCAGCATCAGTTGGAAACTCCACTTCAGCGAGAGCGCACAGGTGTCGGCAGCACGCAGGCTATCGTGGGCGAATGGAGTGGGGCTGGTTGGCATGCGAGATGTCCTGACGCTTGGGAGAGGACAGGATGGGGCGATCGGTGGTCAGAATGCGTCGTGTAACGAAGCCCGGGCGTTGGCTTGGGTATTAGACCTTCGGTTCTGGATGGGTGATGGCAATTCGGCATCGTGCTGGGCATAATCGATGCGCCGTCGCAGTAGCAGATTTGACGTGATCCAGGCACAGGGAAGCGCTTGCGGCGCCCCCTCGCACACCAGATTCAAGTTCGTATGATTTTGAATTGGCCACTTGATAACTGACGAACTCTTGCAATCGGCCTTACATGCGCGGTCTGCGCATTTCATGAGATGACTCGGATGAACTGTGCCTATGCAATGGCCTTTTTCCGAATTGCTGCCAGGTGAAGTATGGGGTTAATGGTCGGTGATGTTGCGTTTTTGATTGTCCTCGGTGGCGCCATCAGTCCCGCTGAAAAAGGGGCGAAAGGGGCAAGCACCCAGATGTTGCGCTCCAGTGTCGGACGTTGACCCATGAACCCACATTTCAAGTTCAGGACTTTGCCGAAGGCTTGCGGGGCCGTGGCGAATATCTTTATTCATGGATATTCGGCGGGGCATGATCTTCAAGATCGCCGGTTATTGGTAAGCAGCATCCCGGCATCGCTGCAGAACTGCGTGAATATCTTTGCTTTCTGGCCCTCGGGTCACTTTGCCCGTGTCGGCAGCAGCTCACGCAGCCTGTTCGCTGCTGGCGCGCGCGTGCATGTCGCCGTGGGAGCGGCGGTGTTTGTGGGTGATCGCGCTGTTCATTTCGCTCGGATTCGCTCAAGAGCCGAAGAGATGGGCAAGGTGCTGATGGAACAGTTGCAGGAGTATCTGTTCAAAAAGCACCCCCATGTCACGACCGTCAATTTGATTGGTCACTCGTTAGGCGGCAGGTTGGTTGTCAGTGCGCTCAAGAGCCGCACTGATCCGCTTGGCCACGGACTGGCCATCGATGATGTTCTGCTAATGGCTGCCGCCGTCGAAGTAACTCCATCCGATGCCGCCCAGATGGAGTCGCGTATTAATGGACGCCTGATCAATGCCTATTCCAGGGACGATTGGACGCTTTTCATGAATTTTGGAGAGGCGAGTCTGGGCCGTAACGAGGTGGAAAACTTCGACAATATCTCGATGCCGGAATTTGGGCACGGCGATTACTGGAAGAAACTGCCTGCGGTCATGGTCCAGACAAAATTCAAGGGTTACCAGGGGCAGCAACTCGCAGAAGGACTTGGAACGGTCACGGCTGTTGATGACTTCGTGCGCAATGATTCCATTGTCTATCGAGTCCTCGAACGATCCCCGGTCGAGTTGACCGAAGAAGCCATCAAACATCTGAAGACCAGCAGTTGGACAGACATCAAAGATGCTGAAGAGGATCGTGCCTTCTCATTCACACGAGAGTTTCAGCTGGTCGGCGGACATTGTCTGGTCAACGCAGCCAGGCGCCGCGGCCTGACCTATGTGGACGCACTGCAAATGCTTGCCGAGCATTATGAGTTGGGTTCAAAAGTTCATCGCTGCGCCAGCGTTTTGGAGACCGAAAAGCTGTTGATCAAGACATTCTTCCAGCACGCTTTTCCTGACGGGCATCCGTTGGCCAACGCTCCACTGACCGCTGCGAAGGTCATGTCCCGTGAAGTCTATTTCAAGCACATTGACGCTCTGGCCGAGCGCCTCACCGTAGCCTCGTACTTCAAGCCCTCGACGGTTGACGTTGACATGACCGACCCATCCGCAGGCACGGCGATGGCCTCAACCACGACAATAGCTTTGGCTGGTTATGCCAATGCCGTCGCCGGCTTGCTGGGTACGCTTGCAAAGAAGCCCGTGAGTCGATTGTTGACCAACTTCAAGACTGCGCTCAAGCCGGGATACTCGGCCCTGATACCTGCGGTTGCGATTGTGTTTTATGCACGGGTGGAACTCGACGATGAAGGGCTGATGTAACACGCAGCCCTCTGTCTGGCAGACCCCCTCGGTCACTTATTTCAACCTGGATGAAAGAGTCCGCCCCATGATTATCGAGTCGCAATCCCCCAAGGAAATCTATCTGAAAGTTGGCCGAGAGGTCGCGGTCATCCTGCAGGCGTTGGAAACCAGGTCCCAGGACCAGAAACTGGCCAAGCAGCAGGACAGCGCCCGCGGCATTCTCCAGGGCGTGCAGCAAGAGTTGAACAACGCAATGGCCGATCTGCAAAGTCACGCAGAGTGGGACACGTTCACCCTGGCCTTTTATGGTGAGACCGGTGCCGGTAAATCGACACTGATCGAGACACTGCGGATCTTGCTGGATGAAACCTCCAAGGTCGAACAACGCCAGCGTTTCCGGCAGTTGCAAGCGAGTCTGGGGTTGAGCGAGGAGGCACTGCAGCAGCTCGAAGAGAGCATCGTGGCTCTGGATGAACAATTGACAGCTTTGCAGAGCAACCTAGAGGCGGTGGCGCGGGATTTCGATCAGCAGGATGCGGCCATGGCGGCGGAGCTGGACGTATTGACTCGAACCATCGCCGACAAGAAAAACAACGCCAGTCTGTTCCAGCGTCTGCTCAATGCGCTGCGCAAACTGCCGGAAGAAAAGCTGCTCGTTGAGCGTCAGGCTTGCATCGAGCCATTGACGGCACAACGGCGAGCAGCAATGGCAGTCGTAGAACAGCAGAAAGTACAACTTCAGGCGCAAAAAACGGAGCAACAAACTCGCCAGCACGCTGCATTGGAAGGGCTGGCCGAACTGAACCGTGATGCCGATGGCTCCATCATCGGTGATGGTCGCCCGGACTTCACTCGCCAGACTCACCGTTATGACTTTTGCGCCGAAGGTCAACGTTTCGCGTTGCTGGACGTGCCCGGAATCGAAGGCGATGAGAAGCAGGTCAAAGATGAGATCGACAGCGCGGTCAAAAAGGCTCACGCGGTGTTCTATGTGACCAGCAAGCCCACGGCTCCGCAAAAAGGCGACGAGGCGCGTCAAGGGACACTGGAAAAGATCAAGGCCCACCTGGGGGCCCAGACGGAAGTCTGGTCACTGTTCAACAAACGCGTCACCAACCCAATGCTCCTGGAAAAGCCGCAACTTGTCAGCGAGGACGAACAGGTCAGCCTTCAGGACCTGGACATCAAGATGCGCGAGCAGTTGGGGGAGCATTATCAGCACGCGATATCACTGAGTGCCTGGCCTGCGTTCCTGGCGGTGGCCGATTGCCTGGTACCAAGATCGTCAGCGGCCAACAATCAGGCCAAGTTCCTGAGCAAACTGCCGGCCGGGCAGATGCTTGATAAATCAGGTCTGACGTCGTTCTGCGAGCACTTGAGTGGCAATCTGGTCAAGGATCATCGGGCGAAGATCAAACGCTCCAATCTGCATAAGGTCAGGCGTGAGGTCAGCAAGATCATCCACCAGCTATCAACGCTACGCCGCCTCGAGTTCCGACCGCTGGAAGAGGAACTGCGTCTGGAAACCAACAGCTCCCAAGCACAACTTGGCATTGCACTGCAGGCCTTGGAAACGCGTTTGACCGCCAAGGGCGAAGAGGCCATCCGCAAGTTCAAGACGGCGGTCAGGAAAGAAGTCTACGCACGCATCGAGAATGATATTGGCAATGACGACTTCCGCAGCGCTTTGGAGCGCAGTATCACTGGGCAGCAAGAGGTGCTTGAGCGCGAATTGCCCTCAATCATGCAGGCTGAAGTCGACAGCTTCGCCAAGCAGATTGCCGCTGTGGTGGCTCGGTTCGAAGCGCATGCAAAGGATTTGCTCTCCACGTACAGCAAGCTGCGTATCGGCGGCCTGAGTGTGCCTTTCAAGGTCGATATCAAGATCGACAACGGCATCAATCTGACTAGCCTGCTTGGCACCTTGGCTGGTGGTGCACTGATGTTCTGGAACCCTGCAGGCTGGGCGATCATGGCGCTGGGTGGCATCACGCTGTTGGTGAGTCTTGGGAAGGCCCTCTACGGCGCTTTCAACACCAAGTACAAGCAAGGGCAACAGCGCAAGTCGGTCGATGAAAACCTCGAAAAAATCGCCGAGCAGTTGCAAGAGGCATTTCACAAGAGCTTGGCCAGTGCTTTGCCAGAACTGAAGAAAAAAGTTGCTGAAGTCCAGGCTGACTTGAACGAGCCGGTGGCGCAAATCGCGGCCATCAATCAGATCCTGGGAAGCTCCCTTTCTCAGCTGACTCAGCTTTCCAATGAAATTCAGGCAGAAGGTAATCGTTGATGGAAACAACACTTGATGTATTTCAGTCTCAGCAGACCAGCGCGCTGGATATTCTCGATCGGCTGGAGACTTTTCTTCGCCAGGGAGAACACCTGGGTGTAACGATTGATCCAACGCTGCTGGCCAAGCTCGCCACATCCCGTAATCAAGTCGCGGGGGATAAACTGAAAATCGCCTTGGTGGGCGGATTTTCCGAAGGCAAGACTTCCATAGCGGCGGCCTGGATGGAGCGGCTGGATAAATCCAGCATGAACATCAGCCAGCAGGAGTCTTCCAACGAAGTAAAAGTGTATGAGGTGGGTGACGATTTTGTGTTGATCGACACCCCCGGGCTTTTTGGCTTCAAAGAGCAGTACAACGCCGATACCCAGACTATCGAAAAGTATAAGGACATCACTCGCAAGTACGTCAGCGAGGCACATCTGATCCTGTATGTGATGAACTCCACCAACCCGATCAAGGAAAGCCACGCGGACGAGCTGAACTGGTTGTTCCGTACGCTCGACTTGCTGCCGCGTACGGTATTCGTCCTCAGCCGTTTCGACGAAGTTGCCGACGTTGAGGATGAGCAGGATTACCAGGAAAACCTGAAGATCAAGCGTGACAATGTCAAAAGCCGTCTACGCGACTCCATCGACGCCACCGAAGCGCAATTGGCTGCGCTGTCGATCGTGGCGGTAGCCGCCAACCCCTTCGATATGGGCACCGAATACTGGCTGGCAAATCTGGACAAGTTCAAGACACTGTCCCACATCGCCAACCTGCAAGGCGCTACCGTAGAAAAAATCAGAACCAGCGGTGGTGCGGTGGCCATCGTCGACCAGGCGCGTAACAGCGTTATCCTCGACGTGCTGCACAAGGAAGTACCGGTGGCCGTGGAGAACGACGAAAAGATCGGTGATGAGGTCAGTCGCCTGGAGCGCATGGGCAAGACCCTGCAAGAGCAGTTACAAGCTGCCAATAGCCGCATCAGTGACGTACGCATCAGCCTGCGCAGCTTTGTCCTCGACTACTTCACGGATCTCATCCTTCAGGCCAAGGGCCTCACGCTCGAAACGTGCGGTGAATTCTTCGAGCGTGAAATCGGCAATGAAGGCTTCGTTATGGCGACAACGCTGCAGAACGAGTTCGACCGACAGCTCAACGGTGTGAGCCAAGAGATCAGCAGTATGCGCTTGAGTTTTGCCTCGGAAATCGAGCACTTCAACAGCTCGGTGACCAAACTTGGCAAACAGGGTGTCAACTACGTCGTCAAGAGCAACCTGATCAACAATACCTCGGTTCTTGCAACACGTGACGGCATCGTCGCCGTCGCCAAAACCTTGGGAATGGACTTGGGTAAGATGCTCAAATTCAAGCCTTGGGGCGCGGTCAATCTGGCCAAAAATATCAATGGCGCTTTAGCGGTCTTAGGTTTCGCCCTGGAGGCTTGGGACACCTATCAACAAGTTCAGCGCGAAGAAGCCTTCCGCAAGTCCCAGCAGCAAATGGTGGAGAACTTCGACAAACAACGTAAAGAGATGATTGAGCTTCTCGACAGTGAGCATTTCATCCTGCGCTTCTTCCCTGCGTATCAGGAATTGCTTGGCACAGTGCAAGAGATGCAGGACAACATCGCTCAACGTCAAGAGCAACGCCAGCGCTTTCATGCCTGGCGCAAGACCGGTGAAACCATCGAAGCAGAGTTCGTTCGTCTGGAGTAATGGCTTGCACTCTCCGGGCCGTTCTCGGCTCGTGACGCATTGCGTCACGAGTTCGAGTGGCTCTCTTAAGCTGTCCATTTTTTTGACATATATCCAATCAGGGAAGGATGCCATGTCTTACACACCCGCACTACTCACGCTGCTTGAGAAAACTCTGGCCCCGACAGGCTATTGCGTTGGTGACATGCTTGATCACGGTATGGGCGACTGGCACGCCTCAGTGCTTCTTGATAACACGGACCATCTGTCGTCGCTCGAGCCGCTAGCGTTAAATGACAGGGATTTTGCAGGGCACACCCCACTGGACATCGCCTATCGATTGAACCGAACTTTCCTGATCGAGCGACTTGAGGTGATCGGTGCGGTGGGGGACAAGTCCATCCTCGAATCGAGAGGCGTTGGCATTTTCATAGAAAATGAAAAGTACGTCCATCTGCCCGGTAAGCAGGGGAAGCTAAAGACGCTGGAAAAGCGATACCGGGAAGGCGGAAGTCTCAACGACCGTGATGTGGGAGGAAACACACCTATCCACTGGTTGGCCGCAAACGGCCACTTCAAGGCAGCTAAGCACTTCTCTGAAAAACACTTCATGTTCAACGTTGATATTGATGCGAAGAACAACGAAGGGAACACTCCGCGCAACCTTGCCATCCTCGCGGATCACCAAGACATAGCGCAGCAGCTTTTGATCTGGGAGATCGACAATTACATAACCGCGGTGCGAATCAGGCACAAAATGAGCGCCGGATTGAAGGAAATGTTACCCAGACGCAAAGATCGTTAAGTCGTTGTAGCGCTATTGGCAGGGAGGATAGGTTGATTACATGCGGTCAGGTAATCAACCGACTTGCCAACTAATCACTCATACAGCCACGGTCTCAATTCCCTGAGGTTAGTCACCACGATTTGCTGCGCCTCAGGATTAGGGTCCAGGTTTCTGTGGTCGATCTGATAACGCTGCAATACATACTTGACCAAGGCCTTGCGGCTGGGCACCACTAGTTGGCCGTCAACCATGCCGAAGTCGGTTTCAATGATCGCTTTCTGCGCAGGGTTCAATCGCCCATCGGGCGCGATGACGATCGGAATTTCGTTGCTCCAGTCTTCATCTAGCTCACGGGTATTTTCCGAAGCGTCGAGCAAGTCCGGCTCGCCGCGCAGGCGGCTGAGCACAAAGTCCCGGTATTGGCCGTTCTTCTCGCAGTATGCCCGCACATGCCAGCGCATGCCGGTATAGACCAGTGTGTGAGGCGCTATGAGGCGAATTTCCACGTTCGGCGTATTGAGTGACACGTACTCGGTTTCCAGGCGCAGGCCGTCGCGGCAGGCCTTGAGCAGTGGGCGCAAAATCTCTGGGTGAATCGGCCTGTCCGGTACTTCCAGTACCTTGGTGTGGGCATAGGCCAAGGCGAGCCCGTCGATGTGTGGGGCGCGTTCGTTGTTTTGGTAGAGCAGGTGCAGGTAAGCGCTGGCGCTGTCGTCGATGAACTTTGGCTTGAAATGCTTGCTGGGGACATAGCCTTTGAGCTGCTTGTCATAGGCCAGGTTTTTCGGCGCATGCTCAGTGATGTAGGTATTGATGTCCTTGGACGCCTGCTGGCGGCTGATGCCAAAGCTCTGAATCAAATGCCCCGTGGTCAGACGGCCTTCCCACCATGCAACAGTCTCGATCAACCTGTAGCGAAGTGCCAGGTCCCAGCGTACCTGCTCGATGGTTTGCTTGCGTTTCACTTCCCCTCCTTGTGTGCGGTTACTTGAATCACATCACTCTACAATAAAGACCTGTCGTTGAAGGCGACATATCCTCAAATTTTCACTCGACTTTCGAGTTGGCGCCTTCCATTGCAACCTCCATGTGTAAAGTTTAAGGACACATGTTGCTGGATGCGTTGTTCAAACCTTTGCCCGGTGCCGCCGGTGCCTGGGATGTGATTCCGCTTCGGAGGGGCTTCCCTGCCTAGGCTCTGTACGTAAACCCAAGAAATACGATTTTCTGTAAAATACACCGCCATTAAAGCCAGGAGGCCAAGATGGCAAAGCGGTATGAACTCCCCGACGCAGCCTGGGATCTGGTTGCAGATATCT
>NZ_JAAQWV010000015.1:0-100815 GCF_012985715.1 Pseudomonas sp. WS 5051
GAGGCGCGCATTCTACAGCAGCCTCTGTTGCTGTCAAGCGGTTATTTTAAGATGCTTTCAAAGTTTCCTCTGTAACATCAACCACTTGCGCTTTCGATCTCTCGTTAACGGGAGGCGAATTCTACAGCGCTACACGCTGCTGTCAACACCTCATTTCCTGCTTCGATGACTTGAAGCTGACACCGCCGAAAACCGTCCAACTCATTGAAACTCAAGGAGTTTTCCGTTTCGACTGCGCCGGAAGTGGGGCGAATTATAGGCCGTTTGAATCTAGGGTCAAGCACTAATTTGAACTTAAATCGCAGAAGCTGATTTCTTCTTATATAGACGCGGAATCCGGCTCTTCACCATCGGTATGCGCAGTGCCAGCAGACCTGCACCTATACAGGCATAAATCGACCATTCCTTGAGGTCCGCCCGCACTATCCAGAGCATATGCAGCAACCCCAAGCCCACTACCACATACACCAGACGATGGAGCTTCTTCCAGCGCGTGCCCAAGCGTCGCTGACTGTAGCGATTCGACGTCACCGCCAACGCCAGTAAACACAAGAACCCCAGGCTGCCGACAATAATGTAGGGACGCTTGCTTAGCTCAACACCCAACTGCGACCAGTCAAACCCCAGCACGAAAGTCAGGTAGGCACACAGATGCAGCACCACATAGGCAAAACACCACAAGCCGAGCTGTCGACGCACCGTGACCCAGCCCGACCAGCTCGTCAGTCTATGCATCGGCGTCATGCTCAACGTCACCAACAGCAGTATCAACGTTCCCAGCCCCAGACGATCGACCAACACCTTTCCCGGGTCTGGCCCCAAGGCAAAGATCCAGGCCTCGTACAACCAATACAAAGGCCAGATGGCCACCACGATAAAGACGCCAAGGCGCCAAGGTAGATGCTTCATCAGTAGTTCTTCCGCAGATCCAGGCCTGTATATAAAGAAGCAACCTCATCGGCGTAACCGTTGAACATCTGCGTATCGCGCACATTGGGACTGAACAGACCGCTCGGCAAGCGTCGCTCACGCGCCTGTGTCCAACGCGGATGATCAACTTGCGGATTCACGTTGGCATAGAAGCCGTACTCATCCGCAGCAATGCTTTGCCAGGTGGTTTTTGGCTGATCCTCGACCAGACTGATACGCACGATGGATTTCACGCTTTTGAAACCATACTTCCAGGGCACCACCAACCGTAGCGGCGCGCCATTTTGATTGGGCAATTCGCGGCCATACATGCCCACCGCCAAAATCGCCAACGGATTCATCGCCTCATCCAGCCGTAACCCTTCTACATACGGCCAGTCAATCAATGCAAAACCCGAACGCTGCCCCGGCATGACCTTAGGATCCTGCAATGTTTCAAAACGGATGTACCTGGCTTTGGAGGTTGGCTCCACCTGCTTGAGCAATGCCGAAATGGGAAATCCCATCCACGGGATCACCATCGACCAGGCCTCTACACAACGCAGACGATAAATCCGCTCCTCCAACTGATAAGGCTTCATGAAGTCTTCCAGCGCGTAACGACCCGGTTTGCCCACCTCCCCGTCGACTACCACAGTCCAGGGCTCGGTTTTCAAGGCACCAGCATTTTGCGCCGGATCCCCCTTGTCAGTGCCGAACTCATAGAAGTTGTTGTAGTGGGTCGCATCCTTGAAAGGCGTGATCGCCTCCCCCTTCACCGTGACGGCCTGCCATTTGGTCTGCGCTAGCTTGTCGGCAAACCAGGCTGGAGCCTTGCCCGGCTCAACATCTGCATAGCGCACCGCATCTTCGGCACTGGCCAAACGTGGAAGCGCGCCCACAGCCAATCCGGCAAGCGAACTGCCCAACAATGCACGACGGGATAAATAGAAGGATTCAGGCGTAACGTCCGACTCTTTGCAGTCGGACGCTTTAGGCAGCTTGATGAGCATGACAACTCCGCAGTATTGGAGGGCTGATGCACCAATAGACTACGGAGTATGGGAGAAATTACATCACTCGGCGTTTTTGTTACGACGCAAACGCAGCAAGTACTGGATCGGCCCCGATGCCGCATATGCCAGGAAGGCCAGCAACAGAATGCGCGGCGGATCGCTGAACACAACCGCGAAGACCAGCACCACAGCCAGAATCGCCACAAAAGGAACACGCCCTTTCAAGTCCAGTTCCTTGAAGCTGTTGTACTTGATATTGCTGACCATCAGCATGCCGGCAGCCGCTACGAGCAAGGCAACCAGGAACGACATTTTCGAACCCTGAATACCGTAATCACTGAATGCCCATACGATACCCG
Organism: Pseudomonas sp. WS 5051; assembly: GCF_012985715.1. Taxonomy (NCBI): domain Bacteria; kingdom Pseudomonadati; phylum Pseudomonadota; class Gammaproteobacteria; order Pseudomonadales; family Pseudomonadaceae; genus Pseudomonas; species Pseudomonas sp. WS 5051. Next base: position 2,285 of record NZ_JAAQWV010000015.1, read on the forward strand.
CCACCACACCAGCCGCCGCCGGGCTGGCCAGGCCGATAAAGTAGCGTTTGTCCGCTGTACCTACCTGGGTATTGAAACGCGCCAGACGCAACGCCGCGCCCGCAACATAGATGAAGGCAACCATCCAGCCGACCTTGCCCATGTCCCCCAGTGCCCAGCCAAAAGCCAGCAACGCAGGGGCAACACCAAAGGCAACCATGTCCGACAAGGAATCGTACTCGGCACCAAAGGCACTTTCGGTATTGGTCATGCGGGCTACACGGCCATCAAGACCGTCGAGCACCATGGCGACAAAAATGGCGATGGCTGCAAAGGCAAAGTATTTGCTGGCCCCAGCAGTATCACCCGCACTCATGGCACTTTGCGCACTCATGGAACTGATGATGGAGTAAAAACCGGCGAACAGGTTCGCAGTGGTGAAAAGGTTCGGCAGCAGATAGATACCACGATGCCGGACTTTTCGGCCTTCGGCGTCATGCCCTTCTTCGACATGCTCATCGATAGGCAGCAGGCTATCGGCGTCTGAAGCCGCTTTTGGCTCTTCGGGACGTTCGCTCATGGACATTACCTTGCAACGATATGGAAAGTTTCGGTAGAAGCTTGGGGCCAACACGCACCCGCAAACGATCCTGCTTTATACCAGAAGCCGCCGCTTAAACGAAAAAACGCGGCCTAGGCCGCGTTTTCTCTACAGGCTGGGAACTTAGTTCTTTGCCTGGTCAACGATTTTGTTGGCGCCGATCCAAGGCATCATCGAGCGCAGTTGCCCGCCAATGACTTCGATACCGTGAGCGGCGTTGTTGCGACGCTTAGCAGTCATCGAAGGGTAGCCGGTAGCACCCTCGCTGATGAACATTTTCGCGTATTCACCGTCCTGGATGCGTTTCAGAGCGTTACGCATTGCCTGACGGGATTCAGCGTTGATGACCTCAGGGCCAGTCACGTACTCGCCGTATTCGGCGTTGTTGGAGATCGAGTAGTTCATGTTGGCGATACCGCCTTCGTACATGAGGTCAACGATCAACTTCAATTCGTGCAGGCACTCGAAGTAAGCCATTTCTGGCGCGTAACCGGCTTCAACCAGAGTTTCAAAGCCAGCCTTAACCAGTTCAACAGTACCGCCACACAGAACTGCCTGCTCGCCGAACAGGTCGGTTTCGGTTTCGTCCTTGAACGTGGTTTCGATGATGCCGGTACGACCGCCGCCTACGCCCGAAGCATAAGACAGGGCCAGGTTCTTGGCGTTGCCCGACGCATCCTGGTAGATAGCGATCAGGTCAGGGATACCACCGCCACGTACGAACTCGGAACGAACGGTGTGACCTGGCGCTTTTGGCGCGATCATGATCACGTCGAGGTCGGCACGCGGCACAACCTGGTTGTAGTGAATCGCGAAACCGTGGGAGAAGGCCAGGGTGGCGCCCTTCTTGATGTTCGGTTCGATTTCATTTTTGTACAGCGCGGACTGGAACTCGTCCGGGGTCAGAATCATGACCAGGTCCGCAGCGGCAACAGCGCTGGCAACGTCAGTTACTTTCAGGCCATGAGCTTCAGCCTTGGCGACAGTGGCCGAACCCTTGCGCAGGCCAACGGTAACGTCAACGCCGGAATCTTTCAGGTTGCAGGCTTGAGCGTGACCCTGGGAGCCGTAACCGATGATGGCTACTTTTTTGCCCTGGATGATCGAAAGGTCGCAGTCTTTGTCGTAATAAACTTTCATGATTTTCCCTTATATCCAGGCCATTCAGGCCAATTAGCACTTGTTAGTTTTAGATGCTGAGTACTTTGTCGCCACGGGCAATCCCGGTGACGCCACTGCGAACTGTTTCCAGGATCGAGGCGGTTCCAATCGACTGAATGAAACTGTCGAGCTTCTCACTGGTGCCTGTCAACTGCACGGTATACACACTGGCGCTGACATCAACGATCTGCCCACGGAAAATATCCGTGGTGCGTTTGATTTCTGCGCGCTGTGCACCCGTTGCCTTGACCTTGACCAACATCAGTTCGCGCTCGATGTGAGCGCTTTCCGACAGATCCACCAGCTTGACCACTTCGATCAGCTTGTTCAGGTTTTTGGTGATCTGCTCGATCACTTCATCATGCCCCACCGTGGTCAGGGTCAGACGCGACAGGGTCGGGTCTTCTGTTGGTGCCACGGTCAGGCTTTCGATGTTGTAGTTGCGTTGCGAAAAAAGCCCGACAACGCGAGACAATGCGCCCGGTTCGTTTTCAAGAAGCAAGGAAATAATGTGCCGCATGATTAAGTACGCTCCGTCTTGCTCAGCCACATGTCGCGCATGGAGCCATCTTTGATCTGCATCGGATAAACGTGCTCACTGGTATCAACCTGAATATCCAGGAACACCAGGCGATCCTTCATGGCAAAGGCTTCTTCCATTTTCGGCTTGAGGTCTTTCAGATCGGTGATCCGGATACCTACATGCCCGTAAGCTTCAGCCAGCTTGACGAAATCAGGCAGCGATTCCATATACGAATGGGAGTGACGACTGCCGTAGTTCATGTCCTGCCACTGACGCACCATCCCCAGCACTCCGTTGTTGAGGCTGACGATTTTGACGGGCAAGCCGTACTGCAGACAGGTGGACAATTCCTGAATGTTCATCTGAATACTGCCCTCGCCTGTCACGCAGGCAACGTCAGCATCAGGGAAGCTCAGTTTTACCCCCATCGCAGCCGGGAAACCGAAGCCCATGGTGCCCAGGCCTCCGGAGTTGATCCAGCGGTTGGGTTTGTTGAAGCGGTAGTACTGGGCCGCGAACATCTGGTGCTGCCCCACATCGGACGTTACATAGGCATCGCCCTTGGTCACTTCGCAGAGCATCTCGATAACAGCCTGAGGCTTGATCTGGCTGCCGTCACCCTTGTTGTAAGGGAACAGGTCACCGTCTCCGCGCCACTCGTCGATTTGCTTCCACCAACTGGCAACCGCTTCCGGGTTTGGCTTGTCGCCGATGTCCTTGAGGATGGCGACCATTTCGGTCAGCACGCTCTCAACAGGGCCTACGATCGGCACGTCCGCCTTGATGGTTTTGGAGATGGACGCCGGGTCGATATCGATATGGATGATCTTGGCATTCGGGCAGAACTTGGACGGGCCGTTGATGACCCGGTCATCGAAGCGTGCACCTACCGCAAGGATCACGTCTGCGTTGTGCATCGCCATGTTGGCCGTGAAGCTGCCATGCATGCCAAGCATGCCGATAAACTGACGGTCGGTGCCAGGGTATGCACCCAGGCCCATCAGCGTATTGGTCACGGGCACGTTGAGCATTTTTGCCAGCTCGGTCAGTGGCTCCGAGCCACCGCCCAAAATAACCCCGCCGCCTGCGTAAAGCACAGGGCGCCTGGCCGCCAGCAGCATCTCTGCCGCCTTGCGGATCTGGCCGGAGTGGCCACGCAAGGCCGGGCTGTAGGAGCGCAGCTTGGCTTTTTTCGGGAAAACGTATTCGAATTTTTCGGCCGGGTTGGTCATGTCTTTCGGGATATCGACCACGACCGGACCAGGACGGCCGGATTGCGCCAGGTAGAACGCCTTTTTCATGACTTCCGGGATTTCCGAAGCATGCTTGATCATGAAGCTGTGCTTCACGATGGGCCGGGAGATACCGATCATGTCGGTTTCCTGGAAGGCATCAGTTCCGACCATGGTACTAGGCACCTGGCCCGAAATGATCACCATCGGAATGGAGTCCATGTAGGCAGTGGCAATACCGGTGATGGCGTTGGTAGCACCCGGCCCGGAAGTCACCAGTACTACACCGGCTTTACCGGTGGCACGGGCGTAGCCGTCAGCCATATGGGTTGCAGCTTGTTCATGACGAACCAGGATGTGGGTAACTTCCGGCTCTTTGAACAGTGCGTCGTAGACATGCAGGAGAGCACCACCTGGGTACCCGTAGATATATTTGACACCTTCGTCGCGCAAAAAGCGGACGAGCATCTCACCACCAGACAAAAGCTCCACGTTGTTCACCTCTAAAACGCCAGAATACCGTCCACAAAAATACGAACGGGTCTTAATAGGTTTACTTTTCAGCAGAGCATGAGCGACGGTGGTCGCCGACTACGTCAGCACTGACTGAGCAAGTATTGGGAACTCCCCAAGTATTGCGGGGGTTTCCCACCCAGCGCGAGGTAACGCGTTGCGGGTGTAACAGGTCGGCGCGGGTGTGCGCCTCATGATCTGCTGAGAGAGCCTGCTTCTGGCAGCCCCTCTACAGCGGGAGTTCGATTCTTGTCATTAGGCCTGTCCAAGTCAAGCCATCAATTCAATTTATTTGCATAAATCGACAGGAACGCACAAAAAAACGCGCAAAATGACAGAAGCCAACAAGAAAATGGATGGCTGCCAGTAAAAACTGGCAGCCATGACCTCAGGAGGCAGGGCTGATCAGGTGGTCAAAGTCTTGGAAATGCTTGAGCAAGGGTTTCCAGTTGCCACGACGCTGGGCAAACACATGCTCAGCCATATGCCAAATACCCGAGACACTGGGCAGAGGCTGCCCCCGTTCGACGATGGTTTTCATTTTCGGCAGGAAGATCCACTGCACCCATTGCTCAAAATCCAGGCGATCGACACTGAACGGCTCCAGGCTGGAAAGGTCGTGTTCGGTCGGGACCTTGTCACTCCACAAGCCCTGGGTGCGCATTTCGTGTTCGATCAGCAGCAGGAACCCGGCAACTTCAGATGTGCGTGCATCCATGACCATCAGAGGCTCACCTTGGCTTTTTGACGGGCCAATGCAGCACCAGCGGCATCACCTTGCTTCTCACGGGCCTGGGCAATCAAACCCCACAAGCTCGCCTGCAAATCCGGACGACCACTAGCGAACGTCAAACCACGGCGGGCAAACTGCTCAGCCTGGGCGGCATCGCCCTGGGCCATACGCACCTGAGCCAGACGATAAAGCACCTGAGGCTCACGAGGGGCCACGCGCTGGGCACGTTCAAGGCTCGATGAAGCGCCGTTCAAGTCGCCGCTCGCCTGTTGTTGCTGAGCGGTGGTAAGCAGCGCCAGCACCGGGCCATCCAGTTGCTCGTCGGCAGCCAGGCCGCCGCTGTTCGACGGAATGCCGCTGGGGGTAATGGCCGTCGGGGCACTGTAGGCCGCGCCCGGTGTGTAGCTACCCGTGTTGATGGGGGCTGCGGCAGGGCCGGGGGTGATCGGCCCCGGCGTAAATGGCTGGGTGCTGATCGGCGTCGACACACTGGCAGCGCCGCCCGGAATCATCACCACAACCCCCGAGTCCTCGGTAATCGTACGTGCCTGAGCGGCACGCGGCGCAGTGGCCTGTGGATAATTCCCCGCCGTACGCTGGGCCGAAACACGCTCGTTATTCGACACCGCAACACCAGAATCGACCACAGGGATGGACCCCTGCGGCACGCTGGCACAACCATTGAGCAAAGCCAGGGCTGAAACAGCCGCAATCCACAACTTATTCACGTCATACCCTCTTTGCTTAATTCAACCAGCCCTTGACCCAATCCATCACGGCTTCACCGGTGGCGGGCTCTTGCCCACCACAACTGGCACCAGCTGGCGGTTCACTGCCGCGAATATACGGCATCTGTACCGCGCCAGGGCAGCCGGCATCCGATCCTTGACCGGTATGCGGATCAATCCAGGCCTGCACAATGTTATCGGGCTGAGGCATGTCGAGCGGCAGCGGGTCAGCCTTCTTCATAAAGCTGGTCCACACCTGCAAGGCACCGGTTGCCCCCGTGAACGGGGTTTTGCCGTTGTCATCGCGCCCCAGCCAGACCACTGCCAGCAAGTCCTGGCTAAAGCCGGCAAACCAGCTGTCACGGGAATCGTTACTGGTGCCGGTCTTGCCCGCCAACGCGAGACTCTTGGGCAGCACGTTATAAACCGAGCGCCCCGTACCTTCGCGCATCACATGCTGCATGGCGCTCTGGATCAGAAAGATCGAGCCCGGATCAAAGCGTTGCTGGATCTGGAACGGGTAACGTTTGAGCGGCTCGCCTTCGGCTGTCAGCACGCTGCGAATGCCGCGCATCGGCGTATTGAAGCCGCCGTTGGCCAAGGTCTGGTACATGGTCGCCACTTCCATCGGGCTCAAGGCACCAGCCCCCAGCAACATGGACGGGAATGCCGGAAACTCGCGCTCCACACCCAGTCGCGCCAGGGTCTTGAGTACATTAGGCACGCCGACTTCCTGCCCCAGCCTTACCGTACCGAGGTTGTAGGAGTTCATCATGGACTGATAGAGGAAAATCGTACCGTGAGAGCGGCGGTCATAGTTCTGAGGCTTCCAGATCTGACCATCAGCGCCTTTGATCGACAATGGCTCATCCGACAGCCAACTGGTCAGCGTGTACTTGCTCGGCCGCTCAAGTGCTGTGAGATAGACCGCAGGCTTGATCAGCGAGCCAATCGGTCGCACCGCATCCAGTGCACGGTTGAAACCTGCGTAGCCTGGCGCACGACTGCCGATCAGTGCCTGGACTTCGCCGGTTTCAGGGTTGGTCACCACCATGGCGGCTTCCACTTCATCCGCGCCCTTGCGCCCGGCCAGACGCTTGAAGGTCTCGCCCACCGCAGCTTCGGACTTCATCTGCAGGATCGGGTCGAAGCTGGTGAAGATTCGCAGCCCTTCTTCGGTCAAGTCTTCGTCGCGGTAGTCTTCACGCAGCTGACGCTTGACCAGATCCAGGAACCCCGGGAACGAGCTGTCTGCCAGACTGCCGCGCTTGGTCACGCCCAAAGGCATTTTTTTCGCTGCAGCCACTTGCTCGGGCGTTGCAACACCTTGCTGCTCGAGCAGGTCGAGCACCAGATTACGTCGTACAAGCGCACGCTCGGGGTAACGCCGCGGGTTATAGGCCGAGGGCCCTTTAACCATACCGACCAGCAGTGCTACCTGGTGCAACTTGAGCTCGGCCAGCGGCTGGCTGAAGAAGAACTGGCTGGCCAGACCGAAACCGTGCACCGCGCGTTGACCGTCCTGGCCGACAAACACCTCGTTGAGGTACGCCTCAAGGATTTCGCGCTTGTCATAGTGCAACTCAAGCAGCAGCGCCATCATTGCTTCGGTCAGCTTGCGGCTCAGGCTGCGTTCGTTGGTCAGGTAGAAGTTCTTGACCAGTTGCTGGGTCAAGGTACTGCCGCCCTGGCGCATTTGCCCGGCCGAGGTATTGACCCACATGGCGCGTGCAATCGACTTGGGCGACACCCCGAAATGGTGATAGAAGTCCCTGTCCTCGACGGTGACCAGGGTTTCCAGCAGAAACGGCGGTACCTGATCGATATTGATCAGGATCCGGTCTTCAAGGTTTTTCGGGTACATGCCGCCAATCAGCAGCGGCTCAAGGCGCACCACCGGCAGTTTGGAACCATTGGTCGAGGAAAGCTCGGCAACATAGTCGCCAGAAAATCTTACCCGCACCGGCTGCGCCTGCTCGGCACCTTCATAAAACTGAAAGCCACGGGTATTGAGGTCAACCGTGTTGCCATTGACGGATGCCGCGCCCGGGCCGTTGGCCACGCTTTCACGGCGATAACCCAGCGCATCGAGCTCGGTGAGGAAGTCGTTCTTGCTCAGCTTCTGGCCGACGAACAGCTCCAGCGGGCGCGCATACACCTTGGCCGGGATGGTCCAGCGCTTTCCGGAGAATTTCTCCTGAACGATGGCATCCAGATAGACGGCAAAACCTGCCAGCACCACCAGGCCGACCAGACTGAGCTTGATTGCCCAGCCCAGCCAGGGCCTAAGGCCGCCAGAGGGACGTTTGGAACGGGAACGAGGAGATCGGGTACGAGTCATGGCGCGAGATTATACGCACTTTATTCATGTTCATCATGCGCAGCCCGGCGGTTTGCACTCCCGCTGCCAGCCGCCATAATGGCGCATCGAATATTCCCGACCTTGAAGGATCAACCGTGAGCCAGAACCTGATTGCCGCCCTGCAAAACCCGGACCTCTATCCCCATGAAGTCGAAGGATTTCAGGTTATCGAGACGCATATCTCCTGGGTCATCCTTACCGGGCCGTATGCCTATAAATTGAAGAAACCGGTCAACTTCGGCTTTCTTGACTTCACCGAACTCAGTGGCCGTGAACACTTCTGCAATGAAGAGTTGCGTCTCAACCAGCGCCTGACCGAAGGCCTGTACCTGGACGTGCTGCCGATCACCGGCAGCGCCGACGTACCAGCATTCGGTGGTGAAGGCCCGGCCATTGAATACGCGTTGAAAATGCGCCAGTTCCCGCAAAGCCAGCTGCTGAGCACACTGCAAGCCAATGGCGAACTGAATGCCGGCCATGTCGACGAAATGGCCCAGCAGATCGCCCGCTTCCACATGCAGGCGCCCCATGTGCCTGCTGCGCACTACCAGGGCACGCCTGAGGCGGTAATGGACCCGGTTCGTCAGAACTTCGAACAAATTCGCCCGTTCCTTTCGGACAAAGCCGACCTGTTGCAACTGGAAGCACTCCAGGCCTGGGCAGAGGCCAGCTTCACCCGCCTCAAGCCGCTGTTCGAACAGCGCAAGGCCCAAGGCTTCATTCGCGAATGCCACGGTGACATTCACCTGGGCAATGCCACGATGATTGACGGCAAAGTAGTGATTTTCGACTGCATCGAGTTCAACGAACCGTTCCGCTTCACCGACGTCTACGCCGATACCGCCTTCCTGGCGATGGACCTCGAAGACCGCGGCCTGAAATGCCTGGCCCGCCGATTCGTCAGCCAGTACCTGGAACTGACCGGTGATTATCAGGGCCTGGAGCTGCTGAACTTCTACAAGGCCTACCGCGCACTGGTTCGCGCCAAAGTCAGCCTGTTCAGCATGCCTGCCGAAGCCAGCCCGGTGCAGCGCGCAGCCACTCTGCGTCAATACCGCAACTACGCGAACCTGGCAGAGAGCTACAGCACGATTCCTTCGCGTTTTCTGACCATTACGCACGGTGTTTCGGCTGTAGGTAAAAGCTCGGTAGCCATGCGACTGGTTGAAGCTTTGGGGGCGATTCGCCTGCGCTCAGACGTCATCCGCAAGCAACTGTTCGGTCAGCAGACGGCAGAAAACGCAGTCGGCGATGGCATCTACAACGCCGACGCCAGCGCAGCTACCTACAATAAACTGCATGAACTGGCCGGCATCGTCCTGCGTGCGGGCTTCCCGGTGGTGATCGATGCCACCTACCTCAAGCGTGAGCAGCGCGATGCGGCCGCCAAAGTGGCCGAAGCGACAGGTGTTCCTTGCCTGATCCTTGACTGCACCGCCCCGGACGCCGTGATCGAAGGCTGGCTGGCCCATCGCAAGTCCGTGGGTACCGACCCGTCTGACGCCACCCTGGAAGTAGTCAAAGCTCAGCAAGCCAGCCGCGAAGCGCTGGGCGCTGATGAGATCCTGCGCAGCAAGCGTGTTGAAACCCACAACAGCAAAAGCCTCGACACTCTGATTGCCGACATTCGCCAGCGCTTGCCGGGCCTGTAAGGTCCATGTTCGCCGTGGAACCGCAACGGTTTCACGGCGTTTACCTGCGTAACATCGCCCGTTAACACAAATACGACATCAGCTCCGGCGCTGGCGTTTCACAGTCGCCAAGGTCGATTGAATGGCCATGGGCGCTCTACCCTCTTGGGTCCAGGGAACTGATTTGCGCCTTACTACAGCACATTCGCTCAATTCCAACTCCGCCTTGTTCCAAAACCGACTAACGGACTACGAATTTCCTACTGAGCGCTACACTCAATAGAGTCAACATACCCCGTAAACGCTGAGCTCACGCCGTCGCAAGGAGAGCTGATGAACGATGAACTCCAGCATTTGAAAAATCTTGGCAAGACCTCTTCACAATGGCTGCACGCTGTTGGCATTCACAGTGCCGCGGACTTGAAGCGCCTGGGCGCAGTGGATGCCTACCGGGCGGTGAAGGCACGAGGGTTCAGAGCCTCCAAAGTACTTTTATATGCTATCGAAGGTGCCCTGCTGGATGTTCACTGGAACGATATTCCTGCAGAACGCAAAGAGGCCCTCAATCAGCAAGTCGAGCATCTGGCCACACTGAAAAAGGCCTGATACGGCAGGCTGGCAACGAACACGATGAACGGTAAAAAACAGTTGTTGACTTGGTAATGAGAATTGTTATGATTACGCCATCTGGTCGCGAGACCAGTCGATCTTCTGAAAGGCCCTTGGTTCGGACTCTCAGAAAATCTCCTCATCAGGCTAATCACGGTTATTTGACCCGGCTCTTGCCGGGTCTTTTTTTGCCTGTGGAAAAGTGCTTGGGCGGCTGCTCAGCGAGCAATTACCATCGGGCAACCCAGCTCCGGGTGCGGCTGCACTAAAACATCGAGCCCAAACACGGACTTGAGCTCATCCGGCTGCAATACCGCTTGCGGGCAATCCAGAGCCCGTGGGCGCCCCTGTTCCAGCAAGAGCAAGCGGTCACAGTAACGCGCCGCCAGGTTAAGGTCATGCAGGATGATCAACACCGCGGCGCCGCGATCAGCAAATGCCCGAATGGCCTTGAGCGTGGTGTGCTGATGCAAGGGGTCGAGCATTGAAGTGGGTTCATCAAGCAACAGGGTCTGCCCGTTTTGCCCCGGCCATAATTGCGCCAGTACCCGTGCCAGATGCACACGCTGACGCTCGCCCCCCGATAAGGCCAGGTAGCTGCGCCCCGCAAGATGCTCAACATCGGCGGCCTGCAATGCCTCATGGATTATTTCGGCGTCGCGAGTGCGACCCGTCTGATGAGGCAGTCGGCCCATGCCCACCACTTCTTCAACGCGAAAGGCAAAATCCAGGGTCGAGGTTTGCGGCAGGACAGCGAGGCGTTGTGCCCGCTGCGCGCCCTTCCAGTGGCTCAAGGCCAGCTCATCCAGCCAGACCTGCCCGCCACTCGGCGCCAGCTCCCCGCACAAGGCCGCCAGCAGGGTACTTTTACCCGCGCCATTGGGGCCTAGCACACCCAGTACTTCCCCCGGGCGTACATCAAGGGTGACATCCGCCAGCACGATTTTCTGATCGCGACGGATCTGCAGGTTTTCCGTACGCAGCATCAGTGGCGTCCTCGCATCAGCAAATACAGGAAGAAAGGCGCACCGAGAAACGCAGTAACAATCCCGATGGGCAGTTCGGCTGGCGCCAGCGCCAGGCGAGCGATCAAGTCGGCAAACAGCAACAAGGTGGCCCCCGCCAGTACCGAAGCAGGCAACAGCACCCGGTGATCAGGCCCCGCCAGCAGTCGCACCAGATGCGGCACCACCAGCCCGATAAAGCCAATCATGCCTGCCGCTGCCACAGCGGCCCCCACCCCCAGGGCCGTGCAGAACACCAGTTCGCGCTTCAGGCCTTCAACGTCGATGCCCAGGTGATTGGCTTCGGATTCCCCCAACAGCAGTGCATTGAGCGCATTCGCCCGCCGGGGCAGCCACAGTGCGACCCCCACCGTCACAATCAACAGTGGCCACAGCCGTGCATAGCTGGCGCCATTGAGACTGCCCAGGTTCCAGAATGTCAGAGTGCGCAAGGTCGCGTCATCGGCGAGATAGGTAAACAAACCCACAGCAGAACCAGCCAAGGCTGTCAGGGCAATGCCCGCAAGCAACATCACCGCCACATTGGTCTGACCGTTGCGCCGGCCCAACCGATACACCAGCGCCGTCACCCCCAAACCACCGATAAACGCACACAGCGACAGCAGGTACGGGCCCATCACTTCCGGCAACCCGCCAAAAGCAGCCCCGCCGACAATCGCGATCGCCGCCCCGAGGGCGGCGCCACTGGATACGCCGACCAACCCCGGATCGGCCAGCGGGTTGCGAAACAACCCCTGCATGGCTACACCTGAGAGCGCCAGCACGCCACCCACCGCCAGCCCCAACAAGGTTCGCGGCAAGCGGATCTGCCCCAGGATCAATTCGGCCTGCTCCAGGCCTTCACCCGCAATCGGCACCCCGATCAGGCGCAGTGCCGCGCGCAAGGTGTCAAACAACGGCAGGCTCACCGGCCCCAGCGCCAGCGACAGCCAGATCGACAACAGGCACAACGCGCTCAAACCTGTAAACAGGGCCCGGGGTTTAACCAACGTCCTCATTGGCTGACCGGAACCGCGGGATAGAACTCAGCCGTCAGTTGCTTCAGGCGTTCCGGCAGACGCGGCCCCAGGCCACCCACCAGCAGCGTCGGGTCCAGCTCATAGACACGGCCATTTTTAGCGGCGCGTATAGATGCCAGTACCGGGTTTTCTTTCATAAGCGCTTTGCGCGCCGCCTCACCGGTCAGGCTGCGATCGGCAAATACCAGCACTTCAGGGTTGAGCCCCGCCAGCGCTTCCACAGAAAACGGCTTGTAACCGCTGTGGGTCGCCAGGTTATGTCCCCCCGCTTGCGTCAGCAGCCAGTCCGCCGCCGTATCTTTGCCAGCAATCATCGGTTTACCACCGGCATGGCCCAACAGTAGCAATACCCCGGGTGCCTGATGACTGGCTTGTGCGGCCTTGACCTGCTGTTGATGCTCTTCCAGTTGCTGCTGGTAGTCCTTAAACACTTGCGCTGCCTGCGCCTCATCCCCCAGCAGGCGCCCCAAATGCTGCAAGGTGCCCTCAAGGCTGGCTAGGTCTGCCTGGGCCGAAAACATCTCCACCGGCACACCGGCACCGCGAATCTGCAACAACACCGCGGCCGGGCCCATTTCTTCAGTGCCGATCAGCACATCCGGCTTCAGGCTCAGGACACCTTCTGCCGAGAGTTGGCGCTGATAGCCGATACTGGGCAGCGACTTGAGTGATTCAGGATGCTGGCTGGTGGTATCGACCCCAACCAATTTAGACTCCGCACCCAATACGCTGACCCACTCCGAAAGCGCTCCTCCGGCGCTGACCCAACGTTGTGGCAACTCGCCAGCCAGGCTGACATGACTGATCATAAGGCCTGCACAGAACGTAATCAGGCGGGTACTCAGGCGCATACAGAGGCTTTCCTTGAATAAAGAGGGCTCACAATTTTCACGCTGTGAAAACAGCACATGCAGAGCAAGCCGCCATTTGATAATTGTTTGCATTTGCACGTCAACCTGTTAACCCGCTCAGAAACCCGTCATCGACTCAACCGTTTAGCTGTTATTAAGGATTGTCATGAAGTTTTTATGCTCATCGCATGCACTGAGCGAAGGTACCAGCCGTGGCTTTGAGCTGGATGAAGTGCGGCTGCTGATCACTCGCCGGGAGGGCCGGGTGTATGCCTACAAAAACCGCTGCCCCCATCGCGGGGTGGCACTGGAATGGCAACCCGACCAGTTTCTCGACCCCAGCGCCAGCCTGATCCAGTGTTCAACCCACGCAGCATTGTTCCTGATCGAAAGCGGGGAATGCGTGGCCGGGCCTTGCGCGGGACAATTTCTGACAGCCCTTGACTGCCGTGAAGACGGCCAAGGGATCTGGATTACACCGCAAGCCTCAGAGGATGACGCCTAGACGGCGATCAACCACTACAGCATCCGATGTCAGGCTGACCCCATATGCCAGCACCTGCACCCCGGCCGCCACAGCCTCGCGCAGGGCAGCGGCATAACCCGGGTCGATTTCTTCAGCCGGACGCACCGCATCGATCCCCGTCAGGTTGACGCAATACAGCTGCACCGCACGCACGCCTTCCTTCGCCAGGGTCGCCAGCTCGCGCAGATGCTTGGCGCCACGCTGGGTCACGGCATCCGGAAATGCCGCGACACGGGAACCGTCAAACCCCAGGGTGACACTCTTGACCTCGACATAGGCAAAGCCCTGCGGGTACTCAAGGCGAAAATCGATGCGACTTTTTTCCTGCCCGTAAGGGACCTCGCGCTTGAGCGCGGTAAAACCCTCCAGCTCGGTAATCACCCCGGCCAGCAGCGCCTCTTCGATCAAGTGATTGGCGCGCCCGGTGTTCACGCACGCCAGCCGTCCTTGCGGGGTTTGGCTGATTTCCCAGGTACCCGGCAACTTGCGTTTGGGGTCGTTGGAACGACTGAACCACACCTGACCACCCTCGACCATGCAATTGAGCATGGAACCGGTGTTCGGGCAGTGGATGGTCATCAACTCGCCAGCGCTGGTTTCGATATCCGCCAAAAATCGCTTATAGCGCTTGATCAGGCGCCCTTCTTCCAGTTCAGGTGAAAAACGCATCAGCCCTTCCAGCTCTTGAGGCCACGGGCAATCCGCTCAACAGCTTCCTGCAGGCGTGGCAAATTTTGGGTATAGGCAAAGCGTACGTGATGCCCGGATTTGTAACGGCCGAAATCCAGGCCTGGGGTAAAGGCGATGTGCTGGGTTTCCAGAAAATGCTGACAAAACGCGAAGGCATCACCGCCAAACGCGCTGATGTCGGCATACAGGTAAAACGCACCTTCAGGCTCAACCGCAATGCCAAAGCCCAGCTCGCGCAAGGCCGGCAACAGGAAATCGCGACGACGGCCAAACTCGGCCCGACGCTCTTCCAGAATCGCCAGGGTCTGCGGTTCGAAGCAGGCCAATGCTGCGTACTGGGCCATGCTTGGCGCGCTGATATAGAGATTCTGTGCGAGTTTCTCCAGGTCGGCCACTGCCTCAGGCGGCGCCACCAGCCAGCCCAGGCGCCAGCCGGTCATGCCGAAATACTTGGAAAAACTATTAAGCACAAACGCGCTGTCATCAACTTCCAGCACACTCGCCGCATCACAGCCATAGGTCAGGCCGTGATAGATCTCATCCACCACCAGATGCCCATTGCGGGCCTTGACCGCTGCAGACAGGGCTGCCAGTTCGTCACGACTCAACAGTGTGCCGGTCGGATTGGCCGGGGACGCCACCAACGCGCCTACGCTGTCCTGGTTCCAGTGGCGTTCGACCAGTTCGGCTGTGAGTTGATAGCGCACATCGGGACCTACAGGCACCAGTTGGGCCGCCCCCTCTACCAAACGCAGGAAATGTCGGTTACATGGGTAGCCCGGGTCTGCTAGCAACCAGTGTTTACCCGGATCAACCAGCAGGCTGGAAGCCAGTAACAGGGCACCAGAACCACCGGGCGTTATAAGAATTCGCCCGGGGTCGATATTCAAGCCATAGCGCTGCCGGTAAAACCCGCTGATCGCTTCACGCAGTTCCGGCAGGCCACGGGCGGCGGTATAACGGGTTTTGCCGGCGGCCAGGGCAGCCTGGCCGGCAGCAATGATCGGCTCGGCCGTGGTGAAGTCCGGCTCGCCGATTTCCAGGTGAATCACATCGTGCCCGGCAGCCTGCAACTCATTGGCCCGTGCCAACAACGCCATCACGTGGAACGGTTCGATTGCGCGGCTGCGCGCACTGTATGACTGAGCCATGAGCCTGCCTTCCTGGGTAAGCAAAAAGCCGATTCTACCCAAGCAGTGCTATAAGAGAGAGCTAATTACGGTCTTAGCCCACTTGCCGATAGAACCAAACAACCCGGCCTTTAGTCATAGCTCGACTAAAATTATTAATTAGCCACTAATCTCAAGCACCACAGGCTCTGCACACATACCCTGAGAACGGGCTGGACATGCGGGAGTAGCGCAGCCCGATTTGATCTGGTAAGTTCGCCCGCTTGCAGCCGCAGGGCCGGCAGGTGTCGGTGATGTTGCAATCCTGCGCAATGGATTAGAAGAATGAGAGGCGGTCCATTTCATGCCCACACAAGCAAAGCAACAGAATACTCAACTTAGCGGCTTCGAACCCTACGTTGAAAAGAAGGGTGAAGAGTACATGGGCGAGCCCATGCGTAAACACTTCACCAAGATTCTGCAAAAGTGGAAACAGGACTTGATGCAGGAAGTCGACCGCACCGTTGATCATATGAAAGACGAAGCGGCAAACTTTCCTGACCCATCCGACCGCGCGAGCCAGGAAGAAGAATTCAGCCTGGAACTGCGCGCCCGCGATCGCGAGCGCAAGCTGATCAAGAAAATCGACAAGACGCTGCAACTGATTGAAGACGAAGAATATGGCTGGTGCGAATCCTGCGGCGTCGAAATCGGTATCCGTCGACTCGAGGCCCGCCCTACTGCCGACATGTGCGTAGACTGCAAGACCTTGGCTGAAATCAAGGAAAAACAAGTCGGCAAGTAATCGCCAACTTGACCAGATGGGGCGTGCGAACGCCCCATTTTTGTTTGTGAAATTTCAGTGCCCTGCGTGGGAGCGGGCTTGCTCGCGATAGCATCACCGCGCCAAAGGTTCCAAACCGGGTTGCCCCATCGCGAGCAAACCCGCTCCCACAAGAAATCGGCCCACGTCCATGACTGCACCCTCCTATATCGGGCGCTTCGCCCCAACGCCCAGTGGCCATCTGCATTTTGGTTCGTTGGTCGCCGCCCTTGCGTCATACCTCGATGCCCGCTCCGTAGGTGGCCGCTGGTTGCTGCGCATGGAAGATCTCGATCCGCCGCGGGAAATGCCCGGCGCCCAGGCCGCGATTCTCGATGCCCTTGAGCGCTACGGTTTTGAATGGGACGGCGAACTGGTCCGTCAAAGCGAGCGCCACGAAGCCTATGCGCACGTGCTAAACCGACTGTTCAGCATGGGCCTGGCCTACGCCTGCACCTGTTCACGCAAACAGCTGGAAGGTTACAACGGCATTTACCCCGGCTTTTGCCGCAATGCCGGGCACTCAATGGATAACGCAGCCATCCGCATTCGCGTCCCTGAGCTGGAATATGCCTTCACCGACCGGGTTCAGGGCGAGTTCCGCCAGCACCTGGGGCGCGATGTCGGTGATTTCGTGATTCGTCGCCGCGACGGTCTCTATGCCTACCAATTGGCGGTGGTGCTCGATGATGCCGCCCAGGGTGTGACCGATATCGTGCGTGGCGCCGACCTGCTCGACTCCACCCCGCGCCAACTTTACCTGCAAGAGTTGCTGGGCTTATCACAACCGCGCTATCTGCATGTGCCACTGATCGTGCAGCCTGATGGCCACAAACTCGGCAAATCCTACCGCTCACCGCCCCTGACCCCGGAGCAGGCCACCCCGCTGCTGCTGCGGGCCTTGCGTGCTCTGGGTCAGACAACAGAGCAACACCTGAACGACGCTACCCCGCGTGAGGTGCTGGATTGGGGCATTGCCCACTGGAACGCCGCCAATATCCCACGCACACTGACCCTCGCCGAGGCGCAATTACGCTGACAGCCCTTGCAGGTTGCCAGCCATCCGTTACCATCGCCGCACGTTTTTGGGCATGCGGCCTGTAAAAGTGAGGGCGGGATGTATATCTATCGATTGGTCCTGTTGCTGGTTGTCGGGATCTACCTGTTTTCTCCCGCCATCATGGATTGGTGGATCGATGCGACAGGCGCCTGGTACCGGCCCTATCTGCTCTGGCTGATTCTGATCGTTGTGACCTTTATTCTGCAGAGCCAAAAAGATGCCGATGAGCTTTAGCCTGACCCAGATGATCCTGATCAGCGCCGCCTACCTGCTGGTGCTGTTTGGCGTGGCCTGGATCAGTGAACGCGGCATGATCCCGCGCGCAATCATTCGTCACCCGCTGACCTACACCCTGTCTTTGGGCGTTTACGCCAGTGCCTGGGCGTTCTACGGCACAGTGGGGCTGGCTTACGAATATGGCTACGGCTTTTTGTCCAGCTACCTTGGGGTTTCCGGGGCTTTTCTGCTGGCGCCTGTGTTGCTTTACCCCATTCTAAAAATCACCCGCACCTACCAGCTCTCATCGCTGGCCGACCTGTTCGCCTTTCGCTTCCGCAGCACCTGGGCCGGAGCCCTGACCACGATTTTCATGCTGATAGGCGTGTTACCGCTATTGGCCCTGCAAATCCAGGCCGTGGCCGACTCCATCAGCATCCTCACCCGCGAGCCGGTGCAACACCGCGTAGCCCTGAGCTTCTGCGCACTGATCACCCTGTTTACGATCTTCTTCGGCTCTCGGCATATCGCCACCCGTGAGAAACACGAAGGCCTGGTATTCGCCATTGCCTTTGAGTCGGTGATCAAGCTGATCGCCATTGGCGGTGTGGGCCTTTACGCGCTTTATGGCGTGTTCGATGGCCCGCAACAGCTGGAAGTCTGGCTGCTGCAGAACCAGACCGCCCTCGCCGCACTGCACACACCGCTTCAAGAAGGGCCATGGCGCACCCTGCTGCTAGTATTTTTCGCCTCGGCCATTGTGATGCCGCACATGTATCACATGACCTTCACCGAGAACCTCAACCCGCGCGGGCTGGTCAGCGCCAGCTGGGGCCTGCCGCTGTTCCTGTTGCTGATGAGCCTGGCCGTGCCGCTGATCCTGTGGGCCGGCCTCAAGCTGGGCGCCACCACCAATCCGGAATACTTCACACTCGGTATCGGTATTGCCGCCAACAGCAAACCCCTGGCGCTGCTGGCTTATGTGGGCGGGCTTTCGGCCTCCAGCGGGCTGATTATCGTCACCACCCTGGCGCTTTCGGGCATGGCCCTCAACCACCTGGTGCTGCCGCTTTATCAACCGCCCGCCGAAGGTAATATCTACCGCTGGCTGAAGTGGACCCGCCGCGCCCTGATCGTTGCCATTATCATGGCCGGCTACGGCTTCTACCTGCTGCTGGGCGCCGAGCAGGATCTGGCCAACCTCGGCATCGTGGCCTTTGTCGCCACGTTGCAGTTTTTGCCGGGCGTGCTCTCGGTACTGTACTGGCCGACGGCCAACCGACGTGGCTTTATTGCCGGTCTGCTGGCCGGGATACTGGTGTGGATGGCGAGCATGCTGTTCCCGCTGATCGGCAACTTCCAGGGCTTCTATATCCCGTGGTTGAACATGATCTATGTGCTGGACGATACCAGCTGGCACATGGCAGCCATCGCCTCGCTGGCGGCCAACGTGCTGATGTTCACCCTGATTTCCCTGTTCACCAACGCCAGCCCTGAAGAAGCCAGTGCCGCCGAAGCCTGTGCTGTGGATAACGTACGCCGCCCGCAACGTCGCGAGCTGCACGCGGCCTCCCCGCAGGAGTTCGCTACACAGCTGGCCAAACCTCTGGGCGCCAAAGCTGCGCAAAAAGAAGTCGAACAGGCGCTGCGTGACCTTTTCCTGCCTTTCGATGAACGTCGCCCCTATGCCTTGCGACGCCTGCGCGACAGGATCGAAGCCAACCTTTCCGGCCTGATGGGCCCAAGCGTCGCACAAGATATGGTCGAGACCTTTTTGCCCTACAAGTCCGGCGGCGAAAACTACGTTACCGAGGACATTCACTTTATCGAAAGCCGGCTTGAGGACTACCACTCACGCCTTACCGGGCTGGCAGCCGAGCTCGACGCCTTGCGCCGTTATCACCGCCAGACCCTGCAAGAGTTGCCGATGGGCGTGTGTTCACTGGCCAAGGATCAAGAGATCCTGATGTGGAACAAGGCCATGGAAGAGTTGACCGGCATCCCGGCCCAGCGCGTGGTGGGTTCGCGCCTGGGTACCCTGGGCGATCCATGGCGCGAGTTGCTGCAAGGTTTTATCGACCTGCCGGACGAACACTTGCACAAGCAGCACCTGGCCCTTGATGGCCAGACCCGCTGGCTCAACCTGCACAAAGCCGCCATTGACGAGCCGCTGGCACCGGGTAATAGCGGCCTGGTGCTGCTGGTCGAGGACCTGACGGAAACCCAGATGCTCGAAGACAAGCTGGTGCACTCCGAGCGCCTGGCCAGCATCGGGCGGCTGGCGGCAGGGGTGGCTCACGAAATCGGCAACCCGGTCACCGGCATTGCCTGCCTGGCGCAGAATCTGCGCGAGGAACGCGAAGACGATGGCGAATTGACCGAAATCAGCAGCCAGATACTTGAACAGACCAAACGCATCTCACGCATCGTCCAGTCTCTGATGAGCTTCGCCCATGCCGGCAGCCATCAACACAATGACGAGCCCGTCTGTCTGGCCGAAGTAGCCCAGGATGCCATTGGCCTGCTGGCCCTGAACCGACGCAATTTCGAAGTGCAATTCTACAACCTGTGCGACCCGGACCACTGGGTCGACGGCGACCCGCAGCGGCTCGCCCAGGTATTGATCAACCTGCTCTCCAACGCCCGCGACGCGACGCCTGCCGGCAGTGCCGTACGGGTCAAGAGCGAGGCCAGCGAGCACACCGTCGACCTTATCGTGGAAGATGAAGGCACTGGCATTCCGCAGAACATCATGGACCGGTTGTTCGAACCGTTTTTCACCACCAAGGACCCTGGCGAAGGTACAGGTCTGGGCCTTGCACTGGTCTATTCCATCGTTGAAGAGCATTATGGACAAATCACCATCGACAGCCCGGCTGACATTCACAGCCAACGCGGAACCCGTATCCGGGTGACACTACCGCGTCATGTCGAAGCGACGTCCGCTGTGAACTGAGACCGTCGAGAGAACCGAATCAATGCCGCATATTTTGATCGTCGAAGATGAAACCATCATCCGCTCCGCCCTACGCCGCTTACTGGAGCGCAATCAATACCAGGTCAGCGAGGCTGGCTCGGTGCAAGAGGCGCAGGAGCAGTTCAGCATCCCGTCGTTTGACTTGATTGTCAGCGACCTGCGCCTGCCCGGCGCTCCGGGGACCGAGCTGATCAAGCTTGGCCAGGGCAAGCCGGTGCTGATCATGACCAGCTATGCCAGCCTGCGCTCGGCCGTGGACTCGATGAAAATGGGCGCGGTGGACTACATCGCCAAACCTTTTGATCACGACGAAATGCTGCAAGCGGTGGCGCGCATTCTGCGTGACCGGCAAAACACCCAGAGCGCGCCGGCCGAACGCCCTGCCAAAGCAGGCACCGCTGACAAAAACACGGTGGATAACAGCAACGGTGAAATCGGCATCATCGGTTCGTGCCCGCCAATGCTGGACATGTACAGCAAGATTCGCAAAGTAGCGCCCACTGACTCCAATGTGCTGATCCAGGGTGAATCCGGCACAGGTAAAGAGCTGGTAGCCCGCGCCCTGCACAACCTGTCGCGCCGCGCCAAAGCACCGATGATCTCGGTCAACTGCGCGGCCATCCCGGAATCCCTGATCGAGTCCGAACTGTTCGGCCACGAAAAAGGCGCGTTTACCGGCGCCAGCGCTGGCCGTGCCGGTCTGGTTGAAGCCGCCGATGGCGGCACGCTGTTCCTCGATGAAATCGGCGAATTGCCGCTTGAGGCCCAAGCCCGACTGCTGCGCGTGCTGCAGGAAGGCGAGATTCGCCGGGTTGGCTCGGTACAGTCGCAGAAGGTCGATGTTCGCCTGATTGCCGCGACCCACCGCGACCTGAAAAGCCTGGCCAAGGTAGGCCAGTTCCGCGAAGACCTGTACTACCGCCTGCACGTTATCGCGCTCAAGCTGCCTGCGCTGCGTGAACGTGGCGCTGACGTCAACGAAATCGCCAACGCCTTCCTCGCCCGCCAAAGTGCTCGCGTGGGTCGCACCGACCTCAAATTCGCCCCCGATGCCGAACGGGCGATCAGCCATTACTCATGGCCGGGTAACGTGCGCGAGCTGGAAAACGCTGTGGAGCGCGCGGTGATCCTCTGTGAAAGCCCGGAAATCTCGGCTGAACTGCTGGGTATCGATATTGAACTGAGCGACCTGCAAGACGATGACTTCATCGGCCTGGCCCCGCAGCAGAGCATCAGTAACGGTAACACCAGCCTTGATCCCACCGAGGACCTGTCACTGGAAGACTACTTCCAGCACTTCGTCCTTGAGCATCAGGACCATATGACCGAGACCGAACTGGCTCGAAAACTGGGGGTCAGCCGCAAATGCTTGTGGGAGCGACGTCAGCGTCTGGGAATCCCGCGACGCAAAACCGGCGTGCCAAGCGAGGGCTAGGTAACAGCGCCAGAGGTAACCAACTGTTACCTCTGTTAAATCACGTAACAAAAGCCGGGTCTTACGGTAACGATGACCCGGCTTTTTTTTGCCCGGAAAAAGGCCAAAACCCTGAAAACCCCTTATTTTGCTGGGCCGCGCAAAAGTTGGCACGCACCCTGCTATATGTATTCGTACAAGAACAATAAGAATCACAGCAGCACACAATAAAAATAAGACGTATCGGCTCACGCATAACAAGAACAACACGGCGGAGGCGCAGCTAACTGATTGTTTTGGAGAGGTGTTGTAAATGGGGCTTGCCCCGCGACCAGGCAGAGAACAACAAAAACTGCACTTAAAGCAGAGCCTGAACTGGTTGGATCATTGATCACATCAACGCAGCGACCAAAGCAATCCGTTTGCTCTTATCTCCCGATTGGGAGGGTTGCACAGGCAAGACCTTTGTAACCAGGGCGATTAACAAAAACAAAAAGCCCGCAATCAATAATAAAAATAGAGCACGCAACTAATTCTGGGGGAGCTTCGGCTCCCCTTGTGGTTTCTGCGATTTAACAAATCCCCTCGCAACCGTCTAAACCGCGCCTCTTACAGCTATTTATGCTTACGGCTTGCAGCTTCGCTCGCAAGAGCGGCTAAGCGTCCTACACCATCCCCTGACTAAATGCTAGAATCCCCGCCCATCATGCGGTCATTCTTCGTTTTGGCCGAACATTCCTTCAAACAGTGCATCCCATGCTGAAGAAGCTGTTCCAGTCATTCCGTTCTCCCAAGCGTCGTACGCAACAACTGCGCAGCACCCCTGAAGTGCTCAACAGCAGCCAACACTCGCTGCAACGTGCCCAGTTCAGCCGCTACGCGGTCAATATCGTCGAACGCCTGCAGAACGCCGGTTACCAGGCCTATCTGGTTGGCGGTTGCGTACGCGACATGCTGCTCAATATCACGCCAAAAGACTTTGACGTCGCCACCAGCGCCACGCCCGAGCAAGTGCGCGCCGAATTTCGCAATGCGCGAATCATCGGTCGTCGTTTCAAGTTGGTGCATATCCACTTTGGCCGCGAAATCATTGAAGTCGCGACCTTCCGTGCCAATCACCCGCAAAACGACGAAGAGGAAGACAGCAACCAGTCCTCGCGTAACGAAAGCGGGCGCATCTTGCGCGACAACGTCTACGGCACCCTTGAAGAAGACGCCCAGCGTCGTGACTTCACGATCAACGCCCTGTACTACGACCCGGTCAGCGAGCGCATCCTCGATTACGCCAATGGCGTACACGATATCCGCAACCGCTTGCTGCGCCTGATCGGCGACCCGCAACAGCGCTACCAGGAAGACCCTGTTCGCATGCTGCGCGCAGTGCGCTTTGCCGCCAAGCTCAACTTTGGTATCGAAAAGCACACCGCCGAACCAATCCGCGAACTGGCGCCGATGCTGCGGGAAATCCCTTCCGCGCGCCTGTTCGAAGAAGTGCTCAAGCTGTTCCTCTCCGGTAACGCTTCCGACACCTTCGAGATGCTGGTTGACCTCGAGTTGTTCGACCCTCTGTTCCCGGCCAGCGCCGAAGCACTGGAGCACAACCCGACCTACACCCACACCCTGATCAGCGAAGCCTTGCGCAACACTGATCTGCGCATCAAACAGGGCAAACCGGTGACCCCGGCCTTCCTGTTTGCCGCCCTGTTGTGGCCCGCGTTGCCTGCACGCGTATTGCGCCTGCAAGATCAAGGCATGCCGCCCATTCCTGCCATGCAGGAAGCCGCCCATGAACTGATCGCCGAGCAATGCCAGCGTATTGCTATTCCCAAGCGCTTCACCATGCCGATTCGCGAGATCTGGGACATGCAGGAGCGCCTGCCGCGTCGCAGCGGCAAACGCGCCGACATGTTGCTCGACAACCCGCGTTTCCGTGCCGGGTATGACTTCTTGCTCTTGCGTGAAAGCGCCGGCGAGCAGACCAATGGCCTGGGCGAATGGTGGACCGACTATCAGGACGCCAATGACAGCGGCCGCCGCGAGATGATCCGCGATCTGAGCAACGCCAAGGATGACGGTACCGGTCCTGCACCGCGCAAACGTCGCCGTACCAGCGGTGCCAAGCGTAAACGCAGCGCCGCAGCGGACGAGTAAGCGATGGAACGCGTCTACATTGGAATGGGCAGCAATCTGGCTGACCCGGCGGATCAATTGCGCAGTGCTGTCCAGGCCCTGGCGCAATTGCCGGACTCCCGACTCATCGGGGTTTCAGCATTTTATCAAAGCGATTCGCTGTTGCCTGGCCAGCCGCGCTACACCAATGCCGTAGCGGCCATCGACAGCTCGCTGGCGCCGCTGGACCTGCTCGATGCCCTGCAGGCCATCGAACTGGACCAGGGACGCGAGCGTCAAGAGCGTTGGGGCCCGCGCACTCTGGACCTGGACATCTTGCTATTCGGCGATCGCCTGATCGACGAGCCCCGCCTTAAAGTTCCGCACTACCACATGCACGCCCGGCCTTTTGTGCTGTATCCGCTGGCCGAACTGGCGCCAGCATCGCTGAAACTCTCCGATGGCCGCACGCTCGCGCAATTGCTCGATGACTGCCCATTTATCGGGCTTGAGCGAATCCCCTCTTAAGCTGAATCGAATCTATACCCGGGTAACACCATTGCGGTAACACCCGGAATTGACTTCCAGTGCCCTCGTCACGACTATAGGCATCCCGCAGCCATCCACAGGATGGTGCAATGTGAAAAGCAGGCTTTATAAGCGCCCTCTATAAAGGTGTGCCTGTTCATAACGATGAATCACACGCGTTACTCGCAGTGGTTACCACACTGCCTGACGAGGATCCTTTTCATGCCAGCTATTACCCTGACCACCCTGCAAGGCCTTAAGCAAAAAGGTGAAAAAATCACCATGCTGACGTGCTATGACGCCACCTTCGCCCACGCCTGCAATCAGGCCGGTGTTGAAGTGCTATTGGTAGGCGACTCCCTGGGCATGGTTCTACAAGGGCATGACAGTACATTGCCTGTGACGACCGCTGACATGGCCTACCACGTGGCCTGCGTCAAACGCGGTAACCAGGACGCTCTGATCCTGGCGGACATGGCCTTTATGGCCAACGCCACCCTGGAACAAAGCCTCAACAACAGCGCGGTGCTGATGAAGGCCGGCGCGCATATGGTCAAGGTCGAAGGCGCCGTGTGGCTGGCCGAGTCGATCCGGGCCATGACTGAACGCGGCATCCCCGTGTGCGCGCATATGGGCCTGACCCCGCAGACCGTGAACGTGCTGGGGGGTTACAAGGTACAAGGCCGCAACGAAAACCAGGCGCGCCAGATGCGTGCCGATGCCATTGCCCTGGAACAGGCAGGAGCGGCCATGCTGCTGCTCGAATGTGTACCCAGCGAACTGGCAAAAGAGATCACCCACGCGGTCAAGATCCCGGTCATCGGCATCGGCGCCGGCAGTGACACCGACGGCCAGGTCCTGGTGCTGCACGACATGCTGGGCCTTTCACTGACCGGCCGCGTGCCCAAGTTCGTGAAAAACTTCATGAGCGGCCAGCCCGATATCCAGTCCGCCCTGCGCGCCTACGTCACTGAAGTCAAAGCCGTCAGCTTTCCTGCTACCGAACACGGATTCTCTGCATGAACACAGTTAAAAACGTTCGCGAACTGCGCGCCGTCATCGCCCGCGCACGCCGTGAAGGCAAACAGATAGCACTGGTCCCGACCATGGGCAATCTGCACAGTGGCCATGGCGCACTGGTAACCACCGCCGCACAACAAGCCGATTTCGTGGTGGCCAGCATTTTCGTCAACCCGCTGCAGTTTGGCGCCAACGAAGATCTGGATACCTATCCGCGCACCCTGGCAGCCGACCAGGAAAGGCTTCTGCAGGCAGGCTGTGACTTGCTGTTTGCCCCGACCGTTGAAGAAATGTACCCCAACGGCATGGACGGCCTGACCCGTGTTACTGCTGCCAAATTAAGCAATGAACTGTGCGGCAGCCGTCGCCCGGGGCATTTCGATGGTGTGACCACCGTGGTCAGCAAGCTGTTCAACATGGTTCAGCCCGACCTGGCGATTTTTGGGCAAAAAGACTACCAACAGCTGGCAGTCATTCGCGCAATGGTCAACGATCTGAACTTCCCGATCCAGATCATCAGCGAACCCACCGTGCGCGCCGAAGACGGCCTGGCCCTGTCCTCGCGCAATGGTTACCTGAGCGAAGAGCAGCGAGCCCTGGCGCCAGCGCTGTACCGTCACCTGAGTGAAATGGCGCGCGCCATCGAAGCCGGTGAGCGCGACTACCCGGCCCTGGTGCGCCAGCATCTGGCGCAAATCGAAGCCATTGGTTTTCGTCCGGACTACCTGGAAGTGCGCCACGCACAGACCTTGCTACCGGCACAGGCGACTGATCGCGACCTGGTAATTCTGGTTGCGGCCTTCCTGGGTGCCACCCGTTTGATCGACAACGTACATCTTAATCTCGACAGCGCGCTCTGACAGAGTGGCCTGTGCGGAACCGCGGAATGACCCGCACTCCATAAAGAAACACTGAAACGTTTCACCTGCTGTGACGTAACTGTGACAAAAGTTACTTCTCGGTGTCAGACAAAGCCAAGACAGAAGCAGGCGCGAAGGTTACTGTAATCGCCCTGCTTCCAGTTAACGTGCAGAATCAGACCGACCGAACGCCTGAACAAGAAAAACCAGGCGCAGGTGTTTTCAGTGTCCAAAGGCAGTTCAAGCAAAAAGGATATCCGCAGCGATGGCGTACTACCGCACCCCTCACGACGTTACCGCTCTGCCCGCTTGGCAAGCGTTGAAACTTCACCGTGCCAGCATGCAAAACTTCAGCATGCGTGACGCGTTTAACAGCAACCCGAAACGTTTTGAAGAATTCACCCTGAGCAGCTGCGGGCTGTTTCTGGACTACTCGAAAAACCTGATCACCAACGAGACCCGCGACCTTCTGGTCGACCTCGCCAATGAGGTCGACCTCAAAGGCGCAATCAAGTCGTTGTTCAGCGGTGAAATCGTCAACGCCTCTGAAGGTCGCCCGGCCCTGCACACCGCGTTGCGCCGTCCGGTTGCCGACAAACTGTCGGTCAACGGCGTGAACATCATGCCCGAGGTGCATAAAGTCCTGAACCAGATGACCGAGCTGGTCGGCCGGATTCACGACGGTCTGTGGCGCGGTTACACCGAGAAGCCAATCACCGACATCGTCAATATCGGCATCGGCGGCTCGTTCCTCGGCCCTGAGCTGGTTTCTGAAGCGCTGCTGTCCTACGCGCAAAAAGGTGTGCGCTGCCATTACCTGGCGAACATCGACGGCAGTGAGTTCCATGAACTGACCGCAAAACTGCGCGCTGAAACCACCCTATTTATCGTTTCGTCCAAATCATTCAATACCCTCGAAACCCTGAAAAACGCCCAGGCGGCACGAGCCTGGTACCTCGCCCAGGGCGGTTCGGAAGCTGAGCTGCATCGCCACTTTATCGCCGTATCGAGCAACAACGCGGCAGCCGTGGCATTCGGTATTCGAGAAGAAAACATCTTCCCGATGTGGGACTGGGTCGGCGGGCGTTACTCGCTGTGGTCGGCCATCGGTCTGCCAATTGCCCTGGCCATCGGCATGTCCAACTTCAAAGAGCTGCTGTCCGGTGCCTACAGCATGGACCAGCACTTCCAGACTGCTCCGTTCGAGCAGAACATGCCGGTACTGATGGCAGCACTGGGTGTGTGGTATGGCAACTTCTGGGGCGCGCAAAGCCACGCGATCCTGCCGTACGACCACTACCTGCGTAACATCACCAAACACTTGCAAC
Organism: Pseudomonas sp. WS 5051; assembly: GCF_012985715.1. NCBI lineage: Bacteria > Pseudomonadati > Pseudomonadota > Gammaproteobacteria > Pseudomonadales > Pseudomonadaceae > Pseudomonas > Pseudomonas sp. WS 5051. Next base: position 29,912 of record NZ_JAAQWV010000015.1, read on the forward strand.
AGCTGGACATGGAATCCAACGGCAAGAGCGTGCGCCAGGACGGCACTCCGGTGTCAACCGATACTGGCCCGGTGATCTGGGGTGGAGTGGGCTGCAACGGTCAGCATGCGTACCACCAATTGCTGCACCAAGGCACCCAACTGATCCCGGCCGACTTTATCGTGCCGATTGTCAGCTTCAACCCGGTGTCCGACCACCATCAATGGCTGTATGCCAACTGCCTGTCGCAAAGCCAGGCGCTGATGCTGGGTAAAACCCGCGCAGAAGCCGAAGCTGAACTGCGCGACAAGGGCATGAGCGAAGAAGAAGTTAAAAAACTGGCGCCGCACAAGGTGATCCCGGGCAACCGCCCGAGCAATACCCTGGTGGTGGAACGCATCAGCCCGCGCCGTCTGGGTGCACTGGTGGCGCTGTACGAACACAAAGTGTTTGTGCAAAGCGTGATCTGGGGCATCAACGCCTTCGACCAATGGGGTGTTGAACTGGGCAAGGAGCTGGGCAAGGGCGTATACAACCGCCTGACCGGTATCCAGGAAGAGCCTGCCGACGATGCGTCGACCCAGGGCCTGATCAACTACTTCCGCGGCCGTCACCGCGGGTGATTGATAGCCAGCCAGTTTTCATCGACTGGCTGGCACCATCGAGAAAGGCATAATGGAATTTATCCGCCGCCCCATCGAGCGCCAGATCATGAGCCTGACCGGGCTTTCCCTCGGCAAGCTCGACCTCGAAAACCCCAAGAGCGACCCCGGCCTGTTCGGCCCGGACTCCATCAGTTGGCAGGTCCACGGTGACTTCACCAGCATGCTGATTGGCGGCATCAGCGCCTTGATGCTGCAAGCCTTGCACCCACTGGCCCTGGCCGGGGTGTGGGACCACTCCAGTTTCCGCGAAGACATGCTGGGTCGGCTACGCCGCACCGGGCAGTTCATTTCAGGTACCACCTTCGGCGCCACTGGCGATGCCAACTGGCTGATCGACAAAGTGCGCACCATCCACCTGCAAGTCAGCGGCACCGGTCTCGATGGCCGCCCCTATGCGGCCAGCGACCCCGAGCTGCTGACCTGGGTGCATGTGGCCGAAGTCAGCAATTTTCTCGCCGCCCACCTGCGCTATCGCAACCCGCATTTATCCGCTGAAGATCAGGACCGCTACTACGACGAAATCGCCATGATCGCTGAACGCCTGGGCGCCACCCACGTACCGCGCTCACGTCAGCAAGTAGCCCATTACCTCGACAGCGTTCGCCCGCAATTGCTTTGCGATGAGCGCAGCCGTGAAGTCATTCGCCTGCTGCTCAACGCCCCTGCCCCCAGCCTGCTAGCCAAACCATTTGGTGCATTGATGATGCAGGCCGGGATCGATTTACTGCCCGACTGGGCCAGCGACCAGTTGGGGCTGCAACAACACTCGATGATTCGCAAAGGGGTGCGGGCCGGGGTCAACAGCACCGCGCCAATCCTGCGCTGGGCCGTACGCAACGGTTCGGTACAACGGGCGCGACGGCGCATGGGGCTTGGCTGAAAACCGCTACGTTGCCATCGCGGGCAGGCCCGCACCCACAGGATCTGTGGTGCTCTTGTGGGAGCGGGCCTGCCCGCGATGAACTCAACACCGATTTATGCCACCATGCCCGCCTGAATCCGGACACAACACTCCAAGAATAAAGAGGACTCAAGCAATGCAAGACGTCGTAATCGTTGCGGCTACCCGCACCGCCGTTGGCAGCTTTCAAGGTTCGCTGGCCCATGTACCTGCCGTGGAACTGGGTGCCGCCGTCATTCGCCAATTACTCGCACAAACCGGCCTGGATGGCGCCCAGGTCGACGAAGTGATCATGGGTCAGGTACTGACCGCCGGTGCCGGGCAAAACCCTGCCCGCCAGGCGGCAATCAAGGCCGGCCTGCCGTTTGCGGTACCGGCACTGACCCTGAACAAGGTTTGCGGGTCGGGCCTCAAGGCCCTGCACCTGGGGGCCCAGGCCATTCGATGCGGCGATGCCGAGGTGATCATCGCCGGCGGCCAGGAAAACATGAGCCTGTCCAACTACATCATGCCCGGTGCCCGCACCGGTCTGCGCATGGGCCACAGTCAGATCGTCGACACCATGATCAGCGATGGCCTGTGGGATGCGTTCAACGACTACCACATGGGCATTACCGCCGAAAACCTTGTGGCTAAATACGACATCAGCCGTGAAGCGCAAGACGCCTTCGCCGCCGCCTCACAGCAAAAAGCCACTGCGGCGATTGAAGCCGGGCGCTTTGTCGATGAAATCACCCCCGTCCTGATCCCGCAGCGCAAAGGCGATCCGATCGCATTCACTACCGACGAGCAACCGCGCGCTGGCACCACCGCCGAATCGTTGGCAAAACTGCGTCCCGCATTCAAAAAAGACGGCTCTGTCACCGCAGGTAACGCCTCCTCACTCAATGACGGCGCAGCCGCGGTCATGCTCATGAGCGCCGCCAAGGCCAAGGCCCTGGGCTTGCCGGTGCTGGCCAAAATCGCGGCCTACGCCAATGCCGGCGTGGATCCGGCCATCATGGGCATCGGCCCGGTCAGTGCCACCCAGCGTTGCCTGAGCAAAGCCGGCTGGACTTTGCAGCAACTGGACCTGATCGAAGCCAACGAAGCCTTCGCCGCACAAGCGCTGGCCGTGGGCCAGGAACTGCAATGGGACGCGAGCAAGGTCAACGTCAATGGCGGCGCAATTGCCATTGGCCACCCTATTGGTGCGTCAGGTTGCCGGATCCTGGTGACCCTGCTTCACGAAATGCTCAAGCGCGACGCCAAAAAAGGCCTGGCCACCTTGTGCATCGGCGGTGGTCAGGGCGTAGCGCTGGCGATCGAGCGGGAGTAATGCAAAACGTGTAGATACTCTGTTGCCGGTCAAGCCATCCTGTGGGAGCGAGCCTGCTCGCGAACGACCTTCGCGAGCAGGCTCGCTCCCACAGCGGCTACAAGAGCAACGCAGCAATAATCACCAGCCCTATTCTGCTAAACTGCCGCGCCTTATCTGTCCCCCAAGGCGCAATGCATGTCTTCCTTGAATCAGGCGCTGCGCGCCGCCCTCGATAATCGTCACGACCTGTTGGCCGAGCTGCACGCCCAGGGCACCGACTGCTATCGCCTGTTCCACGGCAGCCAGGAAGGCGCCGGCGGCCTGACCATCGACCGCTACGGCCCGCAACTGCTGGTACAAAGCTTTCATCAACGTCTTGAGCGCGATGACTTGCTGCAACTGCACGAAGCCATCAATCGCCACCTGGGCCTCGACCTGCTGCTGGTCTACAACGACCGCTCCCAGGGCAACTCGCGTATCGACCGCGAAGACACCGTGTACCGCGCCGAAGACGCCGCCCTTGAAGACACCGTCGGCCACGAATGGGGCCTCAAGTACCGGGTGCGCGGCCGCCATGCCGGGCAAGACCCGCTGTTGTTTCTCGACCTGCGCAACGCCCGTGGCTGGGTCAAGCAGCACAGTGCCGGCAAAAGCGTGCTCAACCTGTTCTCCTACACCTGTGGTGTTGGCCTGAGTGCCGCTGCAGGTGGAGCCAGCGAAGTCTGCAACCTCGATTTCGCCGAAGGCAATCTGGCGGTTGGTCGCGAAAACGGCCTGCTGAACCCTGAACTGCCAAAAATGAAATTCGTACAGTCCGACTATTTCGCGGCCATCCGCCAATTGGCCGGTCTGCCAATCATTCAGCGTCGTCACAAGCTGCCTGCCTACCCGCGCATGGATCAGCGTGAATACGACCTCGTGCTGCTCGACCCGCCTGCCTGGGCCAAGAGTGCCTTCGGCACGGTCGATCTGCTGCGCGACTACCAAAGCCTGCTCAAGCCGGCCGTACTGACCACCGCACCAGACGGCGTATTGATCTGCTGCAACAATCTGGCAAAGGTCAGCATGGACGACTGGCGCGAGCAGGTTTTGCGTTGCGCCGAGAAAGCTGGCCGCCCGGTTCGCGACTGGCAGGTCATGAGTCCGGCCAGCGATTTCCCGTCCCTGGATCAGCAGCCACCGCTGAAAACCCTGATCCTTCAGTTTTAATCCATTCTCCCAATACGGCGTTCGTCTCGGAACCAGAAACGCGTGCCATACTCCAAGGCACTTCCGACTGCTATAGACGACGCCCCACATGCTCAAAGGATTGATCCGCGCCCTTGGCGCCGTGCTGATTGCCATCGCACTTTACAGCGTGCTTGGGTTCCTGATCTTGCCGGGCATCGGCCTGCGCATCATCAACCAGCAACTGGCCAACTACGCCACGGTGCCCGCCAGACTCGACCGGCTGGAGTTCAACCCCTTCAGCCTTGAGCTGACCCTGTGGGGGTTCAGAGTCGGCGAACCGGGCAAGGAACAGGTCGGCTTCGAGCGGCTGTACACCAATCTGCAAGCCGACAGCCTGTGGACAAAAGCCCTGCACCTGGCCGACGTGCAGCTGGATAAACCGAAAACCGAGCTGCTGTTCAACAAGGACGGTACGCTCAACCTGACACAACTGTTCAAGCTGCCCGAGAGCGAGCCCACCCCGGCCGATCCCGAGAGCAAACCGTTCCCGCTGCGTATCGACAACATCAAGCTGGCGGGTGGCTACCTGCACTTCACCGATATGCGTCCCAGCGAGCCCATCGAATTCCTCTATGACTCGATGGACCTGGAGCTGAAAAACCTCAGCACCCTGCCCGATGACAACGCCGATATGACCCTGGTGGCCGCAGGCCCTGCAGGCGGGCGGATCGACTGGACCGGCACCCTGAGCCTGGTACCCATCACCTCGACCGGCAAACTGAAAGTCACCGACGGCAAGATGAAAGTCTGGTGGCCCTATGTGCGCGATGCATTACCGCTGGCCCTGGAAGATGGCGTACTGAATTTCAGCACCGACTACACCCTGAACCTGTCCAAAGAAACCGAAATGCTCCTGAGCAATGCCACGGCCAGCATCGCACCGCTCAAGATCAATGCCCCCGATGGCCGCCCGCTGGTGCGTCTGGAGCGCCTGGATGTCAGCGACACCAGCGTCGACCTGGCCAAACAGGAAGTGGTGGTCGGCAAGATCAACAGCCAGAACCTCGAAACCTGGGCCGCCCGCGAAAAAGACGGCCAGCTTGACTGGCAAAAGCTGTTTGCCAGCCAGCCCGACAAACCATCGACCAAAACCGAAGAAGTGGTGACCGTCGAAGCACCGAAAGCGGCCCCGGTGGCGCCGAGCAAACCCTGGGCCGTGCTGCTCAAGGATGTCGACCTGCGTGACTATCGCATCCACCTTGCCGACAAGGAGCCCAAAACCCCGGTGGAGCTGGAGGTCGGCCCGCTGAACCTGAACCTGAAAAACTTCGACAGCCTGAACCGTTCTCCTTTCACCCTCAACCTCGACACCGGCGTGGGCAAGCAAGGCAAACTCACCGCCAGCGGCGACGTCAGCCTGAGCCCGGTAAGCGCCAGGCTCAAGGTCAACACCAAAGATATCGACTTGCGTATCGCCCAGGCCTATATCGACCCGTTTATCCGCCTTGAGCTGCGTAGCGGCATGCTTGGCAGCGACCTGGCGGTTGATCTGAAAAGCACCGCCCCCCTGGCCTTTACCGTGGCCGGCCGCGCCCAGATCGATCAACTGCACACATTGGACACCCTGAAAAACCGCGACTTCCTGAAGTGGCAAAAACTGGTGCTGGAGGATCTGAAGTACCAGCACGGCGATAGCCTCTCGCTTGCACGGGTCAATTTCGAAAAGCCCTATGTGCGCTTCATGATCAACGATGACCGCACCACCAATATCGATGACCTGCTGATCCCACAACCTGCAGGCAGTACGTCGGCCAAAGGCACGGCCAGCAAGGAAAAACCGCTGGGCATTCACATCGGCGCAATTGCGATCAACGATGGTTCAGCGAATTTCGCCGACTTCAGCCTGACACCCAACTTCCAGACCGCGGTTCAACAGCTCAACGGCCTGATTGGCACCATCGACAGCCGTAACCCCAAACCTGCCCCGGTCAATATTGCAGGCAAGGTCGACCGTTATGCGCCGGTGACCATCAAGGGCAGCGTCAACCCGTTTGACCCGATGGCCAGCCTGGATATCGCCACCAGCTTCAAGCGTGTCGAACTGACCACATTGACCCCCTACTCCGGGAAGTTTGCCGGTTACCGCATCCGCAAGGGTCGTCTCAACCTCGACCTGCATTACCTGATCACCAACGGCCAGCTCAAAGCCGAGAACAAACTCGTGGTCGAACAATTGCAGCTGGGGGAAAAGGTCGACAGCCCGGACGCCGTGGATCTGCCGATCAAACTGGCGATTGCCTTGCTCAAGGACACGGACGGCAAGATATCCATTGAACTGCCCATCAGTGGCGACCTCAACAACCCGCAGTTCAGCGTGATGCCGATTATCTGGCAAACGGTACGCAACCTGGTGCTGCGTGCCGCCCAGGCGCCCTTCAAGTTCATTGGCGGGCTGATCAGCGGCGGTGGAGCCGAGGACCTGGGCACCGTGTCATTCGCCCCAGGATCAAGCGAGCTGAGCCCTGAGGCACAAAAAGCCCTGACCACACTGGCCCAGGCCCTGAAAGAACGCCCGGCTTTACGCCTGGAGATCGAAGGTACGGCCGCACAGAGCAGCGATGGCCCTCTGATCGCCAAGGAACGTCTTGAGCGCGAGTTCCAGTACACCTACTACAAGATCCTCCAGCGTCGTGGCGACAAAGTACCGGCCAGCGCCGGCTTGCTCACCGTGCCGGACGATGAGAAAGGCCCGTTACTTGAAGGTATCTACCGCACGCGTCTCAAGCAGCAACCGCCTGCTGAATGGAAAGACCTGAGCCGTGACGAGCGCGCGGCCAAAATGACCGCGGCACTGATCGACTTCTGGAGCAAAAGCGAAGTGTTGTTGCGTCAGCTGGGGCAAGACCGTGCAAGCAGCATCAAGGACTACCTGGTGGACAAGGGCGGGCTGGCGGATGACCGCGTGTACTTTATCGATGCCACCCTGGGCCAAGCCGAGAGCGACGGCCGGGTAATCTCGCCACTGCATCTGGATAGCGAATAATGCACAACGTCGCTGATTTGTAGCAGCTGCCGAAGGCACGAGGCTGCGTTCGGCAGCTGCTACGCGGATTTTCGTAGCCCCAATCCCAAATAGACCCAATCCCAAATAGAACAGCCCCCGACGCAAGCGCCGGGGGCTGTAATGGCCACATCCGTGTGGCCGTCGCATGAACCTTTTTAACAATGCCTGCAGGCGTACTGCTTCAATCACCTGCCAGAACCTTGTTCCCCCGGTTCTACGAGAAAGGGTGCTTTATTCCGCTTTCAGGCCATCAGCCGATACAGCTTTAACGCCTTTGATCTTTTTGGTGATCGCAACAGCAATCTCTTTTTGCGCTTCAGTCACCGGTACCATCGAGGACAGGGAAACAACGCCTTTGTTGGTTTCTACCTTGATGTCCGTGCCCGGAATGCCTTTTTCAGTAACCAGGTCAGCTTTTACTTTGGTAGTGATCCAGGTATCAGAAGTAGCTTCCTTGGCTTTGGTTACTTCGCCTGCAGCCACCACCATGGGTGCCTGGGTGGTCGCCTGGGCAGCAAATGCAGCATTGGCCATAGTCAGGGTCAGAGCGGTGGCAGTTGCGGCAGCGATAGCGAACTTCTTCATACGAGTAACTCCTGTCTTCTTTAGAATCTGCGCCGTCTTGCAGCAGCAGGGTTATCAGTACTATTGCAGGCCGCGTGCCAACTTTTAAAAACAAATAAACCTATATAAATCAACAACTTACAAAATAGCCAAAATTGCCCCGTCGTGCAAAATGCATGGCGCCGGTTAATTCTGCATGCAAGTTGCGGCTTTCGACTCGTGGCCTATGGCCCTATGGTGCTGACTTTGCTCCAGGCATAAAAAAAGGACCCCGAAGGGTCCTTTTTCAAAGCAGGTGTCGAGAGCGATTAAGCTTCCGAAGCCTTGGCAGCAGCGACGTCCTTGATGGACAGCTTGATACGGCCGCGGTTGTCCACGTCCAGTACCAGTACTTCCACTTCCTGACCTTCTTTCAGAATGTCAGTCACTTTCTCAACGCGAGCATCGCTCAGCATGGAGATGTGAACCAGGCCGTCTTTGCCCGGCAGGATGTTTACGAATGCGCCGAAGTCGACGATACGCTCAACCTTGCCCACGTAGATCTTGCCGATCTCGGCTTCAGCGGTGATGCCCAGAACGCGCTGACGCGCGGCTTCTGCTGCTTCCTTGGACTCGCCGAAGATCTTGATCGAACCGTCGTCTTCGATATCGATCGAAGCCTTGGTTTCTTCACAGATTGCACGGATCGTCGCGCCGCCTTTACCGATAACGTCACGGATTTTGTCGGTGTCGATTTTCATCGCGATCATGGTCGGAGCGTTGGCCGACAGCTCGTTGCGCGATACGGCAATGATCTGGTTCATCTGGCCCAAGATGTTCAGGCGAGCGTCCAGGGCCTGGCCCAGAGCGATCTCCATGATTTCTTCGGTGATGCCCTTGATCTTGATGTCCATCTGCAGCGCGGTAACACCTTTGGCGGTACCGGCTACCTTGAAGTCCATGTCGCCCAGGTGGTCTTCGTCACCCAGGATGTCGGTCAGAACAGCGAACTTCTCGCCTTCTTTAACCAGACCCATGGCGATACCGGCAACCGGCGCCTTCATCGGCACACCGGCATCCATCAGTGCCAGGGAAGCACCGCAAACCGATGCCATCGAGCTGGAACCGTTGGATTCAGTGATTTCCGATACAACACGGATGGTGTACGGGAACACGTCGGCAGCAGGCAGCATGGCTTGAACCGAACGACGGGCCAGACGGCCGTGACCGATTTCGCGACGACCAGCGCCACCCATGCGACCACACTCACCTACCGAGAACGGAGGGAAGTTGTAGTGCAGCATGAACGGGTCTTTTTTCTCGCCTTCCAGGGTGTCCAGCAGTTGCGCGTCACGGGCAGTACCCAGAGTTGCAACAACCAGCGCCTGAGTTTCACCACGGGTGAACAGGGCCGAACCGTGGGTCTTCGGCAGAACGCCAACTTCGATGTTCAGAGGGCGAACAGTCTTGGTGTCACGACCATCGATACGCGGCTTGCCGTTAACGATGTTTTCGCGAACGGTGCGGTATTCGATTTCACCGAATGCAGCTTTAACTTCGCTGGCAGAAGGCTGGCCTTCTTCACCGGACAGCTTGGCAACAACCTGATCCTTCAACTCGCCCAGACGCGCGTAACGGTCTGCCTTGACGGTGATGGTGTAAGCCTGGGAGATCGCTTCGCCGAACTCGGCACGAATAGCGCCCAGCAGTGCGGTCGCTTCCGGGGCAGCAGCCCAGTCCCAAGTTGGCTTGGCAGCTTCGGCAGCCAGCTCTTTGACAGCCTGGATAACCACCTGGAATTCGTCGTGGGCGAACAATACGGCGCCCAGCATCTGGTCTTCGGTCAGCTCTTTGGCTTCCGATTCAACCATCAATACGGCTTCCGAAGTACCGGCAACAACCATGTCCAGGCTCGAAGCGGCCAGTTGCTCGTAAGTCGGGTTCAGCAGGTAACCGGTGCTTTCGTGGTAAGCAACGCGGGCAGCGCCGATCGGACCATCAAAAGGGATGCCGGAAATGGCCAGGGCAGCCGAAGTACCGATCATCGCAGCGACGTCCGGATCGGTTTTCTTGCTGGTGGACAGAACGGTGCAGACAACCTGCACTTCGTTCATGAAACCTTCTGGGAACAGCGGACGGATCGGACGGTCGATCAGACGCGACGTCAGGGTTTCTTTCTCGGAAGGGCGACCTTCACGCTTGAAGAAACCGCCAGGGATTTTACCCGCGGCGTAGGTTTTTTCCTGGTAGTGAACCGACAGAGGGAAGAAACCCTTGCCTGGATCCGCTTGCTTGGAACCGACCACAGTCACCAACACGCTGACGTCGTCGTCAACGGTGACCAATACTGCGCCGGAAGCCTGACGGGCGATACGGCCAGTCTCGAGAGTAACGGTCGACTGACCGAACTGAAATTTTTTGATAACCGGGTTCACGGTGTCCTACCTTCTTTGTGGCTCTTGGGGAACGGGTTTCTTGCGAAAGTCATATGCAACATCGGGTATTGGCCCGACTCAAGATGCTTACGAAAACAGCCCTATAGGCAAGCTTTCGTAAGAATCCGGGTAGTCCAGATAAAACTTGAGGCTGGAAGCCTGCCATGAGACTGCGGGAAACCCGCAGACACACGACAGACAACCAGCCTCTAGCAACATCGCTATTAGCGACGCAGACCCAGGCGAGCGATCAGCGCTTTGTAACGCTCAACGTTCTTGCCTTTCAGGTAGTCCAGCAGCTTGCGACGCTGGTTTACCATGCGGATCAGACCACGACGGGAGTGGTGATCTTTGCTGTTAGCTTTGAAGTGACCTTGCAGCGTGTTGATGTTAAAGGTCAGCAGTGCAACCTGCACTTCTGGAGAACCTGTATCACCTGGAGCTTGCTGGTAGTCTTTTACGATTTCTGCTTTGTGTTCAACTGTAAGTGCCATTTGGCTTTCCTTTCAATTAGGGCCTGCTTGCGAACAAGACAGATCCAATAGGCCGAGGACAAATCCTCGTATTTAAATGTGAGATGTGACCGTGCCTAATAACAGCCACCCTCATTCCAGTCTGCGCCGGTAATACTACACCCGATGCAGCCTGGTTCCGGTCATTCCGACCGAATCAGTCGACGCGGCGCAATACGCCCGTCTTCGCTCACTTCACCGATACCGATAAAGCGACCGTTGTGATCCTGTACCCGCACCATACCGAACTTCGGAGCATCCGGAGCACGCACCGGTTGGCCATTGAGCCAATAAAACGAGCTGGCTTCCGAGAAGTGCAGCAATGGCCAGTCGAGCAAACCGCTGTCCGATGGCATCAGGAAGCGATCAACCGCTTCATTGCCGCCTTCGGCATGCACCGCCTCCAGCTCTTCCAGGGTAACCGTCTGGGCCAGGCTGAAAGGTCCGGCGTGGGTACGACGCAGTTCTGCAACGTATGCCCCGCACCCCAATTGCTCACCGATATCTTCCACAAGGGTACGGATATAGGTGCCTTTGGTGCAGTCGACGGCCAGGCGCGCAGTGTCGCCTTCGCTGGCCAGTAATTCGAGGCGGGTAATAGTAACAGAACGCGGTTCACGCTCCACCACTTCGCCTGCACGGGCCAGCTTGTAAAGCGGCTGTCCGTCACGCTTGAGCGCAGAGTACATCGGCGGTATCTGGCTGATTTGCCCACGAAAATTGGGTAAAACAGCTTCAATATCGGCGCGACCAACGGTCACCGGGCGAGTCTGCAAAACCTCGCCTTCAGCGTCTGCCGTGGTCGTGGTCTTGCCCAATTGCATCAGGGTTTCATAACCCTTGTCGGAATCGAGCAGGTATTGCGAAAACTTGGTGGCTTCGCCAAAGCACAGCGGCAATACACCGCTGGCCAATGGATCGAGGCTACCGGTGTGCCCTGCCTTCTCGGCATTGAGCAGCCAGCGAACTTTCTGCAGGGCCGCATTGGAAGTAAACCCAAGTGGCTTGTCCAGCAGGATGATGCCGCTGACGTTACGACGGATACGCTTGACCTGAGCCACCGGTTACTCCTTGGTGTCTTCGGGAGCAGTGGTTTCAGGGTGCTGATTGTCTTCAGCCACTGCACGCTCGATCAAGGCGGACAGATGAGCACCACGCACGACGCTTTCATCGTAGTGGAAGTGCAACTGCGGAACGCTGCGCAGCTTCATTTCACGCGCCAGTTGCATGCGCAGGAAACCCGCTGCCGAGTTCAGCACCTTGATGCTCTGGGCGATATCTTCAGCGCTGTCCTGACCCATCACGGTGATGAAGATCTTGGCGTGACCGACGTCACGGCTGACTTCAACAGCAGTAATGGTGACCAGGCCCACGCGCGGGTCTTTGACTTCACGACGGATCAGCTGTGCCAGCTCGCGCTGCATCTGATCGCCAATACGTTGGGTACGGCTATATTCTTTTGCCATGTCTTGTTACCTGTTACTCACCCATGGGAAACCCATGCGGTCTGAAAGCGGCAAACGCCCGGCACGACAGAAGCCGGACCGGGCGTTGCGTTTAGAGTCCAGGCCGAGCGCTGCGCATTTGCATGCGCGGGCTCGTCCTCGCTCTTGAGGCTCGCGAGTTAGAGGCTGCGAGCAACCTGGACCTTCTCGAACACTTCGATCTTGTCACCGACTTTAACGTCGTTGTAGCTCTTGACGCCGATACCGCATTCCATGCCGGCACGCACTTCGGACATGTCATCTTTGAAGCGACGCAGGGATTCCAGCTCGCCTTCGTAGATAACGATGTCTTCACGCAGTACGCGGATTGGACGGTTACGGTGAACAACACCTTCCAGCACCATGCAACCTGCAACCGCGCCGAACTTAGGCGAACGGAACACGTCACGGACTTCAGCGATACCCAGGATGTTCTCCCGAACGTCGCTGCCAAGCATGCCGGTAAGGGCTTTCTTGACGTCTTCGATGATGTCGTAGATGACGTTGTAGTAACGCATGTCCAGGCCTTCCTGCTCGACAATCTTGCGAGCGCCGGCATCGGCACGCACGTTGAAGCCAAACAGTACAGCGTTGGAGGCCAGTGCCAGGTTAGCGTCGCTCTCGGTGATACCACCGACACCGCCGCCCACTACGCGCACTTGCACTTCGTCGTTACCCAGGCCGCTCAGAGCGCCCTGCAGAGCTTCCAACGAACCACGGACGTCAGATTTGAGGACGATGTTAAGCGTCTTCTTCTCTTCCTGGCCCATGTTCTCGAAGATGTTTTCCAGCTTGCCTGCGTGAGCACGCGCCAGTTTCACTTCGCGGAACTTGCCTTGACGGAACAGGGCAACTTCACGTGCCTTCTTCTCGTCGGTCATTACGCTCATCTCGTCGCCAGCATCTGGCGTACCGTCCAGGCCGAGAATCTCGACAGGGATGGATGGACCGGCTTCCTTGATAGGCTTGCCGTTCTCGTCGAGCATGGCGCGGATGCGGCCGTAGTTGGAACCGACCAGTACCATGTCGCCTTGGCGCAGGGTACCGTCTTGAACCAGAACGGTAGCAACAGGACCGCGGCCTTTGTCCAGACGGGACTCAACCACTACGCCACGGCCAGGAGCCGATGGAGTTGCCTTGAGTTCCAGAACTTCAGCTTGCAGCAGTACGGCTTCGAGCAATTCGTCAACGCCGGTACCCATTTTCGCCGAGACCGAAACAAACGGAGTGTCACCACCCCACTCTTCCGACGTCACGCCGTGAACGGACAGTTCGCTACGAATGCGATCGAGGTCAGCACCTGGCTTGTCGATCTTGTTCACTGCAACAACCAGAGGCACGCCAGCGGCTTTCGCATGCTGAACGGCTTCGATGGTCTGCGGCATTACGCCGTCGTCTGCAGCCACAACCAGAATCACGATGTCAGTCGCCTTGGCACCACGAGCACGCATTGCGGTAAACGCAGCGTGACCCGGGGTATCGAGGAACGTGACCATGCCGCGTTCGGTTTCAACGTGGTACGCACCGATGTGCTGGGTAATACCACCGGCTTCGCCAGCCGCTACCTTGGCACGACGGATGTAGTCGAGCAGGGACGTTTTACCGTGGTCAACGTGGCCCATTACGGTCACAACCGGTGCACGGGAGAACGACTCGCCTTCGAACTTCAGGGACTCGGCCAGGGAATCTTCCAGGGCGTTGTCGCTGACCAGAGTCACTTTGTGGCCCAGTTCTTCAGCAACCAGTTGGGCAGTTTCCTGATCCAGTACCTGGTTGATGGTTGCTGGAGTACCCAGCTTGAACATGAACTTGATGACTTCGGCAGCCTTGACCGACATCTGTGCGGCCAAATCGCCGACAGTGATGGTCTCGCCAATCTGCACGTCACGAACTACAGGGCCGGTTGGGCTCTGGAAACCGTGAGCGTTGCGCTTCTTCAGCTTGCCCTTGCCACGACCACCGCGACGGAAGCTGTCGCTTTCTTCGTCGGAAGTGCGCGGAGCAACACGTGGAGTCGGTGCTTTTTCTTTAACCGAGGCACGATGCGGAGCGTTTTTGCGATCGCCGTCACCACTGCCGCGACGATTGTTATCGTCTGCGCGTGGTTTGTCCGGGCGACGCTGTTCGTCACGCTTGCGTGCATCAGCGGCTGGAGCCGGTGCTGGCGCTGCGGCTTGCACAGGTGCAGGCGCTGCAGCGGCCGGAGCCGGTGCTGCAACAGGAGCAGATGCAGGCTGGCGGCGCGCTTCTTCTTCGGCGCGACGCTTGGACTCTTCTTCAGCCTTTTGACGTGCGGCATTTTCTACTGCACGACGTTCATCCATCTCACGTTTGCGCTCGGCTTCGATTTCTTCCGGGCTTTGCTGTACGAAGACTTTCTTCTTGCGTACTTCAACGCTGATGCTTTTGCTGCCAGCTACACGCAGGGTACTGGTGGTTTTACGCTGCAAAGTGATCTTGCGCGGTTCTTCCACTTTAGCCTTGTGGCTGCTTTTAAGGTGAGTCAGCAGAGCCTGCTTCTCACTATCGGTTACATTCTGCTCGGCGGCGTTGTGCGGCAGACCTGCCTCACGCATCTGCTGCAACAGGCGCTCAACCGGTGTTTTGACCTCATCGGCCAGTTGTTTCACCGTGACTTGCGTCATGCATTTCTCTCCTCAGGCCGCGCCTAATTACTCGAACCAATGGGCTCGGGCGGCCATGATCAACTTGCCGGCACGATCATCGTCAATGCCGTCGATGTCGAGCAGGTCGTCAATAGACTGCTCGGCCAGGTCTTCGCGGGTAATTACGCCGCGCACCGCCAGTTCCATCGCCAAATCCTTGTCCATACCCTCAAGCGAGAGCAGGTCTTCGGCCGGATGGGCGTCTGCCAGCTTTTCCTCAGTAGCGATGGCTTTAGTCAACAGTCGATCCTTGGCGCGAGCGCGAAGCTCGTTGACGGTATCTTCGTCAAAGCCATCGATGTTGAGCATTTCCTCCACCGGTACGTAGGCAATCTCTTCCAGGCTAGTAAAGCCTTCATCAACCAGTACCTGCGCCAGGTCTTCATCAACTTCCAGCTCTTCGATGAAGTTGCGCAGGATATCGCCGGTTTCTGCTTGCTGCTTGGCCTGGATGTCCGATTCGGTCATCACGTTCAGGGTCCAGCCGGTCAACTGGCTGGCCAGACGTACGTTCTGACCGCCGCGACCAATCGCCTGGGCCAGATTGTCTGCGCCAACGGCGATGTCCATTGCATGGGCATCTTCGTCGACGATAATAGCCGCCACTTCTGCTGGCGACATTGCGTTGATCACGAACTGCGCCGGGTTGTCATCCCAAAGGACGATATCCACTCGCTCTCCGCCCAATTCGCCGGACACTGCCTGGACACGCGAACCGCGCATACCAATGCAGGCACCTTGCGGATCAATGCGTTTGTCTTTCGAGCGAACGGCTATTTTAGCGCGTGATCCAGGATCGCGGGAGGCCGCCATCACTTCGATCAGGCCTTCGGAGATTTCTGGCACTTCAATGCGGAACAACTCGATCAGCATCTCTGGCGCTGTACGCGACAGGATCAGCTGAGGACCGCGGTTTTCAGTGCGGATTTCCTTGAGCAATGCGCGAAGGCGTACGCCAACACGGAAAGTCTCACGCGAAATGATGTCTTCACGGGCCAGCAACGCTTCAGCGTTGTTACCCAGGTCAACGATCACATTGTCGCGGGTCACCTTTTTAACGGTGCCGGAAATGATTTCGCCCAGACGCTCACGATAGGCATCGACTACTTGAGCACGCTCGGCTTCGCGAACTTTTTGCACGATGACCTGTTTGGCCGTCTGTGCAGCAATTCGACCGAATTCGATAGAATCGATTTTCTCTTCGATAATATCGCCGGCTTTCGCGCCTGGCTGTTTCGCCTGGGCCTGGTCTACAGCCAACTCGTATGCTGGATCATCCAGATCTTCGTCTTCGACCACAGTCCAGCGACGGAAAGTCTCATAGTTACCGGTGTGGCGATTGATTTCCACACGCAGTTCGACTTCGTCTTCAAAACGCTTTTTAGTAGCGGTGGCCAGAGCCAGCTCCAGCGCTTCAAAAATAACGTTTGCCGGTACGCCCTTTTCATTGGACACCGACTCAACAACCAGCAGTACTTCTTTGCTCATCGTACGCCTCGCCTTTCGCAAGCCATTGGATCCGCGGGATCCGCGTCTCAGTCAAAACTGGGAATAATGTTGGCCTTGTCGATCATATCGATCGGCAACAGGAACTCATGGTCTTCAACCTGCACCACGATGTCCTGCTCTTCTACGCCGCGCAGAAGGCCCTGAAAGTTGCGTCGCCCTTCAAAAGGCGAGCGCAGCTTGATCTTCACTTGCTCACCGACAAATTGGGCAAACTGTTCAAGGGTGAACAGCGGGCGTTCCATGCCAGGAGAAGAAACTTCAAGGGTGTATTCAACAGCGATAGGATCTTCGACATCCAGAACGCCGCTGATCTGACGACTCACGATAGCGCAGTCATCCACCAGTACGCCGCCTTCCTTGTCGATATACACACGCAACATTGAATGGCGGCCTTGAGCCGAAAATTCAATACCCCAGCATTCATAGCCAAGGGCCACGACCACCGGGGCCAACAAGTCCTGCAACTGTTCTAGCTTGCTCGACACCTGAACCCCCTAGTGCATGTTTGTGCATGCTGTGCAAAATGAAAAAATGGGCGAAGCGCCCATCTCTGAAACGTCGTTGAATACCGACGCTATAAAGTGTCCAGCTAACAAAAAGCCCCTGAAAAGGGGCTCCGCTGAAACTGGTTGCGGGAGCCGGATTTGAACCGACGACCTTCGGGTTATGAGCCCGACGAGCTACCAGACTGCTCCATCCCGCGACAAAGCTGGAGCGGAAGTATACGGTTGATCCCGTGACGGGTCAATCCAACCTTCCACATACAAGAAAGCCCGCTACTGCGGGCATTCTTGATAATTGGTACCGAGAAGGGGACTCGAACCCCTACACCCTATGGGCACAACCACCTCAAGGTTGCGTGTCTACCAATTCCACCACCTCGGCAATACAACGTTTACATCATGAAACCCGTTTTACTTTTGCTCTTGAGCTGGAGGTACGTCAGTCGCAGGAGTTGCCGACTTTTGCTCTTGAAGCACCGGAACATCATCTGAAGCCGGCTTTTGCACTGGAACTTCCAACACCGCTGGATTTGGCAAACCTACTTGAGTCAGCTGTTCAGCCTTCTCTTTAGCAAAGTAACCTAACCCCAAGCTGGTTATGAAAAAACCTGCGGCAAGTATAGCAGTAAACTTACTAAGAAAGGTAGAGGAACCTTGGCTTCCGAACACAGTATTTGATGCACCTGCGCCGAAAGATGCTCCAGCATCCGCTCCCTTGCCCTGTTGCAGCAAAACCAGGGCAATTACACCCAATGCTGTCAACAGATGAAACACAGTTACGACGTTATCCAGCATTTTCAGTTTCCTGCGGCACGAATGATCGCACCGAACTCATCTGCATTCAGGGAAGCCCCGCCAATGAGTCCCCCATCGATATCCGGCATGCTGAACAGTTCGACCGCATTGGCCGCCTTCACGCTGCCGCCGTATAGAAGCCGCACACCTTGCGCCACTTCAGAATTCTTTTGCGCCAGCTGTGCGCGAATGGCCGCATGCACATCTTGCGCTTGCTGTGGTGATGCGGTCAGCCCGGTGCCAATGGCCCAGACCGGCTCGTATGCAATCACGGCATTTACAAAAGCATCAATACCAAACTCGTCAATCACGGCATTCAGCTGACGCTCTACCACTTCCAGCGTTTGCCCCGCTTCGCGCTGCTCCAGGGTTTCCCCTATGCACAACACTGGCGTCAAGCCTGAGGCTTGGGCCGCTGCAAACTTGCGATTGAGTGTCTCGTCCTGCTCACCCAGCATCAGGCGGCGTTCGGAGTGCCCCACAAGCACCAGCTTGCAACCTGCGTCGGCCAACTGACTAGAGGAAATCTCGCCAGTCAGCGCGCCCTGCCCCGACTCCACTGCAGCATCCTGAGCACCGACCGAAATCGCTGCGCCTTGCAAGCCATTGATAACACGATCAATAAACAGCTGAGGCGGAAAAACTGCAACATCAACATCGTTTGGCAGGACCAGACCACGCAGACCGTCGATCAGCTCAGCGACGCTGGCGCGGGTACCGTGCATCTTCCAGTTACCAGCTACCATAGTGCGACGCATGCTTTACCTCGTCGGTCAAAGTGGGCGCAGATGTTACCCAACCAAATCAAAGCTGGCAAGCCGAATCAGGCACAAACTTCACTTACCAGTTTTGCCAGCTCTTCGGCGTAGCCGCGAACCATGTTTTCGTCATCGCCTTCGACCATCACGCGCACCAAAGGCTCTGTTCCGGACTTGCGCAACAACACACGACCACGGCCATTCATGGCAGCCGTCACTCGCGCGCACGCCTCCTTCACCGCCGGGTGCTCGACAGGGTCGACGCCACCGGCAAAACGAACATTCAGTAACACTTGCGGGCACTTGCGCAGCGCCTGACGCGACTGGGCCAGGCTTTCATCGCGACGACGCAAGGACAACAACACCTGCAGCGCAGCAATGATCGCATCGCCAGTGGTGGTGTGGTGGAAGCACACGATATGCCCGGAGTTCTCGCCACCCACCAGCCAGTTACGCTCTTGCAGGGCCGCGATAACGTAACGGTCGCCCACATTGGCGCGTACGAACTCGATACCCAGGTCAGCCAATGCCAGCTCAAGGCCAAGGTTGCTCATCAGCGTACCGACAACGCCACCCTGCAATTTGCCACGCTCGTGCAGGTCACGGGCAATGATAAACAACAGCTCATCGCCATCGACCACGGCACCGGTATGGTCAACCATCAACACGCGATCGCCGTCGCCATCAAAAGCAATACCCAGGTCCGCACCTTCAGCCACCACGGCAGCCTGCAACTGACCCATATGGGTCGAACCGCAGTTTTCGTTGATGTTCAGGCCATCAGGCTGCGCCGACAGAACAACGACTTGAGCACCCAGCTCCTTGAAAACACTTGGCGCAACCTTGTAGGTAGCACCGTGGGCGCAATCGAGAACAATCTTCATACCGCTGAATTTGGTGCTGCTTGGCACGCTGCTTTTACAGAATTCGATATAACGGCCCGGCGCATCATTGATCCGCGAGACCTTGCCGAGCTTGTCGGAATCGACAACGGTCATCGGCGCATCCAGCAACTCTTCGATCATCAGTTCAACGTCGTCAGGCAGCTTGGTGCCCTCGCCGGAAAAGAACTTGATGCCATTATCGTCGTGGGGATTGTGCGAAGCGCTGATCACGATGCCCGCTTCCGCATGGAAGGTACGTGTCAGGTAGGCAATGGCCGGTGTCGGCATAGGCCCCAGCAACATCACATCAGCCCCGGCAGCCGACAAGCCCGCTTCAAGAGCCGACTCAAACATGTAACCCGAGATGCGGGTGTCCTTGCCTACCAGGATCCGGCAAGCGCCCTTGCTGCGAAACGCCATGCCCGCTGCCCAACCCAACTTGAGCATAAAGTCAGGGGTAATCGGATAAACGCCGACCCGACCACGAATACCGTCGGTGCCAAAATACTTCTTTGTCATAAGTGCTCCATCATTCTTAGTCGGCGGAATCTACCGCTGCGATCATCCGTACCACATCAACTGTTTCGGCAACATCATGGACGCGCAGAATGCGCGCACCCTTGGTCATCGCCAATGCTGCAAGCGCCAGGCTGCCATAGAGACGCCCTGCAACTGGCCGGTTCAGTGTCTGCCCGACCATGCTTTTACGTGACACGCCCACCAGCAAAGGCCGACCCAGCGCATGCAAGGCCTCCATATGCTTGAACAGGCTCAAATTGTGCTGCAATGTCTTGGCAAAACCAAAGCCCGGATCGAGCACGATGCGTTCGGCCCCAATGCCAGCAGCAGCGCAACGCGCCATGCTGTCAGCGAGAAACGTCGACACCTCGCCCACCAGGTCTTCGTAATGCGGGTTGTCCTGCATGTCTCCAGGCTCACCGAGCATATGCATCAGGCATACCGGCAAGCCTGTCGCCGCAGCGGCCTGCAAGGCCCCTTCACGGCGCAGCGAGCGCACATCATTGATCAACCCTGCTCCCAGGCGCGCAACCTCGGTCATGACGATTGGCGCGGATGTATCGACCGAAATAATCACATCCAGTTCCCGGGCAATTCGCTCGACAACAGGAGCAACCCGGTCGAGCTCTTCCTGCGGCAATACCACAGGAGCTCCGGGGCGCGTTGACTCACCGCCAACATCAATCAGGGTTGCACCCGCCTGCACCATCGCCTCTGCATGGCGCAGAGCCGCATCCAGGGCAGCAAAGCGGCCGCCATCGGAAAAGGAATCAGGGGTGACATTGAGGATGCCCATAACATGCGTATGGGCCAAATCAAGAACCCGGTTGCCGCAAGGCAACCGGGTTGAGGACTGAACAGAAGTCATTTCAAGCCTTATTGATCAGCAGCAGGGCCGCCGATAGGTGTTTCCGGGCGCTCGGTTTTATCCAGCGTAGGGGCAGTCGGGGTACCCGAGTTGCCATCTTCCCAGTCACGCGGCTCACGTGGCGGACGACCCGCCATGATGTCGTCGATCTGATCGGCATCGATCGTTTCGTACTTCATCAACGCGTCAGCCATTGCATCCAGCTTGTCGCGATTTTCGGTCAGGATCTGCTTGGCCGTGTTGTAGCACTGATCAATGATGCTGCGCACTTCCGAGTCGATCAGCTTGGCTGTCTCGCCCGACACGTTTGCAGACTGACCACCGCCACGACCCAGATAGGACTCTTCGTCTTCGGCATACATCAGCGGGCCGAGCTTCTCGGACAAGCCCCACTTGGTCACCATGTTGCGGGCAATCTGGCTGGCTCGCATGATGTCGTTGGAAGCGCCGGTGGTCACACCGTCAAAGCCCAAGGTCATCTCTTCAGCGATACGGCCGCCATACAGCGAGCAGATCTGGCTGATCAGCGCACGCTTGGACAAGCTGTAGCGATCTTCTTCCGGCAGGAACATGGTCACGCCCAGGGCGCGGCCACGAGGAATGATCGACACCTTGTAGACCGGATCATGCTCAGGCACTACGCGACCAACGATAGCGTGACCCGCTTCGTGATAGGCCGTGTTGCGCTTTTCTTTATCGGACATGACCATCGATTTGCGCTCGGCGCCCATCATGATCTTGTCCTTGGCCAGCTCGAACTCTTTCATTTCAACAACACGCTTGCCGGTACGCGCCGCGAACAGGGAAGCTTCGTTGACCAGGTTGGCCAGGTCGGCACCCGAGAAGCCCGGGGTACCACGTGCAATAACAGCCGGCTGGACGTCGTCGCCCATTGGCACTTTACGCATGTGTACTTTGAGAATCTGCTCGCGACCACGGATGTCCGGCAAGCCAACCACCACCTGACGGTCAAAGCGACCTGGACGCAGCAGCGCAGGGTCAAGCACGTCAGGACGGTTGGTGGCGGCAATCACGATGATGCCGTCATTCATCTCAAAGCCGTCCATCTCAACCAGCAACTGGTTAAGGGTCTGCTCGCGCTCGTCATGACCGCCGCCCATACCGTTACCACGGTGACGGCCGACAGCGTCGATCTCATCGATAAAGATGATGCAAGGCGCGTGCTTCTTGGCCTGCTCAAACATGTCACGAACACGGCTTGCACCAACGCCCACGAACATTTCAACAAAGTCGGAACCGGAAATAGTGAAGAACGGTACCTTGGCCTCACCCGCAATCGCCTTGGCGATCAGGGTTTTACCCGTACCTGGCGGACCCACCATCAGTACGCCGCGAGGGATACGCCCGCCCAGACGCTGGAACTTGCCCGGATCGCGCAGGAACTCAACCAGCTCGCCCACTTCTTCCTTGGCTTCATCGCAACCTGCCACGTCAGCCAGGGTCGTCTTGACCTGGTCTTCCGACAGCAGCCGCGCCTTGCTCTTGCCAAAGCTCATCGGGCCGCCTTTACCGCCGGCACCGCCCTGCATCTGGCGCATCATGAACATGAAGACCGCAATAATCACCAGGATCGGGAAGCTCGCAACCAGCAACTGGGTCCAGATGCTTTGTTGCTCAGGCAATTTGCCTTCAACGGTGACGTGGTTATCCACCAGGTCGCCGATCAAACCGTTGTCCTGAATCGCCGGACGGATGGTTTTGAAGGTATCGCCATCGCTGCGTTTGCCGGTAATCACGTAGCCATCCACGGCAACGCGCTCGACCTTGCCATCCTTAACTTGCTGGATGAAGTCGGAATAGTTGAGGGTTTGTGGCTCGTTTGGACTGGAGAAGTTGTTCATCACTGTCACCAGGACAGCGGCGATGATCAACCACAGGATCAGATTCTTTGCCATATCGTTCAATTAGCTACCCTCTGAAGCACAAGCCCCGCTACTGAAGCGTGCTTCGCATGATATTCACCGGCATAACTTACTACATTGCCTACAACCCTTGCAGGCTCCGTCTGTAACCCTTTGTGAAACTTTGCCTACACAATATTCGTTATGCCAGATCTGTAAAGCGATTCAAAAAAATCTATCGCCCTTGTTACAGACGTTCATCACTGGCCGAACCTTCAACACCGCGGAAGCCGCGCCCCAGCAAATACTGCTCGCGGGACCTGTCTCGCGACGAGGACGGCTTGCGCATCTGTACCTTGTCAAACAGCTTGCGAATGTCCTTGTGGTACTGATCGAAGCCTTCCCCCTGGAAAACCTTAATCAGAAAATCACCACCTGGACGCAGGACGCGACCGGCAAGATCCAGTGCCAATTCGCACAGAAACATCGCCCGCGGCATGTCGACAGCTGCCAATCCACTCATATTGGGGGCCATATCTGAAATCACAAGGTCTACTTGTGTATTTCCGACCGCCTCGAGGATCTGAGCAAGCACGGCGTCCTCGGTAAAGTCGCCCTTGATGAAGGTCACATCAGGGATGCTGTCCATGTCCAGGATGTCGGAAGCAATCAAACGCCCCTGACCACCGATCAGACGACTGGTCACCTGCGACCAGCCACCCGGGGCTGCACCCAGGTCGATAACGGTCATACCGGGACGAATCAGCTTGTCGCGCTCCTGGATCTCCAGCAATTTGTAGCTGGCACGGGAGCGATACCCGTCTTTTTGCGCCATTTTGACGTACGGGTCGTTGAAATGTTCTTTCAGCCAGTTAAGGCTAGTCTTGGAACGGGCCACGGGCCACCTCAAAAATTTTAAACGGGTCGTGATTAACTGGGCGGTCTGGGACTCGCTCGGGTAAACTGGCCGCCGCTTTTTACAAGATCAGACACAGGGGTCAGATTATGCCGCTCACTCAAGAGCAGAAGAAACAGTACAAATCCATTGGCCACCATCTGAAACCAGTTTTGACTGTGGCTGACAATGGTTTGACTGAAGGTGTTTTAGCCGAACTCGAACGCGCATTGGGCGATCACGAGCTGATTAAAATCAAAGTCAACATTCTGGATCGCGAATCCCGCCTGGAGGCCATTGCAGAACTGTGCAAGGCCGGCAAAGCGGAACTGGTACAGGTTATCGGCAAAATGGCGCTTCTGTACCGCAAGAACGTCAATGTAAACAAGCAACTGTCGAACATCCACCGTTTCAAGTGATGTAGACAAGGGTCAAGGGTGCGCCTGGCGCGCCCTGAAACTCTTCCAGGGCCAAAGCCCGAGAGTCATGCAAGCACTGCCCGCGCAACGCATCAGGCAGCCAGAGACGCCCAACGCACTACTTCCCCACTTGCTCCATGCCACTTCAACAGCTTCGCTGCCAACCGCATTGCGGCCAGCACCGGCAAACAATTCTGTGTGCAACAACCACAGGCCGCCAACCCGGAACACCCGGGCCGACCGCCAAAAAAGTGCGCCCGCACACGGCGGGCGCTCTTCTTAGATGTGACTTACTTTGACAATTTCGTACTCAATGACGCCGCCCGGTGTTTTCACCGCCACCACATCACCCTCTTCCTTGGCAATCAAGGCACGGGCAAGTGGCGAACCAACGGAGATCTTTCCGAGCTTGAAGTCAGCCTCATCTTCACCAACGATCTGGTAGGTCACGCTTTCGTCAGTTTCAACGTTGGCGATCTCGACCGTGGTACCGAAAATCACTTTACCGGTGTGAGGAATAGTCGTTACATCGATGATCACCGCGTTCTGCATGCGGCCTTCGATGTCACGGATACGCGCCTCAACCATACCCTGCTGCTCACGGGCAGCATGGTATTCAGCGTTTTCTTTAAGGTCGCCCAGCTCACGCGCCGTGCCGATATCCTGGCTCAGCTTGGGACGAACAACCTTGGTCAGATGTGCGTGCTCTTCTTCCAGGGCTTTGGCGCCCTGGACCGTCATTGGGTACTTGATCATGCCTTTAATCCTGCGTGTAGATCCTGCAAGCGACGTACGGTTTTTTCAGGACCGAATTTAAGCGCTTCACAGATCGCTTCGCCAGCAGCAATAGTCGTGGTGCAGTAGATCTTGTGCTGCAGCGCGTTGCGGCGAATGGAATAGGAGTCAGCAATCGACTGACGTCCTTCGGTAGTGTTGATGATCAAGGTTACTTCGTCGTTCTTGATCATGTCGACAACGTGCGGACGACCTTCGGTCACCTTGTTCACACGACGTACTTTCAAGCCTGCTGCTTCGATGAACTTGGCAGTGCCAACGGTCGAAACGATTTCAAAGCCCAGGTTGATCAGGTCGCGGGCAACGCCGGCAACCAGCGGCTTGTCGTCGTCGCGCACGCTGATGAAAGCAGTACCGCCAGTCGGCAGCACTTCGCTTGCACCCATCTGGGCCTTGGCAAACGCTTCGCCGAAGGTATCGCCCACACCCATCACTTCACCGGTGGACTTCATCTCAGGGCCGAGAATCGGGTCAACACCCGGGAATTTGGCGAACGGGAAGACCGCCTCTTTCACGCTGTAGAAGTTAGGAATGATTTCTTTGGTGAAACCGATTTCCTTCAGGGTTTTACCGGCCATTACGCGAGCTGCGATCATCGCCAGGGAAACACCGATGCACTTGGAGACGAAAGGAACGGTACGCGATGCACGCGGGTTCACTTCGATCACGTAGATATCTTCGCCCTGCAGAGCCAATTGCACGTTCATCAGGCCGACAACGCCCAACTCCAGAGCCATTTTCTTGACCTGCTCGCGCATCTCGTCCTGGATGTGCAGCGGCAGCGAGTACGGCGGCAGCGAGCAAGCGGAGTCACCGGAGTGAACGCCAGCCTGTTCGATGTGCTGCATGATTGCGCCGATCACTACATCAGTACCGTCGCAGACAGCATCCACGTCCATTTCGATGGCGCAGTTGAGGAAGTGGTCCAGCAGCACGGGGCTGTCGTTGGACACTTTCACTGCGTCACGCAGGTAGCGCTTGAGCTCGTCTTCTTCGTAAACGATTTCCATCGCACGGCCGCCCAACACGTAGGAAGGACGAACAACCAGCGGGTAACCGATCTTGCCAGCGGCACGAATGGCTTCGTCTTCGCTGCGCACAGTAGCGTTAGGCGGCTGACGCAGGTTCAGGCGCTCAACCATCTGCTGGAAGCGCTCACGGTCTTCTGCACGGTCGATCGCGTCAGGGCTGGTACCGATGATCGGCACGCCGGCTTCTTCCAGGGCACGCGCCAGTTTCAGCGGGGTTTGGCCGCCGTACTGGACAATCACGCCTTTTGGCTTCTCGACACGCACGATTTCCAGCACGTCTTCCAGGGTTACGGATTCGAAGTACAGACGATCCGAGGTGTCGTAGTCGGTGGAAACGGTTTCCGGGTTGCAGTTGACCATGATGGTCTCGTAACCGTCGGCACGCAGCGCCAGAGCGGCGTGAACGCAGCAATAGTCAAACTCGATACCCTGGCCGATACGGTTCGGGCCACCACCCAGAATCATGATCTTGTCACGATCCGAAGGGTTGGCTTCGCACTCTTCCTCATAGGTGGAGTACATGTAGGCGGTGTCGGTTGCGAACTCGGCTGCGCAGGTGTCAACGCGCTTGTAGACCGGGAACACTTCCAGCTTGTGGCGGTGGCGACGCAGGTTCTTCTCGGTCACACCCAGCAGAACGGCCAGACGCGCGTCGGAGAAGCCCTTGCGCTTGAAGCGGTACATGGCATCGCGATCGATCGACGACAGGGCCATGGTCTTGATTTTTTCTTCGTCCTTGATCAGATCTTCGATCTGCACCAGGAACCAAGGGTCAATCATGTTCATGCCGAAGATATCTTCAACGGTCATGCCGGCGCGGAACGCGTCAGCCACGTACCAGATACGCTCGGCGCCCGGCACGGTCAGCTCGCGCTTGAGCACGGCCATGCTTTCCGGGTTGCTCAGGTCCAGCTTTGGATCAAGACCGCTGACACCTACTTCCAGACCGCGAAGGGCCTTTTGCAGGGATTCCTGGAAAGTCCGGCCGATGGCCATGACTTCGCCCACAGATTTCATCTGTGTGGTCAAACGGGCGTCAGCCTTGGCGAACTTCTCGAAAGCGAAGCGCGGCAGCTTGGTCACAACGTAGTCGATGGACGGCTCGAAGGACGCAGGCGTAGCACCGCCGGTGATTTCGTTTTGCAGCTCGTCCAGGGTGTAACCGATCGCCAATTTGGCAGCGATACGAGCGATCGGGAAGCCGGTGGCTTTCGATGCCAGCGCCGACGAACGCGATACACGCGGGTTCATTTCGATCACGACCATACGGCCGGTGTCCGGGCAGATACCGAACTGAACGTTGGAACCGCCGGTTTCAACGCCGATCTCACGCAGTACCGCCAACGAGGCGTTACGCATGATCTGGTATTCCTTGTCCGTCAGGGTCTGTGCCGGAGCAACGGTGATCGAGTCACCGGTGTGCACGCCCATCGGGTCGAAGTTTTCGATCGAGCAAACGATGATGCAGTTGTCTTTTTTGTCGCGGACAACCTCCATCTCGTACTCTTTCCAGCCGATCAGGGATTCGTCGATCAGCAGCTCTTTGGTTGGCGACAGGTCCAGACCACGGGTGCAGATCTCTTCGAACTCTTCACGGTTGTAAGCAATACCGCCACCGGTGCCGCCCATGGTGAAGGACGGACGAATGATGCACGGGAAGCCCAGTCGCTCGAGGACCGCATTGGCCTCTTCCATGGTGTGGGCGATACCGGAGCGCGGGCAATCCAGGCCGATGGACTTCATGGCCTTGTCGAAACGCGAACGGTCTTCAGCTTTGTCGATGGTGTCAGCGTTGGCGCCGATCATTTCTACGCCGAACTTCTCGAGCACGCCTTCGCGCTCCAGGTCCAGTGCGCAGTTCAGAGCTGTCTGGCCGCCCATGGTTGGCAGCAGTGCATCCGGACGCTCTTTTTCGATGATCTTGGCAACGGTCTGCCACTTGATCGGCTCGATGTACGTGGCGTCAGCCATGTCCGGGTCGGTCATGATAGTGGCAGGGTTGGAGTTCACCAGGATGACGCGGTAACCCTCCTCGCGCAGGGCTTTGCAGGCCTGGGCGCCGGAGTAGTCGAATTCACACGCCTGGCCGATAACAATCGGGCCAGCGCCGAGAATCAGGATGCTTTTTATGTCTGTACGTTTTGGCATGGGTTTGTCACTCAAATCCGCAGGTCAGTCGGCAAGCTGTCAATCAGGTTCCTGAAGCCCCCTGGGGGCCACCGAGATTCGGGGCCGCCACAGGGCGCTGCAAAAGGAGGCTGATTAACGGCGCTTGGCCATCTCATTGATGAAGCGATCGAACAGCGGTGCAACGTCGTTCGGGCCAGGGCTTGCTTCAGGGTGACCCTGGAAGCTGAAAGCGCTTTTGTCGGTCAGCTCGATACCTTGCAGGGTGCCGTCGAACAGCGACTTGTGGATGGCGCGCACATTGGCTGGCAAGCTCGCTTCGTCTACCGCAAAACCGTGGTTCTGGCTGGTGATCATTACAACACCGGTGTCCAGATCCTGAACCGGGTGGTTTGCACCGTGATGGCCATGACCCATTTTCACGGTCTTGGCGCCGGAGGCCAGGGCCAGCAGCTGGTGACCCAGGCAGATACCGAAAACCGGAATCTCGGTGGTCAGCACTTGCTTGATTGCTGTGATCGCGTAGTCGCAAGGCTCAGGGTCACCCGGGCCGTTGGACAGGAACACGCCATCCGGGTTGAGTGCCAGAACGTCACTGGCCGGAGTCTGTGCCGGAACCACGGTCACGCGGCAGCCGCGCTCAACCAGCATGCGCAGGATGTTCCACTTTACGCCGTAGTCATAAGCGACCACGTGGTAAGGCAGCTCGCTGGCTTCGATGGTCGGGTGACTGTCGGTAGCCAGATTCCAGACGCTGGAGCGCCACTCGTAGGCTTTTTCGGTGCTGACGACTTTCGCCAGATCCATGCCCTTCAGGCCCGGGAAGCCGCGGGCCGCTGCGATGGCAGCTTCTTCAGAAATGTTGTCGCCCGCCATGATGCAACCGTTCTGCGCGCCTTTCTCACGCAGGATGCGCGTCAGGCGGCGAGTGTCGATACCGGCGATAGCCACAACATTGTTGGTTTTCAGGTAGTCGGCCAGCGACATGGTGTTGCGCCAGTTGCTTGCAACCAGCGGCAGATCACGAATTACCAGACCTGCGGACCAGACACGATCAGACTCGGCGTCTTCCGGGGTAGTACCGGTATTGCCAACATGCGGGTAAGTCAGGGTCACGATTTGCTGAGCGTAGGAAGGATCCGTCAGGATCTCCTGGTAGCCAGTCATTGCGGTGTTAAACACCACCTCACCAACGGTTTGACCGTCGGCCCCAATGGCTTCGCCGCGAAAAATGCTGCCATCAGCGAGGGCGAGTATGGCTTGCTTAGTCAAGAAGACCTCCCGTAAATAAAGCCTGAAAGGGCGATCGCAGGTTGTAAAAAAGCGGAGTGACGTATGGACACGTCACCCCGCTTCTTCATCGAATTATCTGCGCGCTTTTAGTGGACACACTAAAGCTGTAGCTTACAGAAAAAGGCTTTTTTGGTCTACCGCTAAAGAGTCTAAAAGACAGGGGAATGCGACAGAACATCGCTTAGCGGTTAAAAATCGGGCTACTGGCGCGCCAACAGCCCGATTTTACAGAGGTTACTCAGCGCAGGTCGAGCACATCCTGCATGTCATACAGGCCAGGCTCACGCCCTTGCAGCCAGAGAGCAGCACGAACAGCACCCTTGGCAAAGGTCATGCGGCTGGATGCCTTGTGGGTAATTTCCAGGCGCTCGCCTTCAGTGGCGAACAAGACCGTGTGATCACCCACCACATCACCGCCGCGCACCGTGGCAAAACCGATGGTTTCGCGCTCACGGGCACCGGTATGGCCTTCACGACCATAGACCGCAACCTTTTGCAGGTCACGACCCAGCGCATCGGCGATCACCTCACCCATGCGCATCGCGGTACCCGAAGGCGCGTCGACTTTGTGCCGATGATGAGCTTCGATGATTTCGATATCGGCATCCTCACCCATCACCCGCGCCGCCATATCCAGCAGCTTGAACGACAGGTTGACGCCGACACTGAAGTTGGAAGCAAAGACAATCGCAATATCCTGGCCAGCCTCGACCAGCAACTGCTTCTGCTCGGCATTCAGCCCCGTCGTACCAATGACCATGGCCTTGCCCAATTTGCGACACACCGCCAGGTTGGCGAGCATCACTTCAGGCAAGGTGAAGTCGATCAGCACGTCGAAATCAGCCGCGACCGCTTGCAGGCTTTCGGACAACGGCACGCCGATGCGCCCGATAGAAGCCAGCTCACCGGCATCAGCCCCCACCAGGGAGCTGCCAGGACGCACGATGGCCGCCGTCAGCCCGCACAGCGGCGAACGCTGCTGCACCGCATCGATCAAGGTCTTGCCCATGCGCCCGGCAGCGCCCATCACAGCTATACGTCGCATCTACCGCTCCTTACAGGTCGCCGAAAAAACGCTTTACGCCTTCGAACCAGCCAGTGGCGTTCGGCGAGTGACTGCTGTCACCTTCCAGCGTGGTGCGGAACTCTTCCATCAGCTCACGCTGGCGGCGGCTCAGCTTGACCGGGGTTTCGATCACCACACGGCACATCAAGTCGCCAGCACCGCCACCCCGCACAGGGGCCACACCCTTGCCACGCAAACGGAACTGCTTGCCGCTTTGTGTGCCTTCCGGGATTTTCAGCTTGACCCGACCATCCAGTGTCGGCACTTCAATTTCAGCACCCAGCGCAGCGTCGGCAAAGTTGATTGGCACTTCACAGAACAGATGCTTGCCGTCGCGCTGGAAAATCGCGTGCTCGCGCACATCGATCACCACATACAGGTCACCCGTAGGCCCACCCTGCACGCCCGCCTCGCCTTCGCCCGACAGACGAATGCGGTCACCGGTATCAACACCAGCCGGCACTTTCACAGAAAGGGTTTTGTATTCTTCTACGCGGCCTTCACCACGGCAGCTCTCGCACGGATCAGAAATCACCTTGCCTTGACCGTGGCAGCGCGGGCAAGTCTGCTGAACCGCGAAGAAACCCTGCTGCATGCGCACCTGACCAATACCGCCACAGGTGGTACAGGTCACAGGCGAAGAACCTTTCTTGGCGCCCGAACCGTCACATGGTTTGCAATTGACCAGTGTAGGAACGCGGATATTGACCGTAGTACCGCGTACGGCTTCTTCCAGATCCAGCTCCAGCGTGTAGCGCAAATCGCTACCGCGCTGAGCGCCACCCCGGGAGCCGCCACGACCACCGCCAAAGAAGTCGCTGAACACATCACCGAAAATATCGGAGAAGTTCTGACCGCCGAAACCTGCACCGCCGCCGCCCATTTGTGGATCAACACCGGCATGACCGTATTGATCGTAAGCAGCACGTTTACTGGAGTCCGACAGAACCTCGTAAGCCTCGTTGGCCTCTTTGAACAATTCTTCCGAAGCCTTGTCATCCGGATTACGGTCCGGGTGATGCTTCATCGCCAGGCGACGATAAGCCTTTTTCAGCTCTATCTCGGTCGAGGTGCGTTCAACACCCAAAATTTCGTAATAGTCGCGCTTTGCCATAATTCTTTGCACTCTCAAGGACGTTCGACAAAACCCTCCCGAGCCTCGCCAAACCCGCCAAGCCCGAAAAGGATCAGACCCGACTCACGTCTTTTCAACGATATAGGTTTGTGTTTAACAGCCAATGCATTGGCCGCCAGGAGCGGTTACTTCAGGCCGGAAAACAGAAAAGATCCAGACCAAACCGCCAGCATTCGACTTTGTCGCATGCTGTAAAAATTTCGGTACTCCAGACACGCCAACGCGGGAGCAAGCTCCCGCGCGGCGACATCCTACCAGTCACCGCGCAAGCGCGGTCAACCGGGCGACAAACAAGCTGATTACTTGTTGTCTTTTACTTCTTCGAACTCAGCGTCGACAACGTCGTCCGCTTTTTCAGCCGAATCAGCTGGCTTGGCCGCTGCGTCTGCCGGGTTCGCCTGCTCGGCGTACATTTTCTGTGCAACCGGAGCCGATACCTTGGACAGCTCTTCAACCTTGGCTTCGATAGCCGCCTTGTCGTCGCCTTTAACAGCGGTTTCAAGTGCA
This sequence comes from Pseudomonas sp. WS 5051, assembly GCF_012985715.1. Lineage (NCBI taxonomy): Bacteria > Pseudomonadati > Pseudomonadota > Gammaproteobacteria > Pseudomonadales > Pseudomonadaceae > Pseudomonas > Pseudomonas sp. WS 5051. The sequence continues at coordinate 61,597 of NZ_JAAQWV010000015.1, forward strand.
ACTACAGCAGCTTCGATTGCAGCTTTCTCTTCCTCGGTCACTTTATCGCCAGCATCGACGATCATTTTGCGAGTCGAGTGAACCAGTGCATCGCCCTGGTTACGTGCAGCTGCCAGCTCTTCGAACTTGCGGTCTTCCTCAGCGTTGATCTCGGCATCGCGAACCATCTGAGCGATTTCTTCCTCGGACAGACCCGAGTTAGCCTTGATCACGATCGACTGAGACTTGCCAGTCGCCTTGTCTTTTGCACTTACGTGCAGGATGCCGTTGGCATCGATGTCGAAGGTCACTTCGATCTGAGGCACGCCACGTGGAGCAGGTGGAATGTCAGCCAGGTCGAACTTGCCCAACGACTTGTTCTGTGCAGCTTGCTTACGCTCGCCTTGCAGCACGTGAATGGTCACAGCGCCCTGGTTATCGTCTGCAGTCGAGAACACTTGCGATTTCTTGGTAGGAATCGTGGTGTTTTTCTCGATCAGGGCAGTCATTACGCCACCCATGGTTTCGATACCCAGAGTCAGCGGGCTCACGTCCAGCAACAGAACGTCTTTAACATCACCGGCCAATACCGCGCCCTGGATAGCAGCACCCATTGCAACAGCTTCGTCCGGGTTCACGTCTTTACGTGCTTCCTTGCCGAAGAACTCGGTTACCAGCTTCTGTACCAGCGGCATACGAGTCTGGCCACCGACCAGGATCACGTCGTTGATTGCGCCAACGTCGATACCGGCGTCTTTCAGCGCGATGCGGCAAGGCTCGATGGTGCGTTGAACCAGGTCTTCAACCAGCGATTCCAGCTTGGCGCGCGAAATTTTCACGTTCAAGTGCTTAGGACCGGTGGCATCTGCAGTGATGTAAGGCAGATTCACGTCAGTCGACTGGCTCGAAGACAGTTCGATCTTGGCTTTTTCCGCAGCTTCTTTCAGACGCTGCATCGCCAGCGGGTCACCTTTAAGGTTCATGCCGCTTTCTTTCTTGAACTCGTCAACCAGGTAGTCGATCAGACGGATGTCAAAGTCTTCACCACCCAGGAACGTGTCACCGTTGGTTGCCAGCACTTCAAACTGGTGCTCGCCATCCACTTCGGCAATTTCAATGACCGACACGTCGAAAGTACCGCCACCCAGGTCATAAACGATGACAGTGTGGTCGCCTTTCGCTTTATCCATACCGTAAGCAAGAGCAGCTGCGGTTGGTTCGTTGATGATGCGTTTTACGTCCAGACCCGCGATACGGCCGGCGTCTTTGGTCGCCTGACGCTGGCTGTCGTTGAAGTAGGCCGGAACGGTGATTACCGCTTCAGTCACTGGCTCGCCGAGGTAGTCTTCGGCGGTTTTCTTCATTTTCTTCAGAATTTCAGCCGAGATTTGTGGCGGAGCCATTTTCTGGCCGTTCACTTCAACCCAGGCGTCGCCGTTGTCAGCCTTGGCGATCTTGTACGGAACCATCTGAATGTCTTTCTGTACAACTTCTTCGTCAAAACGACGACCGATCAGACGCTTCACCGCGTACAGGGTGTTATGCGGATTGGTCACTGCCTGACGCTTGGCCGACTGGCCAACCAGAATTTCGCCATCATTGGCGTACGCAACGATCGACGGCGTAGTACGCGCGCCTTCTGCGTTTTCGATAACTTTTGCTTTACCGTTTTCCAGAACCGACACACACGAGTTGGTGGTCCCGAGGTCAATACCGATAATTCTGCCCATGTTTACTCTCCCTAAATTTGAATTTTGTTGCCGCAGCAGTAATGACCAACTGCGGCACTGCTTAACGCTTGACTTCTAAATGGGGGCCTTGTGGCCGATTTCAAGCCTGCTCGTCAATCGATGGCGAAACCGGCGCTGGCGCCTTGCTGACTACGACCATAGCCGGGCGCAGCAAGCGACCATTGAGCTGATAACCTTTTTGAAACACCTTGAGCACACTGTTTGGCTCCAGGTCTGCGCTTTCCTGCATTGCCATCGCCTGGTGATGCTCGGCATTGAAGGGTTCGCCGTGCGGGTCGATGGCTTCCAGCTGATAGCGCTTCAGGGTGTCCTGGAACATTTTCAGGGTCAGCTCGATCCCTTCACGCATCGGACGGATGTTTTCATCGTCCGGGCTGGACAGCTCAAGACCGCGCTCCAGGCTGTCGATCACCGGCAACAGGTCGCCAGCGAATTTTTCCAGTGCAAACTTGTGAGCCTTCTCAACGTCCTGCTCGGCGCGGCGGCGAACGTTCTGCAGATCGGCAGCTACGCGCAGAGCCTGATCGTTAGCGGCTGCCAGCTGCTCTTCAAGCACCTGCACGCGGGTTGCCAGATCTTCGCCAGCTACTTCGGCTTCCTGGTTCTGCGTATCCATAGTCTGTTCGTCTGCCATAGATTTCTCCTTTCAAACTTCGTCCGCGAGCTCGACTCGCGCTTGTGCCAAGGTATATGGGGTCGCAATTCTCAGGTTCAAGAGCCAAAAACCCATAAAAGGCATGTTTGGCGCACCACCCTCCCACTACCGAAAAAACCAAACGAGCTAAGAACCCGAATAAAACAAGCAAATCGAACTAAACACAGCCATTGTCAGCACGAAACAAAACACTGTATAAATAACCAGACATTACGTTTTGGAGCAGCTCCCATGCTGGTGCACCTGTCCGTACACAACTACGCCATCGTTGAACATCTCGATCTGGAACTGGATCGCGGGATGAGTGTAATCACTGGCGAGACCGGTGCCGGCAAATCGATCATGCTCGATGCATTGGGCCTCACCCTTGGCGACCGCGCCGACAGCGGCGTCGTGCGCCCCGGGGCCGACAAGGCCGATATCCTGGCCACGTTCGACCTGCAGGATATCCCCGAAGCCCGTGCCTGGCTGGCCGAGCGCGACCTTGAAGGCGACGGCCCGTGCATCCTGCGCCGGGTCATCACCGCCGAAGGCCGCTCGCGCAGCTATATCAACGGCACGCCCTGCCCCCAGGGCGACCTCAAGGTCCTGGGCGAGCTGCTGATCGATATCCACAGCCAGCACGAACACCAGTCGCTGCTCAAGCCCGATACCCATCGTCGCCTGCTCGACGAGTTCGCCGGTGCCACCGACCTGGCCCGCCAGGTCCAACTGGCGGCACAACGCTGGCGCCAGACCAAACAAGAGCTTGAACACCTGTCCAACTCCGGCGACGAACAGCGCGCGCGCCATCAGTTGCTCAGCTATCAGCTTGAAGAGCTGGAGACACTCTCGCTGGGAGAAAACGAACTGGAAGAGCTGGAGCAGGAACATAAAAACCTGACCAACGCCGAAACCCTGCTGACCATCTGCCGCCAGGTAGTCGAGCAATGCAGCGAAAGCGATTCCGGCAACGTGCTCAATGCGTTGACGGCCAGCCTCAACCGGCTTTCGAGCATCAACAGCAACTCCGGCTCACTGGGCGAAGCCACCGACCTGCTGGCCAGCGCACAGATCCAGGTCGAAGAGGCCGTCGGCGAGCTCAACCGCTTTATTGACCACTTCGACGCCGACCCGGGCCGCCTGCAGTATCTCGAGGAGCGCCTCGACACCATTTATACCCTGGCACGCAAACATCGGGTTCAACCCACCGAAGTGGCCGCCTTGCAGCAAAAACTGCTGGATGAGCTCGAAACACTCAACGCCAATGATGAAAATATCGAGCGTCTGGCCAATGAGCTGACCTCCTATGCCCGCCACTATCAAGAGTGTGCCCGCGAACTCAGCAACCTGCGCAACCTGGCCGCGACACGCCTGAGCAGTGCCGTCGAAGAAGAGATCCAGCGCCTGGGCATGCCTGGCGGGCGCTTTGTGATCGAACTGCGCCCGCAAGCCAGCAGCGACCCGGCGCCCTTCGGCCTCGAACACGTTGAACTGCTGGTGAGCGCCAACCCCGGCCAACCGCTCAAAGCCCTGGCCAAAGTGGCCTCGGGCGGCGAACTGTCGCGTATCAGCCTGGCCATTCAGGTCATCACCGCACAAACCTCCCGCGTACCGACCCTGGTGTTCGACGAAGTGGACGTGGGCATTGGCGGCCCCACTGCCGAGATCGTCGGGCAACTGCTGCGCCGCCTGGGCGAACGCGGCCAGGTGCTGACGGTCACTCACTTGCCGCAAGTGGCAGCGCAATGCCATCAACATCTGTTTGTCCATAAGGTTCGCGAGAGCGATACCACCCGCACGGCCGTGGCTAAACTGAGCAAAAAAGAGCGCGTAGAAGAAGTCGCCCGCATGCTTGGCGGTATCGACCTGACCAAGGAATCCCTGGCCCACGCCAAAAAGATGGTGATCACTGCAAAAAATCTTGCAGCTTAACGACGAACGGTCATGAAATAACCGATATCAGAAAGCACGAAGGCGGCCCTTGGGCCGCCTTCGATCGTTTCGCGAACCGTAATTCGCGTGACATGCTCTTACTTGGCCTTCTTGCGCACGTACAGCACCAAGTTGTGATCCACCAACTCAACACCGTGCTTGGCTGCAATGGCGTGCTGCAGTTTTTCGATGTCTTCGTCGAAAAACTCGATCACTTCACCGCTGTCCACGTTGACCATATGGTCGTGGTGGCCGCCGTCAGCATCAGCCAATTCAAAGACAGCATGACCGCCATCAAAATTATGGCGAATCACCAGCCCAGCTGACTCAAACTGGGTCAGAACACGGTAAACCGTGGCCAGACCTACGTCCTCGCCTGCTTGCATAAGTGCCTTGTAAACATCCTCGGCGCTCATGTGACGCTGCTCTGCAGAGTCAAGCATCTGTAGAATTTTGACTCGTGGCAGAGTCACCTTAAGTCCGGCCTTACGTAGTTCGCTATTTTCAACCATGGTTAGCTTTCTCGCGGAAGCCGCTTCGCAGCTTCTCTTAATACGGGTATGATCGGCGTTTACGTTGTCCCAGCCAAGATAGTGGAAGTCGCCCACCGATGCAAAACACCAAGCTCTTGCTAACCAGTTTCACCTTTGTGGGACTGCTCGCACTCGCCGGTTGTTCATTCCCCGGGGTTTACAAAATCGACATCCAACAGGGCAATGTCGTCACGCAGGACATGATAAACCAGTTACGCCCGGGAATGACCCGCCGGCAAGTGCGGTTTATCATGGGTAATGCCCTGCTGACCGATACATTCCACCCTGATCGCTGGGATTATCTGTATAGCCTGCAGCCCGGCGGCGGAGAACGCCAACAGGAACGCATCAGTGTGTTCTTCAACCAGAACGACCAGCTCGTGAGCCTGTCAGGTGACTTCAAGCCTGGCGTCAGCCGCGACGAAGCCATTCTCGGCAAAACCGGCGGCACAGACGTGACCGAACCGGCTGCTCAAGCTCCAGCCGAGAAGAGCGAAGTTCCAGCCAAGCCTGGTTCATTGCTTGATCAAATCCAGAAGGACGTAGACGGTGTTGAAACCGTACCGGTTCCTACGCCAGAACCTCTGGATACCACCGAGCAATAAGCGCCCGGTACAAAAAAGCCCGGCATGCCGGGCTTTTTGTTGCCTGCAAGAAAGCTGTCAGGGCTGACTGAGGCGCTTGGCCTCGGCAGCCTTGGCCGCACGTTGACGGCGAATCTCTTTGGGGTCGGCCAGCAGCGCTCGATACATCTCGATACGATCCCCTGCCTGCAGCACCCGGGTATCAGGATCAGCCACCTGCTTGCCGAAAATCCCCACCGGGCAATTAGCCAGGTCAACCTCGGGAAACTCGCGCCCCATGCCCGACACCAATACCGCTGCACGCAGCGTCGTGCCTTGCGGCACAACCACGGTCAGCAGGCACTGGCGATCGACCGCGGCATAAACCACCTCAACTTCAATCACCGGCTCAGCCATACAACTGCTTGGCGCGCTGGCAAAAAGCATCCACCAGCGTATTGGCCGCCTGATTGAACAAAGGCCCCAGAGTGGCCTTGACGATGGCCCCGGCGTAATCAAAGGTCATGTCCAGGCTGATTTTGCACGCTTTGTCACCCAAAGGTTTGAACACCCACAGGCCGTGCAGCTTGGTAAAAGGACCTTCTTCCAGGTTCATCTCGATGGACTGCCCGGGCACCAGGGTATTGCGGGTGACAAAGTGCTGGCTCAGGCCACCCTTGGCCACCCCCAGGCTGGCGCGCATCAGCACTTCAGTGCTTTCCAGGATTTCGGCAGACGAGCACCACGGCAAAAACTGCGGGTAGCTCGCAACATCATTCACCAGGTCATACAGCGCCTGGGCTGGATAAGGCAACAAGGCAGAGCGTTGGATATGGGTAGTCATGTCAGCGTTACTTCCACAGCTGGGCGGCAAACACAATCAGAATGCCGAGTGGCGCCACATAGCGCATCAAAAAAAGAGTCAGGGCGAACATCACCGGGCTGCGCATCGACAATTCGTCACGAACCGCGCCGCGCCCCATGATCCAGCCTGCAAAGACCACAAAACACAGGCCGCCCAAGGGCAACATGATACGCGAGGTGAAGAAATCGACGACACCAAAGAAGTCCAGACCGCTGGCCGCGCCCCATTGATAGAGATGAAAACCGGAATCTTCGTTCACGAAAAACTTCGCCTGTTTCCAGATATTGAACGAAAACACCGTGCCCAGGCCAACAAACCAGCAACTGAAAGCCAGCCAGAAAGTGACCCACAAGCGCCGCACCCTGGTGCGCTCCACCAGGTACGCCACCATTGGCTCAAGCAACGAAATGGCCGAACTCCAGGCAGCGACTGCCACCAGCACAAAAAACACCACGCCCATCAACTGACCAAAGGCCACGTTACCGAAGGCAAACGGCAAGGTGACGAACATCAGGCCCGGGCCTTCGCCAGGGTTGAGCCCCGACGCAAATACAATTGGAAACAATGCCAGCCCGGCGAGCAATGAGACAAAAGTGTCGATCAGCGCCACCCCGACTACGGTGCCCGAGATCGATGCATTCTTGGGCATGTATGCGCCATAAATCATGATCGACCCCACGCCCACGCTCAGGGAAAAGAACGCATGGCCCATCGCGGCCAGCAACCCGTCGAGTACGCGATCGGGGTTGAAGTCGAACATGAAATGTACGCCCTGCATAAAGTGCCCGGTGGTCATGCTGTAACCCAGCAGTACCAGCAGCAGCACAAACAGCAGCGGCATCATGATCCGCAAACTGCGCTCAAGCCCCGCCACCACCCCCTTGGCGATCACATACGCAGACAGCAACATAAACCCGGTATGCCAAAAAGTGAGGCGCCAGGGATTGGAAATCACATCACCAAAGTACTGGCCGACCTGATCGGCCGTCGCCCCCTGAAAATCGCCCTTGCCCATATTGATGATGTAATCCAGCGACCAGCCGCCCACCACACTATAGAAAGACAAAATCAGCAGCGCAGTGATCATCCCGGCAAAAGCCCCCCACGACCAACGCCCCGAGTGCCCCGCCTCGACCGCCAACACCTTCAAGGCATTCGCCGGACTCAGCCGGGCACGCCGCCCGATCAGGGTTTCAGCCAGCATCACCGGCACACCGATCAGCGCGATACAGGCCAAAAACACCAACACAAACGCGCCGCCGCCATAGACGCCAACCATGTAAGGGAATTTCCAGATACTGCCCAAACCCACGGCAGAACCGGTCGCAGCGAAAATAAAGACCCAACGGCTTGCCCAACTGCCGTGGACAGAAACCTTGTCTGTCGACATCGTTACTACGCCCAACCACTAAAAAAAGAGGGCGCATTGTCCGGGAATCACCCTACGTGCTCAAGCACGCAGGTGCCCGTAGCCGACACGCTCGCAACTGCCTATAATGCTGCCCCTATGGCTAAACAGAAGAAACACCCAACAGGGACCATCGCGCAGAATAAAAAAGCGCGACACGATTACTTCATCGAACATCGGTTCGAGGCTGGTCTGGTCCTGGCCGGCTGGGAAGTAAAAAGTCTGCGTGCAGGCAAGGCACAGCTGGTCGACAGCTACGTGCTACTCAAGGATGGTGAAGCATGGTTGCTCGGCAGCCATATCGCACCTCTGACGACAGCCAGCACGCACGTTATTGCCGACCCAACGCGCAGCCGCAAACTGCTGCTTAACCAGCGCGAGCTGGAAAAGCTGTTTGCCTCGGTGCAGCAGAAGGGTTACGCCTGCGTCTGCCTCTCGCTTTACTGGAGCAAGCACTTGATCAAGTGCGAAATTGCCCTGGGTAAAGGCAAGAAGGAATACGACAAGCGTCATACCGAGCGTGAGCGCGATTCCGATCGCGAGCTGCAACGTGCGGTGCGCAACAAGGGCAAGGAAGACTAGTTCTTCAGCCCTTGCACTCGTGGGAGCAACTGCCTTGATGCTGCCTCAGCTCTTGTGGGAGCGGGCTTGCTCGCGATGGAATCGACTTGGTATACCTGATATACCGAGTTGCATGAATCGCGAGCAAGCCCGCTCCCACAGGGTTTGCATCAACAATTACAAGCCATTGCGCCGCTCGGCCCGCGCCATGCGCTGAACTTCCTGACGCACTTCTTCCAGCACTTCCTGCACATACACCAGGTGACGGCTCGCCACTTCCCGGGCGTCTTCCGCCCTGCCCTCGATAATCGCCAGATACAACTCGCGATGCTGACTGATCAGCATGTCGCGCGTTTCACTGCGCTGCTTGTACATGCCACCAATATTGGTCACCACGTTGCGCTTGAGCAGGTCGAATAACCCGCGAATCGTATGCAGCAACACCGCGTTATGGCTCGCTTCGGCAATGGCCAGGTGGAAGTTGGCATCGGCCTCCCCCTCTTCTGCGCGACTGACTTCATCCACCCGTGCATAACAGTCCTGCAACCGTTCAAAAGCCAGCCGCAGCCGCTCACGGTCCATCTCGGTGGCACGCGATGCCGCGTAAAAAGCGCACGAAGCCTCAAGCGTGTGACGGAACTCAAGCAGATCGCGCTGCGCTTCAGGGTTGCTTTCCAACAGTTGCAACAAAGGATCACTAAAGGTCGAGCCCAGGGATGTTGCCACATAATTGCCGCCACCCTGGCGACTGACCAGCAGCCCCTTGGCCGACAATTTCTGGATCGCCTCCCGCAACGAAGGGCGCGACACCCCAAACTGCTCCGCCAGCGCACGTTCGGCAGGCAAGCGCTCACCTGACTTCAACGTGCCCTCGAGGATCATGCCCTCGAGCTGCTCGACAATATCGTCCGACAAACGGCGCTGCCGGATCTGATCAAACCCCATAACTGCTCTCCACCCTCCCGACCACGCGCCGGGGGCCGCTATTCTCGCCGATTGGCGCCACGCATACACCCATCAGAAACACCGCTAAAAACCCCATCAGATGCCCGGACAACGAACACCCCGACGAAAGTTTGTGAGGCGGCAAATTGACACATGCCTCATAAGGCTTTTAACCTAGCCAACAGTGATTGTAAATTGGTAATACCAATATACCAAACACAGTCTGCAGCATCGACCAATAACAATTAGGGGCCACCCCATATGCAAACCTGGCAACAGCTCTACAGCCCGCTCGGCAGCCTCGGCCTGTCCGCTCTCGCGGCCGTCGTCCCGATCGTATTCTTCTTCCTCGCCTTGGCCGTGTTCCGTCTCAAAGGTCACGTCGCCGGCAGCATCACCCTTGCCCTGTCGATTCTGGTGGCCATCTTTGCCTTCCAGATGCCTGTCGATATGGCCTTCGCAGCAGCGGGCTACGGATTTGCCTATGGCCTGTGGCCAATTGCCTGGATCATCGTTGCCGCGGTGTTCCTCTACAAACTGACCGTCAAAAGCGGCCAGTTCGAAATCATCCGCAGCTCCGTGCTGTCGATCACCGACGACCAGCGCCTGCAAGTACTGCTGATCGGCTTCTGCTTCGGTGCTTTCCTTGAGGGTGCAGCCGGTTTCGGTGCGCCGGTAGCGATTACAGCAGCACTGCTTGTAGGCCTGGGTTTTAACCCGCTGTACGCCGCTGGCCTGTGCCTGATCGCCAACACGGCCCCGGTCGCGTTTGGCGCCCTGGGCATCCCGATCATCGTGGCGGGTCAGGTCACCGGAATCGACGCGTTCAAGATCGGCGCCATGGCCGGTCGCCAGCTACCACTGCTGTCGCTGTTCGTGCCGTTCTGGCTGGTATTCATGATGGACGGCCTGCGCGGCGTGCGTGAAACCTGGCCCGCAGCCCTGGTGGCCGGTTTGAGCTTCGCCATCACCCAGTACTACACCTCCAACTACATTGGCCCGGAACTGCCGGACATCACCTCGGCCCTGGCCAGCCTGGTCAGCCTGACCCTGTTTCTGAAAGTCTGGCAGCCAAAACGTACCGCAGGTGCACGAATTGCTGGCGTTAGCTCTGACGTAATTGTTACCGCGAGCGCAGGTGGTTTCGGTAAACCGACCAACCTGATGGCTTCGCCTTACAGCCTGATGCAGATTCTGAAAGCCTGGTCACCGTTCCTGATCCTTACCGTGCTGGTCACCATCTGGACCCTCAAACCGTTCAAGGCGATGTTCTCTGCCGGTGGCTCGATGTACGGCTGGGTGTTCAACTTCGCGATCCCGCACCTTGACCAACTGGTGATCAAGACCGCCCCTATCGTCAACGCGCCAACCGCGATTGCCGCCGTGTTCAAACTTGATCCGATTTCGGCAACCGGCACGGCGATTTTCTTCTCGGCACTGATCTCGATGCTGATACTGAAGATCGACATCAAGACTGGTCTGACCACTTTAAAAGAAACCTTCTACGAACTTCGCTGGCCGATTCTTTCCATCGGTATGGTGCTGGCCTTCGCCTTCGTCACCAACTACTCGGGCATGTCCTCGACCATGGCCCTGGTACTGGCAGGTACTGGCGCCGCGTTCCCGTTCTTCTCGCCGTTCCTCGGCTGGCTGGGCGTGTTCCTGACCGGTTCAGACACCTCGTCCAACGCCCTGTTCAGCTCGTTGCAGGCCACCACCGCGCACCAGATCGGCGTGAGCGACACCCTGATGGTGGCTGCCAATACCAGTGGCGGCGTGACCGGCAAGATGATTTCCCCGCAATCGATCGCTGTCGCCTGTGCGGCGACCGGCCTGGTGGGCAAAGAATCGGACCTGTTCCGCTTCACCCTCAAGCACAGTCTGTTTTTCGCCACCATCGTCGGCCTGATCACCCTGGCCCAGGCCTACTGGTTCACCGGCATGCTGGTTCACTGATAAGCGCTATGGTTACTGCACGTTAATGTCGCCGGGGCACAGCCCCGGCGTCAGTAATTCACGACCCGGTCCACCTCGGTGGACACATAACCGGGACCACCCGGAGACGCCTGATGAGCGAGCTTTTTTACAACGCCGTGCCGAATGCGACCCGTGTCGCCCCGCCCTTGCCTGTACCCCGCCAATACCCCGCGCAAAAACCGCGCAAGGTCTACCTGTTCGGCACCTGCGTGGTCGATCTGTTCTTCCCCGAAGCCGGGATGGACGCCATCCACCTGATCGAGCGCGAAGGTATCGACGTCGATTATCCCCAAGGCCAGAGCTGCTGTGGTCAACCGGCCTACACCTCGGGTTACACCGAGCAGGCCCGGGAAGTGGCCCGTGCGCAACTGGCCCTGTTCGCCGAAGACTACCCGGTAGTCGTGCCTTCCGGCTCCTGCGCCGGCATGCTGCGCGAACACTATGAAGACCTGTTCAAGGATGAGCCCGACACCCTGAAAAAGGTTCACGCCCTGGCTGAACGCACCTTTGAACTCACCGAATTTTTGCTATTTGTGTGCAAGGTCCGCTTCAAGGACCACGGCGCCCCGGTCAAGGTCGCACTGCACACCTCCTGCTCGGCCCGCCGCGAAATGAACACCCACCTGCACGGCCGCGAAATGCTCGCGCAACTGGGCAATGTGGAGCGCATCGACCACAGCCACGAAAGTGAATGCTGCGGTTTTGGCGGGACCTTCAGCGTACGCATGCCGGATATTTCCGGCGCCATGGTCGCTGACAAAACCCGCTCCCTGATTGATACCGGCGCCCATCAAGTGCTCACCGCCGATTGCGGCTGCCTGATGAACATCAACGGCTCGCTGGAAAAACAGAAGGAATCACTGCGCGGCCAGCATCTGGCCAGTTTCCTGTGGCAGCGCACCGGAGGTGGCCAATGAGCGCCAGCACCCTGATCCCTACCGTCGCGGTCGAAGAAGACTTCCGCGAGCGCGCCCACGAAGCCCTGGGTGACAAGCAACTGCGAAACAACTTCCGCAGTGCAATGGATTCTCTGATGACCAAGCGCGCTGTTGCCTTCAGCGACGCCCATGAGCGCGAGCACTTGCGCGCTCTGGGCAACGCCATCCGCGCCCGCGCCCTGTCCAAGTTGCCTGACCTGCTGGAACGACTGGAAGCCAACCTGACCCGTAATGGCGTGCAGGTTCATTGGGCTGAAACCGTCGACGAAGCCAATCAAATCGTCATGTCCATCGCCTGCCGGCGCGCCGCCAAACAGGTGATCAAAGGCAAGTCGATGGTCAGCGAAGAGATGGAGATGAACCACGTACTCGGCGCCCAGGGCATTGAATGCCTTGAGTCCGACATGGGCGAATATATTGTTCAACTCGACAACGAAAAGCCCTCCCACATCATCATGCCCGCGATCCATAAGAACGCCGGGCAAGTGGCCGACCTGTTTCACGAAAAACTCGGCGTGGAATACACCAAAGACGTGGATCAACTGATCCAGATCGGCCGCCGCGTACTGCGCCAGAAATTCTTTGAAGCGGACATCGGCGTGTCTGGCGTCAACTTTGCCGTTGCTGAAACCGGCACCCTGCTGCTGGTGGAAAACGAAGGCAACGGGCGTATGTCGACCACGGTGCCGCCTGTGCATATTGCCGTTACCGGCATCGAGAAAGTGGTCGAGAACCTGCGCGACGTTGTACCGCTGGTGTCCCTGCTGACCCGCTCGGCCCTTGGCCAGCCCATCACCACCTACGTCAATATGATTTCCGGCCCACGCAAACCCGGCGAGCTGGACGGCCCTGAAGAAGTGCACCTGGTGCTGCTCGATAACGGTCGCAGCCAGGCGTTTGCCGACAGCGAATTGCGCCAGACACTCAACTGCATTCGCTGCGGTGCCTGCATGAACCACTGCCCGGTTTACACCCGCATTGGCGGTCATGCCTACGGTGAGGTGTATCCCGGCCCGATTGGCGCAATCATCACGCCACATATGGTGGGCTTGAACAAAGTCCCGGATCACCCGAGCGCCTCGTCGCTGTGCGGTGCCTGTGGCGAAGTGTGCCCGGTAAAAATCCCGATCCCGGCCCTGCTGCGGCGCCTGCGTGAAGAGAACGTCAAAGCCCCCGATACCGTACCGCGCATCATGCGTGGTCAGGGCAGCAAGTATTCGCGTAAAGAGCGCCTGATCTGGAATATGTGGGCCAAGCTCAACAGCTCACCCGCGCTTTACCGCACCTTCCTGAAAGCCGCTACCCGTCTGCGCGCCCTGACGCCGAGCAAGGTAGGCCCGTGGACGCAAAACCACAGCGCGCCCAAACCCGCCGCCCGTTCGCTGCACGATATGGCCCGCGAGCATCTGGCGAAAAAGTCGGGAGAAACACGATGAGCGCCAAGCAAAACATCCTCAATAAACTGCGTAAAAGCCTGACGGGCACCACACCGGTGCCTGACAATTTTGACGAAGTGCTGGTCACAGAGCCCTGGACCTACACCCCGGAGCAACGTATCCCGCAACTGCGCAAGCTGATGGAAGCGGTCCACACTGAAATCCACCTCAGTACCGAGCAAGGCTGGCCTGCATTGCTCGCGCAATTGGTCACCGACCGTCAGTTGCCAAGCCTGCTGATCGCACCGACTACAGCGCACGGGCAAAAGGTCAGCGAACACTGGGCACAAAACCCCGGGTTGCCAGCACTTAAAGCCTACGACCGGCCGGTAGAAGCGTGGAAAGCCGAACTGTTCAACGATACACCGGCCAGCCTCACCACCACCCTGGGGGCAATTGCTGCCACCGGCAGCCTGATCATGTGGCCAACCCCGGAAGAACCACGGCTGATGAGCCTGGTGCCGCCGGTGCATTTCGCCCTGCTCAAGGCCAGCGAAATCCGCGACAACTTTTATCAAGTACAGCGTGAAATGAACTGGACCGCCGGCATGCCGACCAATGCGTTACTGGTGTCCGGCCCGTCGAAAACCGCCGATATCGAGCAAGTGCTGGCCTACGGCGCCCACGGTCCCAAAGACCTGATCGTGCTGATTCTGGAGGATGCATGAGCCTGCCCGCCGCCTTTGTGCGTGATGCCGAGCGACTGATCCCCCAGGACCGCCGTTTTACCGATGCGCTGTCGACCCTGGCGTTCGGCACCGATGCGAGCTTTTACCGACTGATCCCCAAGCTGGTGATTCGCGTCGAGTCCGAAGATGAAGTGGTGGAGCTGCTGCGCCTGGCCCGTCGCGACCAGGTATCGGTGACCTTTCGCGCAGCGGGCACCAGCCTCTCTGGCCAGGCCATCAGCGACTCGGTGCTGATCGTGCTCGGCGACAACTGGAACGGCAAGGAAATCCGCGGCCAGGGCAGGCAAATCCGCCTGCAACCGGGAGTGATCGGTGCCCAGGCCAACGCCTGGCTGGCCCCGTTCGGACGCAAGATTGGCCCAGACCCGGCATCGATCAACGCCTGCAAAATTGGCGGCATCGTTGCCAATAATGCCAGCGGCATGTGTTGCGGCACCGCGCAAAACACCTACCACACCCTGGCGGGCCTGCGCGTAGTGCTGGCCGACGGTACCCGGGTCGACACCGAAGATGCCGCCAACATCGCCGCCTTTCGCCAAAGCCACGGGCCATTGCTCGAGCAGTTGGGGACGTTGGCTCGCGAAACCCGCGCCAACGCTGAACTGGCTGCAAAAATCCGCCACAAATACCGTCTGAAAAACACCACAGGCCTGTCCCTTAATGCCCTGGTGGATTTCGACGACCCGCTGGATATCCTCAGCCACCTGCTGGTGGGCAGCGAAGGTACCCTGGGCTTTATCAGCGCGGTGACCTACGACACCGTGATCGACCACCCGAACAAGGCTTCGGCGCTGATCGTGTTCCCGGATGTCGAGACCTGCTGCAACGCCGTCACCGTGCTTAAAAGCCAGCCCGTGTCTGCCGTGGAACTGCTCGACCGTCGCAGCCTGCGTTCGGTGCAGGACAAACCCGGCATGCCGGCTTTCGTACAACAATTGTCGGCCAATGCCTGCGCGCTATTGATCGAGTCCCGCGCAGCATCCCAGACCTTGCTGCACGAACAACTGGCGCAAATCATGGCCTCGCTGGTCGATTTCCCGGTTGAAAAACAGGTCGACTTCACCGAAGACCCTAAAGAAAACGCCAAGCTGTGGGCGATCCGCAAAGACACCTTCCCGGCCGTCGGGGCGGTGCGCAAAACCGGCACCACGGTGATCATCGAAGACGTGACCTTCCCCGTTGAACAACTGGCCATCGGCGTCAACCGCCTGATCGAGCTGTTCGACAAGCACCACTACGACGAAGCGATCCTGTTTGGCCATGCGCTGGAGGGCAACCTGCACTTCGTCTTTACCCAGGGTTTCAACAACCCCGAGGAAGTGGCGCGCTACCAGGCCTTTATGGATGACGTGGCGCAACTGGTGGCCGTGGAGTTTGGCGGTTCGCTCAAGGCAGAACACGGCACCGGGCGCAATATGGCGCCCTTTGTCGAGCTGGAATGGGGCAGCGACGCCTACCAGTTGATGTGGACGCTCAAGCGTTTGCTCGACCCGCAGGGCATTCTCAACCCCGACGTGGTGCTCAGCGAAGACCCGCATATCCACCTCAAGCACCTCAAGCCGATGCCTGCGGCGGACGAGATTGTGGATAAGTGCATCGAGTGCGGTTTTTGCGAACCGGTGTGCCCGTCCAAGGGACTGACCCTGAGTCCACGCCAGCGGATTGTGATCTGGCGCGATATCCAGGCCAGGAAACGCGCCGGCATCGACACCACAGAGCTGGAAAAAGCCTACGCCTATCAAGGCATTGATACCTGCGCAGCCACCGGTTTATGCGCGCAACGCTGCCCGGTGGGCATCAATACCGGCGAACTGGTGAAAAAACTCCGGGCACGCAGCGCTGACAGTGTGAAAACGGCTGACTGGCTGGCCAGTCACTTCACCACAGCACTGCAGGGGGCACGTTTTACCCTGCACGTGGCCAATGGTGCGCGCATGCTGCTGGGGGCGCCGCGACTGGCAAAACTCTCATCGGCCCTGAGCAAGGCGAGTAAAGGCCGCGTGCCCTTGTGGACCAACGCCATGCCCCAGCCGGAGCGGGCGATTCGTTTTACCCCGCCGGTCAAGGATGCCCGCCCGCGGGTGGTGTACCTGGCGGCTTGCGTGTCGCGGGTCATGGGCCCGGCGGCAGGAGACAAAGAACAAATGTCGTTGCTGGACAAAACCCGCGGCCTGCTGGAAAAAGCCGGTTACCAGGTGGTGTTCCCCGACAATATGGACAGCCTGTGCTGCGGCCAGCCGTTTGCGTCGAAAGGTTACAACGAACAGGCCGAACACAAACGCCAGGAACTGATCGGCGCACTGCTGCATGCCAGCCGTGGCGGGCTTGACCCGATCTACTGCGACACCAGCCCCTGCACCCTGCGTCTGGTGCAGGACCTGGGGGAAAGTCGCCTCGACCTGTACGACCCGGTACGCTTTATCCGCACCCACCTTGTGGACAAGTTGACCTTTACCCCGCAAACCACACCGATTGCCGTGCATGTCACCTGCAGCACCCAGCACCTGGGCGAAAGCCAGGCCCTGATCGATATTGCGCGGCTGTGCAGCACCGACGTGGTGATCCCCGAGGGTATCCATTGCTGCGGCTTTGCCGGTGACAAAGGCTTTACCACCCCGGAGCTGAACGCCCACTCACTGCGCACTTTGAAAGACGCGGTGCAATATTGCAGCGAAGGGATCTCCACCAGCCGAACCTGTGAGATTGGCTTGAGCCAGCATGGCGGGATCGACTATCACGGCCTGGTGTACCTGGTAGACCGCGTCACCAGCGCCCAGGCCTGAAAATGTGGGAGCGGGCTTGCTCGCGACAGGATCGCTGCGGTGTGACCCATGCACCGCGTCGATGCCATCGCGAGCAAGCCTGCTCCCACAAAATCAAATATTCGCTCTACTTTCGGGCACAAAAAAAACCAGAAATTAATGGCCTGATCCAGGCAGAACTCCCGAGCGTGGCTATAGTCAATTGGCTTAAGGCCCCAATGTTTGGGGCATAAAACCGAGCCTGGAAACACCGGGCCTACCCTGTGCACAAGGAGTTTTCCCCATGAAGCGTACCGCTCTTGCTGGTCTGTTTATATCCGCAGTGATGTTGGCCTCCCCGGTGTTTGCGGCAGACGACCTTTGCCAGATCAACCTGCAAAAGATCAACGACGCCGTAGCCAGCTCTGGCGAAATCAGCTCCGACTTACAAGACAACATCGACAGCACCGTCGCCCAGGCCAAGGAAGAACAGTCCAAAGGCACCAAAGAAGGCACTCAGGCCTGCGTTTCACTGACCACCCAGGTGCTCCAGGACATTGCCAACAACAACAAAGGTGGTGAGTAACCCCTTTGGGTTGGCCTTCTGCGTCAGAAAGGCGTAGACTCCGCTAGCTTGCTGGTTATATACAGCAGGCATCGGGGCCGTTTAGGATTCGACGCCGGTTGCGAAACTCTAGGTGCATGCCGAGTTGGTAACAGAACTCGTAAATCCACTGTTGCAACTACTTATAGTTGCCAATGACGAAACCTACGAGGGTCAAGCTCTCGCAGCGTAAGCTGCCTTAGCCATCCTCCTGGTACCTTCGGGTCCAGCAATCACTAGGGGATGCCTGTAAACCTGAAGTGATTGTCATATAGAACAGGATCGCCGTGCAGTACGTTGTGGACGAATCGGCTAAAACTTACACAACTCGCCCAAAGCACCCTGCCCTTCGGGTCGCTGAGGGTTAACTTAATAGAAACGGCTAAGCATGTAGTACCGACAGCGGAGTACTGGCGGACGGGGGTTCAAATCCCCCCGGCTCCACCACTTCATCATCTAAAGACGTCCACGGACGTCTTTTTTTGTGCCTGAAATCCAGTGAATACAGGGGGTTAGGCGCCTTTGGGGTCTTTGGAGAGTTACTGAGTTCCAGGCGCTTTGGTATCCCAGGTGGTATCTCGGACTACCAAATGCTATTTTCAGGATACCAAAACGGTGCTGGAGGTAGCCCCCATGCCTACTAACGCAACCCGCCTCTCCGATCGCCAGCTCAAGGCAGTCAAGGCAACTGGTAAAGACTTCGTCCTCAGCGACGGCGATGGCTTGCAGCTTCGAGTACGCGCCAGCGGCTCGATGATGTGGAATTTCAATTACCGCGAGCCGTTGACCAGAAGCCGTATCAACATGGCGCTTGGTCCGTACCCCGACCTCTCGCTAGCCAACGCCCGGAAGAAAGCCGCAGAGGCGCGTGAGTTGCTCGCTTTGGGCATTGATCCCAAAACCCAGCGTGATGAGGTAAGGCAAGCCAAACTTGCTGAGACTGAACACACTTTCGAGAAGGTGGCCACGGCCTGGTTCGAGCTGAAGAAAGACTCAGTAACCAAGGCCTACGCCGAAGACATTTGGCGATCGCTGACGCTTCATGTATTCCCAAGCATGAAAACAACGCCGCTCTCTCAAATCACTGCTCCAATGGTTATCAAGATCCTTCGCCCAATCGAGGCCAAAGGGAGCCTCGAAACCGTGAAACGATTGAGCCAACGACTCAACGAGATCATGACCTACGGGGTCAACTCCGGGCTGATATTTGCGAACCCCCTCAATGGAATTCGGGCGGTGTTCAAGAAACCCAAGAAAGAGAACATGGCTGCGCTACCACCTGAGGAGCTTCCCGAGCTCATGATGGAAATCGCGAACGCCAGCATCAAGCGCACGACCCGCTGCCTGATCGAATGGCAGCTGCACACGATGACCCGCCCTGCCGAAGCAGCCACCACGCGATGGGCAGATATCGACTTCGACAAGCGCATTTGGACCATTCCTCCAGAGCGCATGAAAAAGCGTCGGCCGCACACAATCCCTCTTACCGATCAGGCACTTTCGTTGCTGGAGACGCTCAAGCAACTCAGCGGTAACAGAGAGTACGTGTTCCCCTCAGATAGAAACCCCCGCACCCATGCCAATAGCCAGACCGCCAACATGGCGTTGAAGCGCATGGGCTTTCAGGACCGTCTAGTCAGCCACGGCTTGCGCTCGATGGCGAGCACCATCCTGAATGAGCATGGCTGGGATCCGGAGCTGATCGAGGTCGCGCTGGCGCATGTCGACAAGGACGAAGTTCGTAGCGCCTACAACCGGACGGATTACATCGAACGCCGGCGTCCGATGATGGCCTGGTGGAGTGAACATATCCAGAAGGCGGCCACCGGCAGCCTGTCGGCATCTGCCATCAATCAAACCAGGGACCGTAACGTGGTGCCGAAACGCTAAGCATCACCGGCGACAATCCATGCCATCCGTGTCGTGGAGCATGACGACAGAAATGACGACTATCGCTAAATCTCTCGCATGCCTGCGCTTCTTCGGCCAAGCCCCTTAGTATGGGAAGGCTCCGCGTTCCCATACTAAGGGGCTCACGCTTAAAAGGTCTATCAGGCAACCACGAGTTGCGCCTTTCTGCGGCGGATCAACCCTGCTGTCAATTCGTAGTAGTAGACGGTAGCTGGAGCTGAGCATCGCAAGTAGTGCTCCAGAAACCATCTCACGTGTTTGTCCCTCCAGGACCAAGGAGTTGCGCAACTCCAGCGCTCACGAATTACCTCGTGCATCCTTTCTGCCTGTCTGATGTGCCTTTTCCGCGTGGCATGCGCACCTTTGAGCACGGGGCTCAGAAACAACGCCATGTCAAATTCAAACTTCATCGCCGACCTCCGATGTAGGCACTCACCACATCGATGCGGTTATGTCCCAACTCATGGCTGATCTGCTGTCGCGCACGCTGATCAAGCTCCCGATCTTCTCGATGAACACGACCGCCATTGACGGGGGCAGGGAAGCCGGTCATTTGCTCATAGCGCTCACAGGCGTAAGCCGCCCGTAGCTCATGAAAACCTTTCAACCCCTGCTCATGCAGGAGGTCCCGTGCCGGTCGCACAACTGCCTGCATAAAGTCTTTGTAGCTTTCGTCGGCCGCCAACAAATTCCGGCTGCCATTGGGTGAGGTCGCGCTGGCCCAATCCAGGGCATCGCGAACTTGATCCGTGACCGTAATCCAACGCGGTGCCGAGGCCCCTGATCGACCACCTTTGGTGCCATCCTGGATGTTGATCTTGCCCAGTTGCCGAACCTCACGTTGCAGTCGGGGCAGATCGGCCAGGATCGCTTCGCGCAGGCGCATACCAGTCTCACGGGCGAGGAGCACAATGGCACTTACCCTCGATTGCTGACGATCTGACAGTGCCCGTGCGATCAACTCGACCTGCGCACGGTCTTGGCCTTGCGGGGCCTCACTACGCACGCTTGAGCGCTGCAAGCCCAGCGCCTTGCTCGGACTGGGGATTTTGACGTACTGATCACCGCGCAGCGCGGCCATCGTTCGGTTCACGCTGGACAGGCGGTTCTGCGCGGTGGCAATGCCAACGTTGCCCTGATCAACCTGCTCGCGCAAATGGAAGGCGTACCGCATAAGGATCTCACGGTCGATCTGTCGCGCGTCGTTGAGTCCCGGTCCTTCCTCGGATCGACACCATTGCACGAAGGCCAGCCAGCGATCGCTATGGGCTTTGACGGTAGCAAAATGGCCGTCGCCGAACAGATCTTTCAGGGCCTGCGGTCCGGCATAGCGGAGCTGACGACCAAAGCCGAAATTGCGCCCCGCTCGCTTACCGACCCGAGCCATTGCTCTGCTCCTGATCGACTGCCGAGAGATCATGCAAGAGGGCTTGCCAGTGCGCACTCACGATGGCGAGCTGGGCCCCATCAGTCGGGCGAAAATACAGCGAATTGTTCATGACGAAGAGGATCGCCCCCTCCTCTTCCAACCATTGAATGAGGGCTGTCGTCGAGGTGATAGTTTTACGGGTGGTGGCGACATCGGCGACAGCGGCGACAACCCTTGTCCTGCCTGGTTTTGAGCGTGGCGACAAAGTGGCGACAGTCGCGGCGACAAACCGCGCTTTCGGCTCCTTTTGGCGCTGAGCCAGATGGTGGCGCAGCGCTTCATCAAGATTGAACATGGCGCACCTCGAAGGTGTGGCCATCGGTGATCAGCCACTGATGATCAATCAACTCGACCAACAGCTTGGCGGCATGACGACTGCTCTTACGGGCAAAGCGGGGACCGTTGCGGTTCAGCTCTCGAATACTGAAGCGCTTCCAATCCTTGACCTGCAGCCAGCGCAGCAGCCGGTCCGCCTCCTCCTTTACTCGGCACACCGGTTCCTGTTCGGTCAGGCGCTGGATCTCGGTGAGGTAGTAGCCAACCAAGGCCGAGGCCCGTTGGATATGGTCGACCTCCACTGCACTTCTCTCCTCCACGACGGCCAGGATGCCGGCGACGCGCAGCAGGTTGTCGGCGGCCTTCGATCCGCTGGGGCGCACGCTGGCCAGCTCACCAAACTCACCCAACTGGGCTTCGATGGCATCATGCAGATCAATCCAGCGACGACGAGCCAGTGGACTGAGGCTCAGTGGTGACAGCCGCAAGGCACCGTCAGAGGTAAGTGACCAGGGCTGATGAAACAGCGCCGAAAGGCGGTGGTGATAGCGCTTTAGGGCGGCATCTTTGGACAAGTCGACAGCCTGGTAGCTGCGTTGTCCAGCCAGGCTGGTGGGCCAGGTCATCAGGCAGCGACCGAGAATGCCTTGCCCCTGCAGCAACGGATCACTGAGTAACTGCATGGCCAAGTACGGCTGCAGCATCAGGTGCAGGCTCAAGCGCCGATCATAAGCCCGCAGGCTTTCACCAACCATGGAGCGCGCGCGATCTATCGGGCTGCCATCCCAGAGTGACGATAAGGTCGTGACCGCTTTCAAGCGGTTATCCCGACTCATGGTGCTGCTGCCGAGGAACTGTCCGCCCTCGTCACAGAACAGGCCCATGCTGGGCAAGTCATGGCAGAGCCCCTTGATCAGGGCCTCGATAGTCGGGTCCGTGGTGATCAGCCTAGGGGCTGAGGGCTCTGCTTCGAGCGACACCCCGTTCGCGGACTCAGGACCGGCAGGATTGAGACGCTGCGCCTGTCGCTGTGCGGCGCGGTAGCGGGCAAGCTGTTCACGGTAGCGCTGCCACTGCTCGCGCTCCCATTGCCGTGCTGGCAGTAACGCACATCGATCTGCCGCCGTTTTGCGATCGCCGGACGCGGCCACGGTGATCAGGTACAGCGACAGTGGATAATTTCTTCCGTCGAGTTGTAACCCCGCATGGCCTTGGGTGGCCAGGGCCGAGGCAGCCAACACCGATTGCGCAGCCAGTGCCTGGGGCACGCCTATCACCTCGGCCATGCGCTCCACCGCAGGCCCAAGAATCCCACCCAGTGCGTGCACCGGATAAGGCTGGGCCACTGGATTCGACTCAATCAGCGGTCGAGGCGGTCGTGGGAGTACAAGCTTCGGATCTAACTGCTGCATGGGCCCTCTCCTCGTTCATTGCTGGTTGTCCTCACGTAGTCCCGCCACGGTTGTTGAGTGTTATCAGGGATCAAGGTCCCTGCGGCCTGTGAGGTGTTCACTGACGTGGAACGAACGGCTCCTTACGACCGGGAGCGAGGGCATGAACCCATGAATCTGGCCTCCTTGGCGCATCCGAAGATGCGGGCGGGCGGAGGCTGTGCCGACTGACGAACTCGGCACCTGGAGATCCTGGGTAGGAGAAGGCAAAGACATGGACACCTGGGGCATGCCTGACTGTCAGTCAGGTGCAGCACTTCCATGGGCTGCGGCACCGGTGCCTATGTCGTTGCGGATGGCGACGAGTCGGATTTGTCAGATCGATTGTCACGAGGAGAGTTGCGGCAATGCCCTGTACGACGTGGCTTGCAGCAGTGGTACGAGCGCCCGTCTCTTTCCAGAAGAAAGAGACGGGCGCAGTCTGGCGCAGCGAGGTAGGCCAAGGGAGGAGGTTGCTGCAGCGCAGCGAGGAAGGTCCATCGTCTGCCGCAGTGGGCAGATAAATCGAGTAGGCATCCATCACCCTTGGAGAGTGACCGTGCGAGCCGCCGGACGCTAATCGCACTTCGGGAGAACCACCACGCAAGTGGCGTAGCCTTAAAGGTTCTGACTACCTGGGCAGGTGCTGTCAACGACAGCGATCCGTGCGCCAATTTTTATACCCACTCGAAAAGGCGGTCAAGCGTCACGACCAAGGCGTGAAAAAAGTGGCGACTGTCGCCAGTTTTGTCGCCATGCTCCACGCCACGTTCTACGTGCGTTGTCGCCGCTGTCGCCGCTGTCGCCGCTGTCGCCACACCTACATTCATACCCCCACGAAAAGATCCGCTCTGACACTGAAAAGGCGCTGCGCTCGATAGAGATCGCGGGCGGTTGCTAAGGGGCAAAGGAAGGCGCTGCGCTAATCAAATCTGAAAGGAGAAAGTGGAACGCGGTAGCTTCGAGAAAAAGCGAGTGAACCCTCCGATCGGCGCGATCAAAGATCGCTGGATCGGAGGGTTTAGCGGGAAAGGCAAAGCTTCATACGTCAATTACAGCCTCAAGCATCGAAACCTGTTGGTCGGGATACCGATGTAGCCCCCACCAAACCGCCCTGCTAGTCCTTGAACACGCGGTCGGCCCTGGCAATACCTGCATCAGGCTGCCGACCTGTCGACCCGAACACCTCCCATACCGCGTCACGCAGCCAACAAATTCAAACTTGGACACACCAGACGTACCATCTTGTCCGCCTTGCGCCGATAGTTATCGTTGTCGTCCGAGGTCCAGACATAGGCCTTCAGCCAGATCGTCATGTTCAGGTACTGAAATCTGATGCAACTTTCGCCGTCCAGTTTCTTCAGTGATCGCTTCACTTTCCGCTCACGCTCGAACACGGTGGCCACAAGGCCAACCCGGTAGTCCAGTGCCTTATCCTGCAAAGATTTAACCGAGCGGAAATCCCCTTCGGAAAATCGATAAAGGTGACCTCGCTCAAGCTCGAGTTCGGTTTTGATTTCGTCATCTTCGTGGCTGTATGGGTGACTGTGATAATCACCCAGGTAGCAGACCTCAGGAAAAAACGTGTCGATAAAGCCTTGTTTCAGTTCTTGCGCCTCATCGGTATAGGAGACTGAGCCCTGGTCTCTTTCAACGGCTGTGGATGTGTCTGCCCATACCACCCTGTGCATCATGTTTCTGCCAATGAGTGGCTGGCAGTACCCCCACAGGTGCCCGAACGTTTCTACGCCCGCCGCAGAGTCGCCGCAGGTTAAAACATGCTCCAGTTTATAAGCCTCCAATGCTGAAGTGACGATACTGAAAAACGCTTGTTCGGATATTGAAACTACTGAGTCAATCATGACGTTCCTTGGTCATTTAGAGTTACGGGGTGTTCAGGCGGGCTCGGGAACCGGAACATCCTGGGTCAATGATGCGTACACCGACAGTCCATCGACGACTCCCAGTGAGGCTCCACTGGGTGTATATCGCATTGCGGGAAGGCCTGCTTTACCGCTTCAATCACGTAGGGTTCTAGGGACATGCCGCCGGTCAAGAACAGCACCGAGGTATATTTCTGGACCTCCGTACTTACCTGCGCAAGAAGCTGCTGAAAAGTGCGCATGAAACTCTCGGCTGCCAATGCCAGGTGGGTATGCGATGGCCGGCGGCCCATCTATGAACTCAAGTGCGTTTAACGCTTCGCTTATTCGCAGCGTGTGCCGCCAGCTGTTCAAGCGCGTACTGGATTGCATAGGGCGCTGGTCGGTAGGTGGCCGACTCTTGGCTACTCAAGTAGTAACGCATAACCCGGTCAGTGATGCCGAGCGCGGTCGCTGCTGCTTCTTGAGTGATGCCTGCCGTCTCCAGAAGGCCACGCAAGTAGGCCGGGGACGGGTCGTGCAATGAGGCGTCTGGCTTTCGAGGGTACATGTCTTCAGTTCCGTATCCCGGATACACACCAAAATTCGTCACCGGTTCTTTCTCTTTTCGAGCACCTACCACCGGTGCTTATTCCTCAGCTTTCGGGGTGGCAGGGGTAACCGGGGTAATTGCAAAGTAATACTCGTCATCGGCATGCGGATCGAACTTAGGGCGAGCGATGCGGCCTTGATCCAAGGCGTATTGAAGCACGTCGCGCACTTCCAGCCAGCCGCCTGGCTTGACCACGTGCAGTGCTTCAATGGCCTTGACGATTTCTCTCCAGCCAGTGTTTTCTGGCTTGATGGTGTCCAGCAATGTGCTAAGGATCAGCTGCTGGCGCTCGGCTTGATTCATTTTGGTCACCGGCCTCACTTCCTCTTCGGTTGGTGTCACTACTTTTGTGACGGCATCGTTGCCATAGCTGCGAATGAATTCGTAAGCTTCTTCGCGGCTCAGGTTACCCTTGATGATCTCAACGCGGTCACGCATCGGCTTGTCAAAGTGGACGATGGTGACGTCGTATTTACCGCCGCCGACTTGGACAGAAAGCGGTACCCCTGTGCGTTCGCGGGTTTCCCGCACGATGCGAGTCTCTGCAAGCTGTTGCAGTTCTGCCTCGGTCACGACGTCCCACTCAGGGCGTTCAAATAGATCCGGGTACACGCGGTGTTTGGTTGAGAAGTAGCGCTTGGACAGCTCGATGCAGCTCTCACGGTTGCAGTTAGGCGTTTTGATCACATAAAGGAACGGTGTCTCTAGGTTCTTTTCGCGCCAGTTGTTGCACTTGCGGAGGCTGGAAAACTCGACGGTTTGAAACAGCTCGCCGTTATAGAACACCTCGAAGCTCAGAAGTGCTTCAGTAGGCTTGGCTTGCTTTTTGATGGTCATGTCGTCCCGCTCCGTCACTGTTGGGTGCCGCTTCGTTTGGCTTGGCGCCATACTAGGAACACTGTTCCTGCCTGACAAGTGCTTTTTTCACGCCCACAAAAATGTATGGCCTGTGTTAAAATTTATGCCACCATGATGGCATTCTGACCATTTGAAGGCTTGGCAACACCTACGTGTTCGGGAATTGGAATGGACTGGGAAGCCCTTGTTCAAAGCTTGTGGGAAATCATCCACTCACAGGGCTGTGATGCCTTCGAGGCTCATCTGAGGTCTGGTGTATTAGATCAACCTATCGATGGGCTTGTTCAAGCTTTAGATGTCCTTCATAAAGCTGATGCAAGGAATGTCTTCCAAGCTCTGCTTCTCGAGTCACTGAAAAATAGTCCTTTTAGTGATCGAATCAAGCACCGATTGCAGATGTCGCTGCGATTCGAAACCCCGCATGCAGACGGTCATCAAACACTCATCGAAGAACGAACTGTTTTTCTCGAAAAGATAAGTGACTTGGTCACATCCGATCGTTTTGCTGAAGCCATAGATAACATTCACGCGGCTATTGCAATGAAGCAAGACTCCGACCTTCTGGAACTGCTTGGTCGCGTCTATCTGCTCCAATGCTCCCACGAGACTCACATATCCGGAGTGGTCGAAAAGCAAGTCACTACGCAAAACGATAGCCCGCAGGAAAGCGACAATTTTGGATCTGAAGGTGATTTCGACCTATTCGTTTGGCAAGACTCTCCCGTCTTCCAAAAATCAACTCATGATAACGAATGCATCGAAGCAGCCGTAGAGATCCAAGCGCTTATCTCCAGTTCAACGCCTGTGGAACCTAAGGCAATCGAGTGGTGTATAGATCTGGATGATGGGGAGCAACGCCTCTCCAGCTCTTTTTCTTCGGAAGCACAGACGTCCGCCTCTGAAAAGCTCGCTATTGGTGACCTTTCAACGAACGATGTTAGCCCCTCAATTGATCTTGATCTGAATGAGGGGCAATCAAGTCTCGAAGTGATGACTCAAGAAGCAAGCAGAAGTTATTTCGATTTCCAACTCCTCAAATTACAGCCAGAGGACAAAGAACTGCTCAGTATTATTCGGGCTAATCCGAAAAGTGACGCCACTACACTGGCGCGAGCTATGAAAACGCGGCCACCGGATTTGAATCGTACCCTAGGGACACGACTGCGGTATTGGATTGAGCGGGACCGCTTGGGGGGCTTTTCTATAAAGCGGGAACTGCTAAGCCTGCTGTCTGATTCTGCGTTTAAAAGTCACAATCCAGCGGTGGGAAAGAAATCGATAGACCCAATGCCCAAGATGCTCTCCTCCCAAGGCGAAAAAGAGGTTTGGGCGCTGCTGTCTGATATACCTACTTTGCCAGACCAAGCAAAACAAGTGCTTCGCTACTTCATCCAGAATCCAGGACAAAAAACCTATGAGGGTGCGGATGCCCTGAAACTCAATCACATGGACCTACTTTCCTTGTTGGACGGTTGCCTTGAGAAATATCTGGAAAGGGACCGTGTTTTTGCAGTAAGGCCTCGCCCGCAAGCCAGCTTAGAGGAGGCCGGCGTACCCCTTACGAAACCGACACTGCAATTGCCTGATACTGACGAAATACTCAGCAGAAGCGCAACAATTAAAATTCGGACACAGTTGACCCACGGAACCAAGCAAATTGACCCTCTCGCAGAACCAGTTGTGCATTTAACGATAGATGCCGACGTTACCGTTGCAGATCTTGCCAAAGCTGCTGCAATATCTCGTCTTCCACCGCTCGGCAAGCAGATTCTCGCGCTGCTGGCATCTGCAGGCAAAGGCTATAGCCGAGACCTGGCTCGCAAACTTGAACATGATGTGGACGAAGTCAACAAGATGCTCCTGCACACGCTAAGCGAGCACGTTTCCGTTATTCACAGTGTCTGGCGCTTGAACAATGGCGTGATAGAAGCCCTCAAACTTGCGGCTATTATTTAGTAATTTGCGGGGGTTAATTTGTCTCATGACTGTCTGATCGCTTGGTATAACCATTCAAGGTTTGGATTTGCTTCCTTCAGATCACACTCCCACACTTCAAAGACTCGCCAGCCCGCGGCAATCAGATGGTCTCTGTTCCGAGCATCGCGCATCACATTACCGCGGAACTTCTCAGCCCAGAATTCTACTCTAGTAGCTGGCATTGTGGCGTATCGACAACCCTCATGGCGGTGCCAGAAACAGCCATGTACAAAGATGCATGCCTTGTACTTAGCGAGCACAATATCTGGCTGCCCGACCAACGCCCTTACGTGGAGTCGAAACCTGAAGCCTTGGGCGTGCAGCAATTTTCGAATTTTCAGTTCGGGCCTGGTATTCTTCCCCCCAATCTGGGACATCATGCGTGAGCGGATTTCCTTACTGACTGTATCCATCTTCATCTTCTCCCGCTTAATAGGGGCGAAACTCAGAGTTAGGGCGTCATGAATCGCGTGCAACCAATTCAGATAGTAGATCTTTTCGCAGGGCCAGGAGGCTTGGGTGAGGGGTTCTCATCATACAACCAAGGTAATGATTTCGAGATCATTGTTTCGGCCGAAAAAGATCCAATAGCCCGTAAGACCCTGCGGCTTCGGGCGTTCTACCGCCTATTGAAACGCCACAACCCCGGTGCTCTGGATGACTACTATGACTACTGCAACGGGCATTCCGAACGCCCTTGGTCCCCTCGCAGTGAGGCACAGTGGATCCGGTCTGGGGATGAGGCCAAGTGCATAACACTGGGCTCCAAAGAGGGCGATGATGAGCTAGATGAAATCCTGCTTAACAAGCTGGACAGAACCCGTCCTTGGGTGCTCATCGGAGGTCCACCTTGTCAGGCTTACTCGCTTGTCGGCCGGTCTCGTAACCGCGGGAACACCGACTATCGTCCTGAGGATGACCATCGGCACTTTCTCTATCGCGATTACTTACGAATCATCCAGCACTACCGTCCTGCCATATTTGTTATGGAGAACGTAAAAGGGATTCTTTCCGCCAAAGTAGGGGGTAAGGAAATCTTCCCCGAGATACTTCAAGATTTGTCCGATCCTGATGTAGCACTTAACCACCCAAGCTCTGGCCGTCGATACCGCATTTACTCACTTGTGAGTGATGAATCCTTTGGTGCCGACGATGATGTCTCAGAAGTAGAATCCACCAACTTCATCATACGTGCAGAGCAGCACGGTGTTCCACAGGCCCGTCACAGGGTAATTCTCTTGGGCATCGCGATCGACGCCGCAGGGCAAACCCCAAAGCCCGAACGACTTCCAACTTTCCCGGAAATATCTGCCGGCAGCATCCTTGGAAAACTACCGCGATTGCGCAGTAGTCTTTCCAGAAGCACTGATAGCCCACAGTCTTGGTATCTTGAACTGATTAATCAACTGGATAACTTGCAGGATGCAGCAGCCGGCTTGCCCAAGAAAGACCCCGGGCTCGAAGCAAACATCAGAATAGTCCGATCGAGCTTCATGACCGGCTCTCTGAATACTGGCGCATTACGCTATCCGCGCAACGCCGGGGACGGCTCTACGCAATCAACTGATCTAGATCACTGGTACAAGGATAACAAGCTGGACGTCTGGCTGAACCATGAAGCTAGAGGCCATATGCCATCAGACCTCAAGCGCTATGTATTCGCATCCATCTTCGCGCGGACACATAAACGCTCCCCCAAAGGTCACCTAGACTTCGGCCTGCCTGGGCTGGCTCCAGAGCATAAGAACTGGGAATCAGGGAAGTTCAGTGATCGCTTCAGAGTTCAGCTCGAGAACTATCCATCAACGACTGTCACCAGTCACATATCCAAGGATGGGCACTACTTCATTCATTACGATCCGTTTCAGTGTCGCAGTTTGACGGTACGTGAGGCGGCCCGTCTGCAAACGTTCCCCGATAACTATTTTTTTGAAGGCAACCGGACGCAACAATTCCATCAGGTCGGGAATGCTGTACCCCCTCTGTTGGCATCAAAAATAGCCGCTGTAGTAGCGAATGTTATCACGACGGGCGAATGGTCATCTGTATGGACTGAAAATCACCGAGGAGAAGGTGATGCAGGCTAAATCAAGGCATGCCCCGCCCCGGGCGGGAGCGATGATCGAGGCACTCCGCGGACTAGGTTATAACACTGCTACTGCGCTAGCGGACATCATAGATAACAGTATCGGCGCGGGCGCAGATTTAGTTCATGTAAACTTCGAATGGAAAGAAAATGCCAGTAGAATTTATGTACTCGACAATGGCCGAGGCATGTCGTCAGCGGAGCTGGACAAAGCCATGCGTCTTGGTGAGCGTAATCCACTTGAAGAGCGGGGTTCAAACGACCTAGGGCGTTTTGGACTAGGACTAAAAACCGCCTCGTTTTCTCAATGTAGACGCCTGACAGTTGCGACGATCAACGAAATCGGCTTGGAGTCACTACGTTGGGATCTTGACGTTCTGGCAGCCAGTACCGATCAGGGCTGGCATCTTTTGGAAGGGCCTCACGAGGGCTCCGAGGTTTTTTTTCAGCCTCTTGTAGAAGCTGGCAAAGGCACGCTGGTTTTATGGGAAATACTTGATCGCATCGTTACCAACGGATTCAGGGTTCAAGAATTCTTAGACCTAGCGACCCAAGTCAAACAGCACTTGGGAATGGTCTTTCACCGCTATATTTCGAGTAACCGCTTACGTCTTCTGCTTAATGGCAAGCCGATTAAGGCTTGGGACCCTTTCCTCAATGGGCATCCCTCGAAGGCCTGGAGTCCCCCAGTTGCCGTGTGCCCGATAAATCGAACTATCTCTGCGCAGTGCCATGTTCTCCCCCACCGTGATCGCCTAACGGACAAAGAATACGAAGAAGCGGCCGGCCCGGAAGGATGGGCAGCTCAACAAGGTTTTTACATATACCGTAACGAGCGACTTCTTGTCGCCGGTAGCTGGCTGGGGCTGGGTGCAGGTCGAGCCTGGACCAAGGATGAAGCCCATCGGCTGGCGCGCATCCGCTTGGATATCCCCAACAATGCGGATGTAGATTGGAAAATTGACATTCGTAAATCAACCGCACGCCCACCTATCGCGTTGCGATCCTGGCTCGCGCGTTTAGCGGAGGAAACACGCTCGCGATCGCGACGAGCGTTCGCTCACCGGGGACGCCCTGTTGGAGCAATTCAGGGTCCGCCCATTATCGAAGCATGGAAAACCGACAAGTTCAGCGGCGGCACACGATATCGGATTGATCTGGAACATCCTGCCATGCGAGCAGTCCTCGACGAAGCGGGGGCACTGATGCCTCAGATCAAAGCAATGTTGAGGGTGATCGAAGAGACTGTACCGGTACAACGCATCTGGGTGGATACCGCCGAAGACAAGGAAACTCCCCGGGTGGGATTCGCTGGCGAGCCTGCAGCCGAAGTCGAATCAATCCTTCAGATAATGTACGGCAACCTAATACGCCTCAAAGGATATTCGGCTGCGGCTGCGCGTGAAAAGCTTTTGCACATGGAACCCTTCCATAACTTCCCGGAATTAATAGCCGCTCTTCCCGATCAGCCTTGATTCTAAATGATGAGATGTGAGTAATGACGGACCCCGAAAAGAGCAAAACCAGTGTCATCAAGATTGTGCAGGAGTTGCTGATCGCCCAAAAAGGTGACGCTGACGTAACGCCGTCCATGATTGGAGAAATGATTGATCGCGTTCTATTCATGAACCCTAATTGGGGCAAAGAACTGGATCGGGACGGTGTGACCGACGAGCTTATCCGTCGTTTCAGCATCTGGGTGGGAGAAGATGCAACGCTGATGGATAACGCGGGGCACGTCCCGTGGCTGACCCAGGAAAGAAAAACCGATTGGCGTTACTGGCAGCGCTATCGGGAGTGGCAGGAAGGAAAATTGCCTTGGGCAGCGGTCGAGTCGGTAGACAAATCCACCGACTCCATTCTGTCGATGCTGGAAGATCCAACCCGAGATGGTCCGTGGGATCGACGAGGCTTGGTGGTCGGTCACGTACAGTCCGGTAAAACAGGGAACTTTACAGGGCTTGTCTGCAAGGCAGCGGATGCGGGCTACAAGATAATCATTGTATTGGCAGGCCTGCACAACAATCTACGTTCACAGACTCAAATGCGTCTGGACGAGGGCTTCCTGGGCTTCGAGACTGGTCCCACCCCGGGTGCAACCCGCTTGATCGGCGTGGGAAAAATTGATGGTTCCCCGTCTATCCGACCGCACTATGCAACAAATCGCAGTAATAACGGCGATTTCAACATGGGATTCGTCCGCAACCTCGGCATATCCCCGGAAGAGCGGCCATGGCTGTTTGTTGTCAAAAAAAACAAGTCAGTGCTGACACGACTGCTCGTCTGGCTACGCGATCATGTAGCCAATAGTCAGGATAATGAAACCGGTCGAAAACTCATTACTCACCTGCCAGTATTGGTGATTGATGATGAGTCGGACCAAGCCTCTGTCGATACCGGCGAGCAAGTTGTTGGTGCAGACGGTTTACCTGATCTGGAACACGAACCAACCGCCATCAATCGGATGATTCGCCGAATCCTGCATACCTTTACCCGAAGTGCCTACGTAGGCTACACCGCCACCCCATTCGCCAATATTTTCATTCATGACAAAGGTGAGACGGGTGAAGAAGGGCCAGATCTCTTTCCCTCTGCGTTCATCTCTAACTTGGCCGCACCTTCTTCGTATGTAGGGCCGACAAGAGTATTTGGCCTCTCAGCCGAAGAGGGGCGCGAGGGTGGATTACCGCTGGTACGAACAGTCTCGGATTACTGCGACGAGGATGGCCGTACGGGATGGATGCCGCATGGCCATAGGAGCAACTTCCACCCGGTCCATTCAGGGCCACATAGCATGCCGGACTCCTTGGTCGAAGCGATAAACGCCTTCATTTTGAGTTGTGCTACCCGTCAACTCAGAGGCCAAGGTGACGCGCACAACTCAATGCTGGTGCATGTAACTCGATTCAACAGGGTACAAAAGGTCGTGCACGAACAGGTGCAAGCCTATGTGAACAATGTTAAACAGCGACTGTCGCTGGGTATCGATGAAAAGAAATTGCTCTCTGAGTTGAAGACCTTATGGGAAAGAGACTTTGTACCAACCAGCAACGAAGTCAGTGAGTCGCTGGATACCCCCGATGAATGCAAACTTCCAGACTGGGCTGATGTTCGTGCTCAGCTTCTCAATGTACTGGAGAGCGTGGATGTACGAATGATCAACGGCACCGCCAAGGATGCTCTTGATTACGCCGATACACCTACGGGACTAAAAGTGATTGCCATCGGTGGCGACAAACTCGCTCGGGGACTAACACTTGAGGGACTGAGTGTCAGTTACTTCCTGCGCGCCTCAAAAATGTACGACACGCTCATGCAGATGGGACGCTGGTTTGGTTACCGTCATGGGTATATTGACCTCTGCCGCCTTTACACCACCAGCGATCTGATCGAGTGGTTCGGGCATATTGCGGACGCGTCCGAGGAGCTACGTGACGAATTCGACATGATGTGCGAAAGCGGCGGAAAGCCTATCGATTATGGACTCAAGGTCAAATCCCACTCCGTGCTCATGGTAACTTCACGGCTGAAAATGCGGGCAGCGAAACCTCTATACCTGTCATTCAGCGGGCAGATATCTGAAACGGTTGCCTTTTTCAAGGAGAGTGAAGCTCTTAGCAAGAATCTTGCAGCGTTCGAGCGCTTCACGGACAAACTCGGTGGGGCCAATGAGATACCTGCACAGAAACGAACAGGGAAAATTGATAAGTGGCGAGGAGCTCATTGGGCAAACATCGATGCCGAAAAGGTTGCGACTTTCCTCCGAGAATACGAAACCCATCCTGAGTCGCTAAAGGTCAACAGTAAGTTGCTCGCCCGTTTTATTGAAATGATGAGCCTCAACGGGGAGCTAACTCAATGGACAGTGGCAATCGTCTCTGGTGACAGCGAGATCCCGCATCAAGTTGGAGGTAGAACGGTCAATCTGATGAAGCGTACAGGGAAAAATCTTATCGACCGATATGCCATTGGACGCTTGTTATCCCCGCGGGATGAGGCAATGGACCTGGACGATTCCGCATGGAATGCAGCATTGGCGTTGACCCAAGCTGCTTGGCAAGCAGACAAGGGGCGACGAGACAAGAATGAGTTACCAGCAGTCCCGAGTGGAGCCGCAATACGACGGGTACGTGGGCTTGGCGCTGACGGCGTCGCCCCACACCCTGAGACAGGGCTGCTGATTATCTCGTTGCTGGACCCTCAGAAAGCGGAGAAGGAAAACTTCCCACTAGGAACTCCGCCTGTAGTTGCTTTCGCTATTAGTTTCCCGGGCAGTAACTCCAAAACCAAAGTCGAATACATGGTCAACAACGTTCATTGGCAAAGCTGGGAGCAGCAATATGGCGCTTGTGACTGAAGAAGAAATGCAAGCTATCTGGCGCCCTCTGGCAGGTGACAGTCCCGATGAAGGCTGGCGTAGCATTGCAATGGCCGAATGCGGTGGCTGTCGATTGCGCGCCGCACGCAGCTCACCGGGTAATGAGGAAGCGTTGCTGATTGGGTTTCCATCCCTGAAACTACCCGCCATGAATCAATTGCCCAATGGTCACGGTTTCAAGGTGGAAAAGGCGACATTGGGTGAAGTGGGCCGGGGGCTCAATTGGCTGGCGCTGGTCCGCCAGCCTGCTGGCAGCCTAGACCTGTTCAGCAGCATGGTGGTCGATGTACTGAGCACCGTCCAAGCAAGTTCGGATGCAAAGGAAGAACTCCTATTCCAACGCTACCTGGGAAGAATCAGAGCATGGCAGGACTTCATGCGCCGAGGACACGAAGGTCTTTCTGCTGAAGAGGAGCTCGGACTTGTCGGGGAACTGAATGTTCTGAGCAAATTAATAGAAGCAGGAATGCCGTTGTTCAATTCAGTAGACGCTTGGAAAGGACCGCTGGACGGCCTTCATGACTTTGAACTGGGAAGCGGTTCAATCGAGGTCAAGACAACAATTGCAAGCGAAGGATTTCCAGCGTGCATTGACTCACTGGAACAACTTGACGACTCGTTGCGCTACCCGTTCTTTTTGGCGGGAGTCAAGTTGCATCTAAGCGAGGAAGGAAAAAATCTTGTGCAGCATATTGATCTGTTGCGCCAAGGATTTTCCTCAGACCCAGCGGCCCTGCGTGCCTTCGACAACTGCCTAGTGCATGGCGGCTACCTAGACACACACCAGAACCGGTACACACGAGCCTTCGCACTTACTGAATTAGTGATTCATCGTGTGGATGAACACTTTCCACGCCTGACTCCCTTCAACACACCACTGGGTGTGTTGCGAGCAAGGTATGAGATAGACCTTGGACTTGTGCAATCTCAAAAAATTAGCCTAGATCAGGCATTGCAGGAATTAGGGGTTTTTTAAAGTGGAACTTGTTGAGTATCTAAAAGAACTACAAGCTGAGATACGTGAGGCAGAGCTATCATTCGATTCACCCGGGGAAAAATATCCCTATCCAGAATTAGTTTTTGCCGAAAAGGTCATGCAACACATGTCCGACATCGGCATGACCAATGAGCCGCAACTGTGCTATTTCGACGATCAACCCGGCGCCTCTACCCTGCGTTTGAGTGGTTATTCGTTCGGTTCTTCAGACGATGACGAAGCTCCGGATCAGCTTGACCTGTTTGTCAGTCTCTACAAGGGGGTTGATGAAATTGAGCCGCTCCCACAAACGGAAATTGTCAAATCCGCCAACCAATGCATGCGTTTTCTCAAGAACTGCGTCAATGGGACGCTTGAGAAGAGCATGGATGAAACAAATGAGGCTTATCCTCTAGTTGTCAGCGTCAGACAGTTCTTCTCTGGCTTGGTCAAACTAAGGGTCTTCGTCATCACCGATTTGTGGTTGAAGAACAAGGGGGGATTTGCCCCCACTGAATTCCAAGGAAAATCCATCCAGCTCGAAGTGATGGATATAGAGCGGTTGTTCAACCATCTCCAGCAGAACCGCCCTAGGGATGAAGTCTTAGTTGACTTCAATGAGATATCGGGAAGCGCTCTGCCTTGTGTATGGGTCCCCGGTGTTGCAGGTGAGTATGATTATGCCTTGACGGCGATTCCAGGTGAGGCTCTAAGATTTATTTACGACAAATATGGCGCGCGAGTTCTTGAAGCCAACGTGCGCTCCTTTTTAAGTGCAACCGGGAAAATCAATAAAGGCATTCGCGACAGCCTACGCACAGAACCGGAACGATTCATGGCTTACAACAACGGTGTTGTTTTGGTTGCCGATGAAATAGGAATGAAC
Organism: Pseudomonas sp. WS 5051; assembly: GCF_012985715.1. NCBI lineage: Bacteria > Pseudomonadati > Pseudomonadota > Gammaproteobacteria > Pseudomonadales > Pseudomonadaceae > Pseudomonas > Pseudomonas sp. WS 5051. The sequence continues at coordinate 97,838 of NZ_JAAQWV010000015.1, forward strand.
CGAGCGGCAGATGGTTCACCTGGTATCCTTTGGCTGAAAGGAATGCAGATTGTCAATGGAGGACAAACCACTGCATCTCTCTACTTCACCAAGAAAAAATTTCCAAATACGGATTTGTCCAAGGTACGAGTACCAGCCAAGCTCATCGTATTACGCTCCTCGGAAAGCGAAGAGTTGTTGATTTCCAACATCTCTAAATATGCAAACAGTCAGAACGCCGTAAAAGCATCTGATCTTTCGGCAAACCATCCCTTCCATACGGAAATTGAAGCACTGGCCGCCCGAACCTATTGCCCGGATGGAGTCGGACGCTGGTATTACGAGCGGTCTGGCGGTAGCTATAAGGTCATGCTTGAACGAGAAGGTAAAACTCCTGCTCGGATCAAAAAGCTGCAAGCAGCTATTCCACCTGCTCGCAAGATCACCAAGACAGACTTTGCAAAGTTCCTGAACGCGTGGGGACAGAACCCCCACATGGCGAGTCTTGGCGGACAAAAGAATTTTGACGCGTTCATGTTGGATGTAGATAACCGCGCAGAAAAGGGCCTGTCAAAAGTACCTGAGTCAACAGAGTTCAAGCGGATGATCGCACAAGTAATTCTCTTCAAAGCTGCTCAGAAGCTTTTACGCCCCCTGTTTCCTGCATTTCAAGGAAATGTGACGATTTATACCCTGTCACTTTTCTCTGCCAAAGTTGGCTCCAATTTCGATCTGGAAATGATCTGGCAAAATCAGAAAATATCACCTGAATTGGCAAAGCAAATTGTTGTTTGGGCAAAAGAAGTCGATGAGGCCTTACATAGCGGAGCACAAGGCAGGATGATCTCTGAGTGGGCAAAAAAGGAAGAATGCTGGACCTACATTAAAAACTACAAATACTCGCCAATGAGCTCAAGCATTCCAGAAAGCAAATTACCTTAGCGAAGGTTTTTGGCGCCATAGCCGAATCAGCTTCGTGACGCCCGCCGAGCGACATCGAAGGCTGGATCATCAGATTTTAGCTCGACGCCATGAACTGTAAGTGCAAGCCCTGGAAATGAAACCGGATTGCTGGTCAGGGCAGACGCGAAACTGGGAGCCGATAGTAAACGTGCCGCTGACCTCGGAGAGCATTTACGGCACTACTATCGGTCCGAATAGCCCGTACGGGGTGATTTCGCGCGCGCAGAGATCGACCAAAAGCCAATCAGCGGCGATAGCCGCATGGCAACTAGGTCCCCTCGGCACCGACTAAATGCCGAGGGTCTATGGGTTTAAAATTGAACAGGGGCAGTTGAACACCCGAGTCAGTTTTCGGGCAGCGGCAACAATCGGCATCGCACTTCTCCTGTTCTCGTCTCAATTACCGGGATATGCCTGCTCAATCTGCTCATCAAACTCCCCGCCCACCCCGCAGTACTCACGGGGAATACGTTCAATATCCTCGGCGATTTGCTCGATCACCTCGCGCAGTTCCAGCTGCGCGAACCAGCGCGCCGGAATGGTCGCGGCGCCGTATTGCACGCCAAGCAGGTGGCCGGTGATCAGGCCAGTGCTGCCGCTGTTGCCGCCGTGGTTTACGGCTGTGATGATGCCGCTTTCCAATGAGTCCGCAAATAACGCGCACCACAGCCCGATGGCCAGCGCTTCTTCGGCGACCCAGCCACCACCCAATTCAGCAATGCGTTGTGGCGTGGGCCGGTAGCCTTCGTAAAAGAAGAACAGCACGCGCTCGATGAAACTGCGGGGTTGTTCCATGCTGGGCTTTTGCCCGTGTTTGGCCAAGCTTTCGCCGATGGAGTGTTCGAGGCTGTCCTGCCGGTCGACCATGCGCTGGAGAATGTCCGCGAAAAGGCCACCGGCCAGGTAGCCCGTCGGGTGCCCATGGGTCAGGCGGCCGGACTGGGTGGCGTAGTCAAAGGCGTTAGCGAAGAATGCACACGGCGCAGCGCGGACCAAGGCGCCACAGCCCTTGCTGTTGTTCTCGGCGACAGCGCCCATCCGCTGGCTGGCCTTCAGCGCCGTGAGGCAGGTGGTGCCCGGGGCTCGGCGGGACCATAGGGCCTGTTGTTCGATCAGCCAGCCATCTTGGCTGACCACTACCGGTGCGGGGTAATCCTGGGTCAGCAGCCAGCGCAACTGGGCATGGTGAATGATGCTGGGCACATGACAATCCCCACCCGCGCTTCCACGCACGAAGGCCCGCAGCAAGCCTTCGGCGGTGAAGAGCATCATCTGGGTGTCATCGGTGATGGCGCCGGTAAGGCCGAATGCGGGGGCGAAGTCGACGATGCCTTGGCAGCCGTACTTGGCTTCGATCACCGGCCATTCAAGGAACTCCACCGGTGCGCCAAGCGCATCACCTACGGCACCACCGAGCAGGCAACCCTTGATCCGTTCAAGTCTGTCCATGTCTATTCCTTTCACGCGGTGGGTACCGAGGCCTGCAGCATCGTCAGTTTTACCTCCAACTCTTCGACTTGGGCTTTTTCTGCCCGCAGGGCTGAGCGCAGTTCGCGGTTTTCCGTTTCCCAGATGCGTGCCCAGCGGGTGAGATCCCGTTCGCCTAACAGCAATTGCCAGATTTCACGCAACCGCAGGTACTGCAGCAACAGCACCAACAGGATGATCCCCATCAACAGCAATGCACCTGTCGAAACCGCGTCCAACGTCGTCATATCCAATTCCTTCCGTGAGATCGAGGCACCTCGAAGACATCCACACGATATGTAGCATTTAACGACAGGTCTAGAATGTAGACTTATACAGGTAAATAAATCACACACATTGAAGTGCATGAAACATCTAGCGGGAGCCAACAGGTTTAGGAAAAAAAATGGCTTTTTTCCGTCGCTTTAGAGGGGGCCAGAGCTAGGCTCTGTACGTAAAGTATTGTCGCAAGCACCGCATAGCGCAGGCCAATGAGACCATCGCCGCAAAACTTGTTGCGAGCTTGTCGAAGCGCGTCACGATGCGACGGTTCTCCTTCAGCCAGCCAA
>NZ_JAAQWV010000016.1:0-100638 GCF_012985715.1 Pseudomonas sp. WS 5051
ACCTCGAACCCGCCGCCTGGCTCAAAGCCACACTGGAAAAACTCCCCGCCTGGCCCAATAGCCGGATCGATGAGCTACTACCGCTGGGTCCACAGCCCGAGTAAAGGTGGGGCGGCTGGACGCTTACGAGTCTTCGAAAATACACCGTGGTCATCACGGCTTTTATCAGCGAAGCGGTGATCATAGAAGATAGGTGCCTTGGCGTATTCTTCGATCACCTTCAGGAAGACGAGGTGAATCGAACAGCCAATGGCGGAATAATTTGCACGACAAAAATTCAAAGGGCTTGGAAAGAAGGACGTTTCTGGCTTTTGGAGACGGGGGAGGGGAATTACCTCATTGGTAGCTTCAAGCGCGGCGGTGGCCGACGTAGCTTTATTGAGATGCTTCAGCCTGATGAGGCCCGATGGCTATGATCCGTGGATCAGGCGGGTTGAGCGCAATCGCGCTTTACACGCTAGGTATGGGGACAAATTCGATCCCTGGGGAGACGATTGATCTTACCTTGTTCAATAAAAATGCAGCGTCTCATCTTAATCGGTCGGCCTGGTAGTTACCCGCACAACTGTCGAGTACCTGAGCCGCGACCATGTTGGCGATGACGTACTGAGTATTTTGAGAGTTGCCCAAGTCGCTGTAGGTGCGGTTGTACCTTACAGGCCGGTTGAGCTGGGGCGGATCGCGACTTATTTCGCTCCCGCTGAGTATCGTCGCTTACGAATTACTGAAAATCATGCCCGCTGGGACGTTAACTACCAGCCTAAAGGGGGCCCGCCCCGAGGTTGATCTGAGGATGTAACCTGAGCACCAGTCTTGGCTCAAGCAGGCATTAAGATGTTGACCCCATGCTTTCTATACCTGCCACAAATCTTCCAGTTCAGACCTACGTGAGGTCTTTTGTATGTGGCGCAGAAAGTCTATTTACGCTTCTTGATATGAGCTGCTACCTCCATCCACGCGTCGGCAGCTACAGCGTAAGCCTCGCGACCTTTGTCCGTCAGCGTGTAAACCTTACGACCTCGACCCGCTACGGTTTCGCTTTGGACTGTAACGTAACCGCCTTGCTCAAACTCGCGGAGCACCGGGTATATCGTGCCCTCTGTCGGGGCGCAGCACCCGTGAGTAGTGCCTTCGACTTCGCGAGCGATTTCGTAGCCGTGCATGGGGCGGTCGTGCAACACGCTCAGAATGAAGAACTTGGACAGGCTCATTTTGATTATGCCGTTCCAGTACATTCGATCTGTGTAATCAATCACAGGTTTGGCTGCTTTTGTCGGTTCTGCTGTCGATTTGGTCATGGTTGCGATTCTACCCAATGGCTTTCAGTGCGCCAGAAACTCACTGCCCAGAACATGGCATTTCGTCGGCTGCGGATAAAAATGCCTACTAATACCTTGAAGGTCAATGTATTGATCCATACTATGCATTGACCATCAATGCATAGGCCGATCAGGCTCATGCGATTCAAGGAGGCATCATTTCATGAGTCATTCAACAACTGATATTTCAACCTTACAAATCCCTAATTTAAATGAGGAGGCTTTTGATTCTTCGATTGCGGACAAGATTGAAACTCGTCAGCAGATGACTCATCCACCTCGGATCCTAATGCTTTATGGATCCTTACGAGAACGTTCCTACAGTCGGTTACTGACTGAGGAGGCTGCTCGCATACTGCGCAAGCTCGGGGCTGAAGTACGCATCTTTGATCCGACTGGCCTGCCTCAACCCGACACTGCCTCAGCCGATCACCCTAAGGTCAAAGAGTTGCGTGAATTGTCCCTGTGGTCTGAGGGGCAGGTTTGGTGCAGCCCAGAGCGGCACGGCAACATGACCGGGATTTTCAAAACCCAGATTGACTGGCTTCCTCTTTCTGAAGGTGCCGTGCGTCCTACACAAGGAAGAACACTGGCCGTAATGCAGGTCAGCGGGGGATCTCAATCCTTTAATACAGTCAATGCGCTACGTGTCCTCGGTCGATGGATGCGCATGGTCACAATTCCGAACCAGTCATCAGTACCTCGTGCACATCAGGAATTCGATGATGCTGGGCGTATGAAACCGTCGCCTTACTATGACCGCGTCGTCGATGTCATGGAGGAGTTGTTCAAGTTCACGTTGCTAGTACGCGAACGCTCCGACTTTCTGGTGGACAGATACTCAGAGCGTATGGAACAGGCAGAAGAACATCAGGCCGCGATTGCCAAAAATCTTGCCGATGTCATGTCAGGAGAGCGCAAATGAAAATTGCCTGGTTGTCAGATCTTCATCTAGTTGTCCCTGGCAGTGATTTGCCACGCGGAGTTGATCCGGCTCTTAGAGCTCAGATGTGTCTTGACGATATACGCGCGCGCCATGCCGATGCAGACCGCTTGATTATTACTGGCGACCTCATTCAGCTTCGTCATACCGGCGCCTATGGGTTGTTGAAAGAACTACTGGAGGACATGCCGATGCCCGCCAAACTTCTGGTAGGCAATCATGATGACCGGGCGGCATTTTTCGAGGTGTTTCCACACATGCCCCATGAGCTTGGGTATGTGCAAAGCAGTGAGGTGGTCGACGGTCATCAACTGATTTATCTGGATACCGTAGCTGATGATGGCAAGCATCACGGGCAATTGGACAGCGTACGTCTGCAGTGGCTGGATAAAGTATTGAGCCAGTGCAACTGTCCCGTCTTGCTGTTTATGCATCATCCGCCAGCGATGGTGGGTATTCCTGCGCTGGATAAAATGCGGCTGAACGTCGGTGATCAAGCACTGCACGAAATTCTGCAGCGGCATAAACACCGTTCGGTTCACCTGTTTTGCGGTCATGTCCATCGTAGCCTGTCCGGAACATGGGGCGGTTTTCCCTATGCTGTCATGACGACACCTCATGTCGGATTTGCGCTGGACATGCAACAGCACAAACTCTTGCCAGCAGATGAAGCGCCAGGCTACGGCGTGATCCAGAGCCTGGATAACAGCATTGTTGTTCATACACAGGTCAGCAGTGGGTTTGGATCATCAGCATTGGTTCGGTGAAATTTCGACAAGAGTTATCGCGACGAAGTTTTTCCTATGGTTAAGGGGCTCGCTTTTAAATTGGCTAATACCGCTTCCCCGACGACAAGGCAGAATGCGACCTTAATTGGCTCGATGGGCTTTAACCAGATCCTCGCGTGGGGTTCGACTTTCTATCTGCCGGCGGTACTAGCCGAGCCCATTTCGCACTCGCTGAGCACATCCGTTCCTGCTGTGGTGGGTGCCTTATCGTGGTCTCTGCTTGTCGCAGGATTATGCGCGCCGGTGGTCGGCAGGATTATTGATAAGCATGGCGGGAAATGGGTGCTCGCCTTCAGTTCGCTGTTGCTGGCCCTTGGCTTGATCGCCATGTCTTTCGCAACAGGGTTGCTCGTCTACTACATCGCATGGACAGTCTTGGGGTTGGGCATGGCCGCTGGCCTTTATGATGCTGGCTTCGCGACGCTGGGCCGATTGATGGGGGTAAAGGCGAGAAGCTCGATGACCGGGCTGACACTTATTGCGGGCTTTGCAAGTACTGTAGCGTGGCCTTTCCTGGCGGCCATGGATGCGAGGTATGGATGGCAAACCACGTGCATGGTGCTCGCGCTAATCCATCTCGTTGTCGGTTTGCCCCTCCACCTGTTAACGGTTCCAACGCCTTCGCCGCGAGCAGATGAGCCCCCAAAGGTGGCTAAAAAGTCATACGCGCCTGCTGATCCACGCTTAGTGTGGATCGCTTTGTTGTTCACATTACATGCGTTCGTGATGTCAGCATTAGCAGTGAATCTAATAGCGCTCCTCCGGGGCCATGAAATTTCTGCCGCCATGGCAGTAACGTTCGGAGCGCTGATGGGGCCATCACAGGTTGTCGCCCGGCTTCTGGAATATGCGTTTGGCCGCAACGCCCACCCCGTATGGATTGCCAGGCTAGGAATTCTGGCTTGCATGGTCGGACTTTTGGCCTTGGGGCCAGGGATAGTGATGCTGTCCCTTCTCGCAGTGGTTACCTTCGGCGGTGGAAATGGAATCATGACCATCGCCAGAGGAACAGTCCCACTTACCCTGTTAGGCAGCATCAATCTGGGAATGCATCTTGGGCTGATCGCCCGCCCAGTGTTGATCGCTCAAGCGGTAGCGCCCATGGTATGCGCATACATCTTGGTGCAGCTTGGGCCAAACTGGCTGATATGGATCATGGCAGGAATATTGGGGGTCGGCGCTTTGGTCGCATTCACCAAGCTACGAACATTCGACTCATCAGTGGTCTGAACACCAAATGTCACGTCAGGAAAGTTACAAACTCTTCAGCTACTCCGCTCATAGCAAGTAGCACGCACCGATTGATCTACTTTGAGTCAACTTCCACGTGGGAGAAAAGCAACGGCTCCAACGGTGGGGTTAGCTGGCACAGGCCGAGCCGCCAGTAGCCCACGTCGTGCCATTCCCCGAGTTTGAAGCCTACCTCTGGATATGTCCCGATGTGGTCGAATCCGAGTGACTCGTGCAGACCTACACTGCCTTCATTGGGCTGCGCTATTCCAGCGTAAGCTGCACGAAACCGCTGTTTTTCAAGTATCGGAAGCAGCGTCTCGTAGAGCAGGTGACCAATACCCTGACGGCGAGCCGACTCGGCTATGTAGACCGTCACGTCCACAGCCCAGCGATAGGCCGGCCGGGCCCGGTGCTGGCTTGCGTAGGCATAACCCTTTATCTCCCCACCTTCTTCAGCAACTAGATATGGATAAGTCTGAAGCGTCATCGTTATTCGCTGAGCAATCTCATCAACGCTTGGAGGAATCTCTTCAAACGAGATTGCAGTCTTTAAAACGATGGGGGCATAAATACGTTGGATGGCTTCTGCATCAGCTATCACCGCCGTACGGATTTCTAAAGCCATGTAGGATCATCCCTAATTCAAAATCTGAGCAGTGTTTTTATAGATCAGCTTTGTGTAGCCATCAGACCAACTCAGTGAGATAGCTTTGCACCTGCTTGACCACATCTCGTGCAGTACGGGTCACTCCAATCAATGTAGCGGAGGCGAGCCCTGTCCAATCACCGTAGCCCACCAGCCATAGATTAGGTAAATCAACACTTCGGTTTTCGTCCACGGCTACTTTGCCGTTTTGACCAACAATACCAAAGTTGGTCAGGTGGTCGAGTGCAGGAGAAAACCCGGTGCACCAGATGACGACATCCACCTTCGTCTCGTTTCCTGATGGCCACACAACACCAGTTGAGGTGAAATGAGTGAATGGCCGTACCGCATTCAATACTCCGCGTTCGCGGGCCTCCTTTACCGATGGAACCATTACGATATCGCCAAGCCCACCTACGGGCTGTTCAGACTCTACGCCATCCTGTTGAGCCTTCAATCGAGCAGTTGCTCGTTCGAATAGAACACGACCATCGACGTCATCAGGCAGAAATTTTGGGGCTTCTTGAGTCACCCAGGTTGCCTGAGACACTTTCGAAATCTCGGCGTAAATCTGGGCCCCCGAGTTCCCACCACCCACAACAAGGACGGTCTTCCCCTCAAACTCATTCGGCCCAACGTAATGGGCGGAATGAAGTTGCTGCCCTGCAAACAACTCATGGCCTGGATAGTTTGGGATGAATGGGTGGCTCCAGGTGCCTGTCGCGCTGATGACCGCCTTGGCATCCCAATATCTATCCCCGGAGACAGCGCGCAACCCTTCTTCCATTTTCTCGACACGGGTTACTCGCGTAGAGCGAATGATGGGAAAGTCATATCGACGCTCGTACTGAGTCAGATAGTCGATAACATCATCACGGTGAGGCGTTTCTTCTGATACAGCAGGCATCGGCCAGCCTGCAATCGAACTCCATGCAGACGGCGAGAAGAGCCGGAGCGAACCCCATCCATGCCTCCATGCGCCTCCCGGCGCTGGCTCAGCATCAAGCAGCACGTAAGACAACCCTGAGCGCTTCAGAAAATAGGCGACGGTGAGCGCGGATTGGCCACCGCCAATGACTACAACATCAAATTTCAAATTTTGATTCACCGCCATCCCTCCTGGCACATTCACTTGGCTCTATCTGCGTCGGTTCAGACCCTGCGGCCATGCTTATCAATAACGGCTTGTCCGTCTTCTTTGGTGAAGCTACCACGCTGCTCTTGCGGTAGCAGGTCGAGGACAGCCTCTGACGGACGACACAAGCGTGCGCCCAAGGCGGTTATAACGATGGGGCGATTAATCAGGATGGGGTTAGCCATCATGGCATCGATGAGCTGGTCATCAGAAAGTGATGTGTCGCCCAGTCCCAGCTCCTCGTACGGAGTCCCGTTGATGCGAAGGAGGGCCCGCACTTCGATACCCATATCCTTGATCAGCCCTACAAGCGTGGGGCGATCAGGAGGAGTCTTTAGATATTCGATAACAGTCGGCTCTTCTCCACTGTTGCGAATCAACTCTAGAGTGTTCCGAGAGGTGCCACATTGCGGGTTGTGGTAGATCGTGATCTGACTCATAAACTTTCCTCGCAGTGACGTTAAATGGAGCGCTGATTGACACGCTTTGACAGCTCTTCTGCGGACTCTTTGCGCTCTGAATATCGATCAACCAGATAGTCCTGGCGATCCCTCAAGAGCAGCGTGAACTTCATCAACTCTTCCATTACGTCCACCAGACGGTCGTAGTACGAGGACGGTTTCATCCGACCTGCCTCATCAAATTCGGTGAACGCCTTGGCCACCGAAGATTGGTTGGGGATGGTGAACATCCGCATCCACCGACCCAGTACCCGCAACTGATTGACCACGTTAAATGATTGCGAACCGCCGCAGACCTGCATCACAGCAAGGGTCTTTCCTTGGGTAGGTCGTACAGCGCCAATCGCCAGCGGAACCCAGTCGATCTGGGCCTTGAAAACTGCACTCATGGAGCCATGACGCTCTGGGGAACACCATACTTGGCCTTCAGACCACTGCATCAACTCGCGCAGCTCTGCGACTTTGGGATGAGTTTCCGGAGCATCGTCTGGCAACGGCAAGCCCGATGGGTCAAAGATCTTGGTTTCGGCGCCAAACTCATTCAGCAGACGTGCGGCCTCTTGCGTGACTAAACGGCTGAATGAGCGCTCTCGCGTCGATCCGTACAGAAGAAGAATTCGAGGCTTATGGAGCGTGGGTGTACGAGGCGACAGTTGCTCCAACGAAGGAATGTCGATCAGGTCAGCGTCTACGTTTGGCAATGTGTCTTGCATATAAACTCCTACAGGCTTGCCAAGCAGGCAAGGCCTCGATTGTTCTTCAAAGCGAACCGATACGGTTCAGTTCAGCTTTGAGCTCGTCAGCGCTCATGGTTTGCAGCGGTAGCGCAAGAAACGCTGTAACACGCTCACGAATTTTGTTGAGGGTGGCTTCAAACGCTGCGGTAATCTCAGACTCTGACCCGGAGGCTTCGGACGGATCGGCCAAGCCCCAGTGCGCCTTCAAGGCTGGCCCGAAAAATATTGGGCACGCTTCACCCGCAGCCCGATCACAAACGGTAATAACGATATCTGGAGGGGAGCCTTCAAAAGCATCCGAAGCCTTGCTGCTTAATCCCACCGTGGAGATACCGACCGCCTCCAGCGTTTGCAATGCCCGTTGATTCACTCGGCCACTGGGAAAGCTTCCCGAACTAACCGCTTCTAAGCCTTCAGGTGCTAGGTGGTTGAACAGCGCCTCAGACAGAATGCTGCGGCAGCTGTTGTGGGTGCACATGAATAAGACTTTCATCAAAAGATTCCATGATTCAGAAACTAAGGCGCAATGCCAGGGCGCATAGGGTGGCGACGAGGATGGGTAAAGTCAGCACGATCCCGGTCTTGAAGTAATAGCCCCAGCTGATCTTGATGTCCTTCTTAGCCAACACGTGCAGCCATAACAGCGTTGCCAGGCTACCAATTGGAGTGATCTTCGGGCCCAGGTCGGCACCGATGACATTGGCGTACACCATTGCTTGCTGTACGACGCCATCGACTTCGGCGGCATGAATCGACAGGGCTCCTACCAGGACGGTGGGCATGTTATTCATGATTGACGACAGGAATGCTGTTAGCAGCCCTGTTCCTAGGGACGCGCCCCAGACGCCATAGCCGGCGAATACGTTCAGGATCTGCGCGATGTGGTCAGTCAGGCCTGCGTTTTTCAGGCCATAGACGACCAGATACATACCCAAAGAAAAAATCACCACTTGCCACGGAGCCTCTTTGAGCACTTTTCCTGTGTTGATCGCATGGCCACGAGCCGCGATGACATAGAGGATGAGTGCGCAGAACGCTGCAATGGCACTGATCGGAACTCCCAATGGTTCGATGACAAAGAAACCGATCAAGAGCAGTGCTAACACCCACCAACCGGCCACAAAGGTGGCGCGGTCGTGGATTGCCTCGGCCGGATTGCCCAGTTGATTGAGGTCGTAGGTTTTGGGCAAATCCTTTCGAAAAAACCACAGCAGCATGGCTAATGTCGCCGCCACGCTGACAATGTTTACGGGCACCATAATCGAGGCGTATTCATTGAAGCTAATACCGAAGTAGTCAGCAGAAACGATATTGACCAGGTTGGAAACCACAAACGGCAAGCTCGCCGTGTCGGCGATAAAACCGGCTGCCATTACGAATGCCAATGTTGCAGCGGGAGAAAAACGCAATGCCAGCAGCATTGCAATTACGATAGGCGTGAGTATGAGTGCCGCGCCGTCATTGGCGAATAACGCCGATACCGCCGCGCCTAACAGGATGAATAGTGCGAAGAGCTTGCGGGTGCTGCCAGCGCCCCATCTCGCAACATGCAGCGCAGCCCACTTGAAAAATCCCGCCTCATCAAGCAGCAGGCTAATGATGATGACCGCGATGAACGTCCCGGTGGCGTTCCAGACGATGCTCCAAACTTCAGGTATGTCCCCGAGGGTAACGACGCCCGTCAGCAGAGCCACGACAGCACCCATCATGGCGCTCCAACCTACCCCAAGCCCTCTGGGTTGCCAGATGACAAGCACGATGGTGGCAATAAAGATCAATACGGCAATCAACATTTCAATAACCCGGTTTGGACGTGAATCAGTTGCACACGGCCTGATTGATAGGACGATCGTTCATGCCGCATAGGCGCTTAGCCTCGGTTTCCAACCATTGCTGATTGGCATCTACGACTTCTTTCAAAACGCTAGTCACCCAGACAGGCAAATCGGGGTTCAGTCGGTAATACACCCACTGGCCTTGACGACGATCCAGCAGCAAACCTGCTGAGCGAAGCAGCGCCAAGTGGCGAGAAATCTTTGGCTGGCTCAGATCCAATGCTGCCGTCAGTTCGCAGACACACAACTCACCCTCACTCACGACGAGCAGGGTGATTTTGGTTCGAGTGTCATCTGCCAGGCACTTGAATAGCGTGGTGGGGTTCATGGGTTCTGTCATAGATCCTCCAGATGTTTGGTCTTGACCAAAACGAAGAGCTTGATGCGCTCGTGGATGTCATGGAGCGTATGTCGAAATGCGACAGGATCATCGCTGATCACCGGATCAGGAAAATCCCACGCGATAACCTCATTAGCGCCGGGCATCGAATGGCACTCGCTTACGGATTTGTCACAGAGGGTAATTACGTAGTCGAATCGTTCAGTGCGAAATTCATTGATGGACTTGCTGCGTAAACCGGTTGCATCGACCCCGACGGCCTCCAGCGCCTGAATCGTGCGCGGGTCAACGTGAGAGGGCTCATAGCCCGCGCTAAAGACATCGAAGCGCGAATCGGTGTGCCTAAGCAAAGCCTCTGCAAGCTGAGAGCGGGCAGAGTTGGCAACACAGACGAAAAGCACTTTGATAGCAACGCTCATGGTGATTTCTACGCATATGGAAAACTGAATATACGCTTTGGCGAATATTCGGTAAAGCGAATGTGATGGGTGATTCTCCTGTTTAGACTGTCGTTGTCCAAACGCGGGAACATAAGGAGTTGAAGTGATGGATAGTGATGTGACGATCCGGGCAACGAAAATTACCGGAGAGCAATGGCAGCGTTTTCGAGCTGCCTTGAAATCCGCCGAGCTTCCCGCAGACGATATTAATCTACCAGGTCGAACCTTTTTTGAGTTCACGGGCGGCGGTAAGACAGTCGCGTGGGGAGGGTTTGAAACTCATGGGCCAGACGGGTTGTTGCGCTCCCTGATCGTATTGCCTGAATGCAGATCCAAAGGGTTCGGGGCCGCAGTGCTTCGGGCCATTGAGGCAATAGCCGCTGAGCAGGGAATTGCTCGCTTTCATTTGCTGACGACAACTGCGTCGGTTTTTTTTGAGAAGCATGGATATGCAGTAAATCAACGAAGTTCTGCGCCGCCTATGATTTCTCAGACGGAGCAGTTCAGGGGGCTTTGCCCTGGCTCGGCTTGCTACATGTGTAAGGTGTTAACAAGCGAGCAACCACATTAGCAGACCAATAAATGACGCCATAAAATCGTCAAATTCCAATGTCGTTCTTGGCTGTTTTAAGAGACCGCGTGGGTAGATTTAGGGAGAGTGTTTCGGGTTGTTACAGGCCAAAACCGGCGTAACCCGTGATTTAGAAGGTCTGACCATCCATACAGCATCAGAGTGGATCCAAGCCATACTTTGCACACAGCTTGCCCGCAGCTTTGTCATCTTGCTATGTCAAAGCACTCGCACTATCTTGTAGTTGATTCATCTAGAGACACTATATGTTGTGTTTTTTGTGAGTCAGCAGCGGATTCAGTAAAGACGGCGGGCATGCGTGCGAAGTTTGGACGCCGAGCACGCATACCCGCCTACCCTGAGCCAATGCGTACATTGGTAGGATGCGCATTAGAGAAAAATCTGACTTTGGATGTCAATCATCCAGTCCGGTTTTCCGCTCAAGGGTTGCTCCTGCCTACTCGATCTGAATATAGATACAGGAGCACCTAATCGTGCCTAAAAATACAAAACAAACCTCGACTTCCGTGGCCAGCCTAGCCTCCAAAATCCTCCGCGACGATAGCTCCTCTGCCATTCAGAAAGAATTGGCAGGTTCGGCTATGGCTCAAGCGTCGACTGGTAAGCAGACCGGCGCTGATATGGAGACCAAGGCCAGCCAAGTCTTGGACAGCAACAAGTACAACGCCACGACCAAGACCCTAGCGGCCTCGGTACTTGCTCAATCTAACAAAGAACGGGGTAAGTGAAATGACTCAATACTTCGTTAATAGCAATGCACAGAGCAACGGTGACCATGAGGTGCATACCAATACCTGCATCTTTTTGCCGGCACTCCACAATCGCCTTGACCTTGGCCATCACACCACCTGTGTAAGTGCTGTGCGCCAAGCTCGCAATACATACCCGCAGTCGAACGGTTGTCGGACGTGTTCGTCGGCTTGCCACACTCAGTAGATCGCATCTCTACCTCAGGCTTTTGACTTTTGGGTAAGCCGGCTGCCTCATTGGCTGGCCCCCATTTTCATTGAATGTGATTTTTCCATGAGTTTGCACTATGAGCTATTTGGTTTATTGCACGTTTGACCTGAAGAACGCCTCGGCCAAGGATTACGAGAACGCGTACGCGGATCTTCAGCGGATCGGACTTGCGAAAGTAGTCAAGGCAGATGAGGGGCCGCAGGTGGTTATTCCTACCACGTCTACGATGGGCTTCTTTAACGGCACCAGTGCGGCGGCTGTGCGCAATGACGTGCGTAACTCGGTACAGGCTGCTTTCCGAGCTCGACTTCTGAAGTCTGAGATCTTCATTGTGGTAGGAGGTGATTGGGCGTGGGGGGCAGGGACGACTTGATACTCTAAATCTTCATCAGATGAAGAGATGACTTTCAAGGTGAGTAGCGATATTCCCGAATCACGACATCGCTGATTTTGAAGGACGGCACTACCTATGTTGAGCGTATTCTCGAAACTCTCATCACACCTCAATTCCTTGGTGGATGCTGATCCTGCACTTGCAGTAAAAGAAGCTCGTGAACTCGATCTAGATGGGCCTAATCGTATTAATCTGATGTCCCTGCGTGCAGCCACTCTGGTTAACGCCGGTGCCTCGCTTGGGCGCCAAGAAGCCATTGATGAAGGCCTTGAGCTATACCGTGAGCTTCATCGCTTATATCCGACAGCCGACATCACCTACAATTTAGCAAATGGGCTCGTGGAGGCCGCAGATTGTAGGGGTGATGATTCTGAATGGCTGGATCATCAGGAACAGACCCGCGCCTACAGGGCCGAAGCCCGACGATGTTATTGGAAGGTGCTGCAAGACGTAGATGCTGATGTGGAGTTGCGCACCCAAGCTTGGACGAATATCGCTAATTTGTTCGCAAAAACCTATCGGCTCTCTGAAGCACATGACGCACGCCTCTCCGCTCTTAAAATTGATCCCAAGAACGGCGTCGCCGCGTTCTGCGCAGCATTGGATTTGATGTGGCTTTTTAAGCGTGGAGGCTGCTCAGAGTTAACGCATATGGAAGCAGTGATGCTAGCCAGGCAGGCACTTCGAAATAAGGAGCGAATTGTCCAGTACGCCGGTGCAAGAGTCGTGGCCAAGGTGGAAGCACTCGCCAGCAAGCTAACTGATCCGCCACCTAGGTCTCTGCACACGAACCCCTTCATCAGATGGGTGGAAGAGGAGCGTCTTACACTTGCTCCTGCTGTAGAACTCGTAGATCCATCCTTGGGTAAGCTCGATTGGCTTACTCTTCCAGGTATTCTCGAGCGCGAACCAGGGGTGGGCAGCAGACCGCCGCCATTGTTTGCCATGTTCAATATGCTGAAGAGCGATTTTGTCCTAGCACGGGATTTGGCATGGCGAGCAAGTGACGGAAGCGCTTGGCCGAAGACAGGACAGTTTGCAGATACTCTCGATTATGCAATGTACGGCCCTGATACCTCCGCACTCATACTGGCACATCGAACTGCCCTTGATCTGCTCGATAAGGTTGCAGTGACGGCCAATTATTATTTTGATTTGGGACATCCGCCTGACAAGGTTTATTTCGGGAAGATATGGAGAATTCGCGTTGATAAAAAACGAGGCACTTCGCCGCTAGCAAACAAAGTAGAAGTACTAATTCGTGCAGGTGTATACGCGATGTACGGCTTGGCTGAACTGGCAGAAGACTACGACGCCAGAGATGGAATTCTCCATTCACAAAAGGATTTGCGAAATTTTGGCACGCACAGATTCGTGGTGCTTCATGACTTGGGGGATACCACGAGGGTTAGGCAAACTCCTGAAGTCGAGCATATCAACCACTCAGACTTTATCGATGAGGCACTGCGTGCTCTTCGGGTCGCAAGATCTGCAATCCAGATGCTCGCGCTAGCAATTTCTCAGCATGAAGAAATCTTAAGGCAACAAACGGACGGCATTCTCGAAACCTTAATTGTTCCGGATCAGCACTGGATTCGTGGTGAAGATGAAGAGCTTTAACTCCGTGCTGTTGAACAGTTGGCCCTAGCTGAAATGGAGTGTTCCAGATGGTCTATACCTTCACCCTTATTACCAATTGACGTCTGACGAGAGCGATATGGATTCGCTTGTGGAACGCTTGGCTGAAGAAGGCTGCGATGACGCATGGGTCGGCGTCGGGCAGCTAGGGCGCCTAGCTCTAGAGTTCACCCGTGAGTTCCCTCTGCACATGACGCAGTTGAGGGCGCCATAGAGACGTGCTCTGGGCCATACCTTACGCACTTTTGATCGAGACAGCTCCGCTCCATCAATGAATGAATGCAGGCGGCCTTCCGTGCCTGGTTCAAGGAAACGCAGCTGCTGTCTCATTTCTCCTAGGTGTTGCCAGGCTGTCCGCTATCCTAGGCTTATGTTCACTATCCCCAACCAATCTTCGGTGGCCAAGGTGTTCACCGAGTTTGATGAGGCAGGCCGGATGAAGCCGTCCTCGTACTACGACCGTCTAGTGGACGTAATGGAAGAACTTAACAAGTTCACCCTACTTCTGAGGGATCGCCAGGACTATCTTGTTGATAGATATTCCGAGCGCAAAGAGTCCGCAGAAGAGCTGTCCAAGCGTGTTAATCAGCGCTCTATTTAGTGTCATTACGTGGGAACTGCATGAGTCAGATCACGATCTCTTAGAACCGGAGTGTGGCACCTCTCGCAACACCTTGGCGTTGATCCGCAACAATGGCTGCAGGGGCTGAACCGACGCAAATGAAGCTGAATGAATGAGCATGGAGTAATAGCGGTGAATCCAAATATGAAATTTGATGTTGTAGTCATTGGCGGCGGCCAATCCGCACTCGCAACCGCCTATTTTCTGAAGCGTTCAGGTATGTCATACGTGCTACTTGATGCAGACCCGGCGCCAGGAGGCGCATGGCAGCATGGGTGGGATTCACTCCGACTATTTTCTCCGTCTTCATGGAGTTCGATTGCAGGCTGGCCTATGCCTGCTGTGTCGGAAGAAACGCCTAGCCGTGACGATGTTGTCGATTATCTGACTCAGTATGAAAAGCGATACAACTTTCCCATCATTCGTTCTACGTGGGTATCCCGTGTTGAGAGAATTGAAGACGGTTTACGCGTTGTTTCGGGGGATAGATATTGGGATGCCAAAGCGGTCATCAGTGCAACAGGCACTTGGAATCGTCCATTCATTCCAAGTTATTTAGGACAGGAGTTGTTTTTAGAGCAGCAGCTTCATTCCGCTCATTATGTAGGGCCGAATAGGTTTGAGGGAAAGACCGTCCTTGTCGTGGGTGGGGGGAACTCGGGAGCCCAGATTTACGCCGAGGTTTCCAAAGTAGCCCAGGCAACCTGGGTGACTCAAGAAGTCCCAAGGTTTCTGCCTGATGAGGTTGACGGCCGCGTCCTGTTCGAACGAGCTACGGCTCGATTGAAAGCCCAGCAGGAGGGCTCAGAACCTAAAGAACTCATAGGTGGGCTAGGTGATATCGTTATGGTTCCATCGGTAAAAGAGGCTCGTGAACGCGGTGTGCTGAACGCGGTACGACCGTTCACTCATTTTACTCCGACAGGTGTCGTATGGCCGTCAGGACATGAGACGACGGTGGATGTCGTTATTTGGTGCACCGGGTTTTTTCCAGCGCTAGACCACCTTACCAACCTAGGCCTTGTAGGCCAGGACGGCAAAGTAGCAGTGGACGAAAACCGAAGTGTTGATTTACCCAATTTATGGCTGATGGGTTACGGCGATTGGACGGGGCTCGCTTCTGCAACATTAATCGGCGTGACCCGTACTGCACGAGATGTGGTCAAACAAGTGCATAGCTATCTCGCGGGCGTAGCCTGATGGTTCGTAGTAGATCAAGCGCACCTACTATGACGCGACTTCAAGCTTGGGAATCAATGCCCACTATCAGTACTTCTGCGCAGAAGATGCTCAATGAGCGTTGATTGGGTCAGCCTCATACCTTGGACTTTACGACCTTAAGCCCTAAGTGGCGCCTCCTTATAAACACGGGTTTCTGTTGCGGTCACGCCACTTTTCTATATTTTCAGCCGAAACGGTTGCTTTGAAGCAAGAGGGCGGACAGGGCTGTACAGCCCCCACTTATGTCGGTACTGGCTTGCCTACCATGCAGGCGACGTGTCCTATCGATTGATGCCTCATTCATGTCTACGCGGTTTTTATCAACTAGAGTTCCCTGAAATTATCAACAGGCACGAGAGGGAACTTCATGACTGCGCTGGATGTTTTTTGGGTCGGATTGGGGGGCGGGCTGGGGTCTTTGTTGCGCTGGTGGATCGGACTGCGGGTGGGGCAGATCTATAAGGGATCATTCCCGCTGGGCACGTTTTTGATCAACGTCAGTGGCGCCTTTGTGATCGGTTACTTGAGCATTCTGTTTACCGTGGACTGGCGTGACCGCTACGGCGACTTCCTGAGTGCTGCCGTGCTGACTGGTATTCTTGGCGGCTACACAACGTTCAGTAGCATGCAGCTGGATGCTTCCAAACTGGCCAAGGCGAAGGATCGTGCATGGGCGGCAGGTTATCTGATCATCTCGGTACTGGTCGGTCTGGCCGCCGCCGCATTCGGCGCCTGGCTGGCGCGCTGACACAGGAGCAAACACCATGTTGAACATGATTATTCTGATTTTCGTCGGCGGCGCGTTTGGCGCCATGTGCCGCGAATTTGTCATGCTGTCAGTGCCGCGCTTGGCCGACGGCTTTCCCATGGATATTTTTGTCGTCAATATCGTCGCAGCCTTCCTGCTGGGGGTGGCCACGTCACTGTTCAAGAGCAACCGGATCAATCAATACGTACACGTCATGGTCGGCACCGGGATCATGGGCGGCCTGTCGACGTTCTCAAGCTTTGTCTTTGGCGCCGTGGAGATGATGAAAGATCCCGCCAGTGTGTTCGTGTCCATCAGTTATCTAGTGCTCAGTCTAGTCATCGGATTTGCTGCAGTGGAGTTGGGCCTCGTAGCCGGGGCCAAGGTCTCGCCAATACCAGCAGCGGACTCTTCGCACTAAACGTTCCTGATACATAAAAAGCCCTTGAGTATTGAGGGCTTTTTATTTCGTATATTTGTAGCCCTCCGGGCTTCATGCTGGGTTGGCTAAAATCTAACCAACCAGAATCTTAGATGGCTACTTTCTTAATCATCATTAGTACCTCCAAAAAACGGGTGTGATAAGTACCAGTACAGTGAGTATCTCTAATCGGCCCAGCAGCATGCCGATGGTGAGCAACCATTTTGCTGCGTCGGGTAATGATGAGAAGTTACCAGCAGGCCCGATGATGGTGCCAATTCCAGGGCCCACGTTACACACCGCAGTAGCCGCGCCACTCAATGCCGTTGTCCAGTCCAGGCCGATCAAGGCAAGTCCTAAGGCGATAATTGCAATGGTGATGCTGAAGAAAAATGAGAAAGTCAAAAGCGAGCGTAATATTTCCTCGTCAATTGGATGGCCATTGTACTTCTTCTGAATCACGGCTCTTGGATGGATTAGTTGCTTTAAGCTACCTATCAGTAAAGTTGCAGCAACCTGAAAGCGGAAGATTTTGAGGCCTCCAGCCGTGGAGCCCGAACATCCACCAACAAAGGTGAGATAGAAGAACAAAAGAACAGCAAAGCTTCCCCATAGTGTGTAATCGCCAACCGCAATTCCAGTGGTCGTGACAACAGAAGTCACGTTGACCGCTACGATACGAAACGCATCCCACCATCCGTAATCGCTGTGAAAACAGAGCCATGTCCCTACGGCCAGCCAGGTGAAAATCAAGAACCCAATAAATCCACGTACCTGGTGATCCTTAATCAGCGCACGCCGGTTGCCGCGCAATGTCGCAACATACAAGGTAAACGGTAGACTACCCAGAATCATGATGACCACAGCTATCCAGTGGATCGCTGGCTGCGTCCAATGCCCCAGTGAAGAGTCCGAAGTCGAGAATCCTCCAGTTGAGATCAAGGACATGGCGTGGTTGACCGCTTCAAACGGCGTCATTCCAGCGACCCAAAGAGCTAGCGCTCCGAGCCCCGTGAGTCCCAAGTAGAGAAAGAGGATGTATTTGGCGGCCACATGGGAGCGAGGCGTTACTTTTTCCGACCAGTCTGAGGACTCTGTCTGGAAGAGACGCATGCCACCTACCCGCAACAGTGGAAGGATCGCTACAGCCATGCCTATGAAGCCTATACCGCCGAGCCAATGCAGCATTGAGCGCCAGATCAATAATCCCGGTGAAGCGGTATCCAAGCCAGTGAGTACCGTTGACCCTGTAGTTGTGATGCCCGACATTGTTTCAAAGAATGCATCGGTGTAACTGATGTCGCTGATAAACACCATTGGCAGCGATGCGAAGATGCACACCACAACCCAACTGCCAGTAGTTAGCAGGTACATATCCCTGGGACGAAGCTGGGCGGTATCTGGGCGTCCTCGTGCGATCAACAGAAGGCCGCAGACAGATGTGATTAAGCTAGACCACAGGAAAGCTGAAAGATCGCCACCATCCCGCTCATAGACCGCCAGTGTGATCATTGGGATAATCATGCTTATAGCTAGCGTGATTAGAAAAATGCCTAAGATGAATCCGATAAGCCGTAGTCCTGCGAGAGACATATAAAATAGCCTGATGAATTAGCGCAGTGCAGTATTGGATGCTCCATCTTTAGGGGTTGTAAAATTTTCGTAAAATCTTTAATAAATTAGGGCGACAGCGCATACCAGCATCTTGCGGACGTTGGCGGTAACCGTCCGGGCAATACACCTCCCTGATGCCATCGCTTAAGGCGATGGTTTCCACCTAAATTAAGCGGACACCCATGCCACAAGAACGCCGTTCCTATTCTAAATCCTTCAAGGCCTAAGTCATTGCCGAGTGTGCGCAGCCTGACACCTCGATTGTCAATGTTGCATTGACCTACAACCTCAATGCCAACCTCGTCCATAAATGGATTCGGGTGCGTACGCAAAAAAATCTGGCGCTTCAAAGTGCCTTTATTCCGGTAAAGGCGCCGCCATCGGCAGCGGTGCATCAAGTCCTTCCCAGCACGATCCTGATCGAAGTGCCTCATTCAAAAGGCGTAGTCGTTGTGAGCTCGTCGGCAGAAAATGCAGCGGCGTGTTCCGCTTTCCTACGAGACCTGCTGTGATGATCCGCATCGACTCTATCTGGCTCGCCACCGAGCCCGTGGACATGGGGGCCGGCACTGAAACCGCAGTCGCCATTCAGGTATTAATCAAAAGCCCCGTTGAGCACTTCGTAAATAAGCCCGGTTGCTAGTGCGACGAGTATCAAGTCGGTGCCCGCCTGCTGCCATTCGTATCCATCATAATGCGGCAGCCTGCCGATCAATCGACCATCTAGCTTTTTCGCTATACCTGGTGGAAGAGGCTTGCCGCGAGCGAGGTTTTTCTGAATGCCGGGTGGCAAAGCAGGGCCTAGATTCCAGTAGTCCCGATATCCGCCAACAATCCCAAGAATGCTTCCCCGATTGATACTTGGGCCATGATTCCAATCACCGCCCCCGGAGTTTTTGCCTTTGCTTCCCTGGCCAGCCTGATTGCCATGGGCTTGGCTGTTTTGCTGGTTTCCCTTGCCGTTTCCCTGCCCCTTTCCATTACTAGGATCGGCCAATGCTTTCGCTGAGCCGCAGACCAGCGCAAGACATGTTAACGCGGCAACCAATGAGCGTGATCTGTGCATGAGTCGTTCCTTCAGGGGGCGGGATATATCTGAACTTTAGACGCTATTGACGATGCAGGTTGCATGGCCTGCAAGCCATGGCGGATTACCGCATAGAAAGACGACTCGCTATAAGAAGGCCGTGCTGCGCATCAAGGATGGATTTCCGAAGCTGAAGGATGATTCCAAGGAATCAGGAGGATCGGGCATCAGCGTGACTAATAGCGCTGGCAAGGTAAGCGTCTGGCATGGGTTCAAGGCAAGTTGAATCTGGCTTAAGAAGTTGTCCAGATGCTTTTGCCGGACGCTTACCGTTAGCGAGGCTTAATGCGTTCAAAAGCCACCTTTGAGCGACCTAGATCAAAAGTCGGCTAGAAAACAATAAATTGCATCTGGTTGGCTAATATCTGCACTTCTCAGAAGTGTAGTTCCCAACTGAGAGGTCGAGAGCTTACAAGAGGAAGCGTAGGCGAGGGATGTATCCAAGAGGTGTTAGTCAACGCAAATCTCCCAATGCGAGACAACAGGTCGTAATCGACAGTAGTTACAATGTATAATTTCGGCTCGCATACCCCTTGAGCTACAGGAACACTAGCATGACTGTACTCCAAACGATCTACTGGCAGCCTACGCCGCCTTAGCGCTACGCCCCCTCGCAACACCCTGCTTCCGCTAGCCTCGCTCGCGGGTGCGCACTGCTGTACGCCTGGTTCTACACCTTAAGCACACAGCAAAAAATCCTCAAAATTTGAATTTGCATCGGTTCGCTCGCCATTCCTTTGGCGTGCGCGATGCTTTGCCTTGGATATTTATATGCTGCAAAAACTTAGACAAACGTGGTTTTCCAATGTCCGTGGAGATGTGCTCGCGGGGATCGTGGTCGCACTTGCACTGATTCCCGAAGCCATCGCCTTTTCCATCATCGCCGGCGTTGACCCAAAGGTTGGGCTTTACGCCTCTTTCTGTATCTGTGCTGTTATCGCCTTTGTCGGTGGTCGTCCCGGCATGATCTCGGCGGCTACCGGCGCCATGGCACTGCTCATGGTTACTCTGGTTAAAGAGCACGGACTTCAGTATCTGCTTGCAGCCACGTTGCTCTGTGGGGTACTTCAAATTCTCGCGGGTTACCTGAAGCTAGGTTCACTGATGCGCTTTGTCTCTCGCTCTGTGGTCACGGGTTTTGTGAACGCCTTGGCGATTCTGATTTTTATGGCGCAGTTGCCGGAACTTACGAATGTCACTTGGCACGTCTATGCCATGACCGCAGCAGGCCTCGGGATCATCTACCTGTTCCCATACGTACCGAAGATCGGCAAGCTGATTCCGTCACCGTTGGTGTGCATCCTGACGCTGACTGCCGTCGCCATTTACCTCGGTTTGGATATCCGCACCGTCGGTGACATGGGCCAACTGCCTGACACGCTCCCGATCTTCCTCTGGCCTGAAGTACCGCTGAATTTTGAAACCCTGCGTATCATTTTCCCGTACTCGGCTGCCTTGGCCGTAGTGGGTCTACTCGAGTCAATGATGACCGCGACCATCGTCGACGATCTGACCGATACCACCAGCAATAAAAACCGCGAGTGCAAAGGCCAGGGTGTGGCCAACATCGCTGCCGGCATGCTTGGCGGCATGGCTGGTTGCGCCATGATCGGCCAATCGATCATCAACGTGAAATCCGGTGGTCGTACCCGTCTCTCAACATTGTGCGCCGGCGTTTTCCTGCTGCTGATGGTGGTGTTTCTTGGCGAATGGCTCTCCAAAATCCCTATGGCGGCACTCGTAGCTGTGATGATTATGGTGTCCATCGGCACGTTTAGCTGGGATTCCTTGCTCAATCTGAAAAAGCATCCGCTGTCGACCAACCTCGTGATGGTGGCGACCGTCGTGGTCGTCGTGGCCACTCACAACCTAGCCTATGGCGTACTGGTAGGTGTGTTGCTGGCTTCGCTGTTCTTTGCCAATAAGGTTGGGCACTACCTGGATATCAAGAGCACTTTGGAAGAGACGGAATCGCATCGGACTTACCACGTCGTGGGCCAGGTGTTCTTTAGCTCTGCGGACAAGTTCACTGAAGTCTTTGACTTCAAGGAAGCTCTCAACAAAGTCACCATCGATCTCACACAGGCGCATTTCTGGGATATCACTGCCGTCGCAGCGCTGGATAAGGTCGTGATCAAGTTCCGTCGTGAAGGCGCTGAGGTTGAAGTGCTCGGTCTCAATGAAGCCAGCGCAACAATCGTTGACCGCTTCGGTGTGCATGACAAACCCGGTGCCATCGACAAGCTCATGAGCCACTAAGGAGAACGACAATGACCCACGTAATGGCATGCATTGATAACTCACAATCCTCATTGGCGGTCTGCGATTACGCAGCATGGGCCTCGCAACGACTCAGCGCTCCCCTGACCTTGCTTCATGTGCTGGATAAGGAGAAATATCCTGCATCCGCAGACCTTAGCGGCAATATCGGTCTCGGTAGCAGAGAGCATCTAATGGAAGAGTTGGCCACGCTGGATGCGCAGCGTGCAAAACTGGCCTTGGAGCATGGGCAGCACATGCTTGAAAAAGCTCGCGAGCGGACAGTTATCTCTGGCGCCATGTCACCTGATCTGAAGCAGCGCCATGGCCATCTCGTCGAGAGCCTGAGCGATCTCCAAGACGATATTCGATTACTGGTGATTGGAAGAGTCGGTGAGGACAGCACGCGCAGAGCCCAAAGTCTTGGCACCCAGATTGAAGCGGTAGTCCGAACTATCCACCGCCCCATCCTGATTACAACCAGCCATTTCAGGAAACCTGAAACGGTCATGGTGGCATTTGACGGCAGCGCTACAGGCCACAAGACTGTACAGATGATTGCTTCAAGCCCGCTGTGCGAAGGCCTGCCAATTCATATCGTCATGGTTGGTAAGGACTCTGAAGAAAATCAGAACGAGCTGGAGAAAGCACGAGCCACATTTGCCTCTTCTGGCTCGTTGGTGCATGCCGAGATCCGCCCAGGCGAAGTGGAGTCGGTACTTCATGCATATCAGGCAGAGCAAGGCATTGACCTCTTGGTCATGGGGGCGTATGGGCACTCTCGCATCAGGCAGTTTCTGGTAGGCAGCACGACCACGACGATGCTGCGAACATCCACTTTACCCGTATTGCTGCTTCGCTGAGCCAATTCCACTGGTCACAGTATTTCCAGAACTGCGGAAATGCCGTGGCCACCTTGGACGATGACTACTGATCTTGCCGTAACGAGACCACATGCAACTCATAACTGAAATTGTTCACCCCGAGCTGAAATCCAAACAGGGCAGAGTATTCCGTCGACATGCAGCACGCGGCATCGTGATGCGGGATGATCAGATCCTGTTGCTGTTCACCGAGCGCTATAACGACTTCAGCTTTCCTGGAGGCGGTCTTGATGGTGACGAGGACATTGTCACAGGCCTGAGGCGTGAGCTTGAGGAAGAGACTGGTGCCCGTGAAATACAGGTACTCCAGCACTACGGTTATATCGAGGAGTACCGGCCCTACTGGAAGCCACAGTACGATCTGATGCACATGACCTCGCATTTTTATCAATGCGAAGTCGCGCCCCAGCTAGCGCCCGTGAGAATGGAAAGCCACGAAATCGCTAATGGTATGCGGCCTGTCTGGATCAACCTGCATGAAGCCATAACGCATAATGAAGCCGTGATGCAGCGTCAGGAGTCATCGATGGGGCAGTCAATTCAGCGCGAAACGTTCATGCTGAAAAAAGTCGCGTCCGAGTTGATGCCGCCAATCAGCCTTTGAGGGGCTATCTCAGCAGCTTGTGGCGTAAAGCACGATGACCTCACTTCGCGAGACGATGTTCCAGCCACAGGATTTCTGTCTGGGAGAAACTCCGTGGCCGGCTCGCTTAGGCTTATTTAGAGACCGTGGCGGCGACAATGGCGGGCCCAGCGCTGCGTCGCAAAATCAGGACTCCACCGATTGCAGCCAAGGTCGAACCGATCAACACACCGACTTTTACTTCGTCGATCAGGTGAGCTGATCCAGCAAACGCCAGGTTTCCGATGAACAGGCTCATGGTAAAGCCGATGCCACACAGGAGCGCAACGCCGTAAAGCTGTGCCCAATTGCTGCCTTCCGGCAGTTTGGCCAAGCCCATACGAATGGCCAGAGCAGCCAATAGGAAAATGCCAATCTGCTTGCCCACCAACAAGCCGAGCGCAACACCCAGCGGAACCGGATCGACTAGGTTTTCCATCGAAATACCGGCTAATGAAACACCCGCGTTGGCGAAGCCGAAAATCGGCACCACAGCGAATGCTACCCACATGTGCAGCTTCTCTTCTAGGAAGAGCAGTGGAGACCTAGCTTCCTCTTCTGGCTTGCCCATTGGGACACACAGTGCAACGGCAACACCCGCAAGAGTGGCATGCACCCCCGACTGCAGCACGAAGAACCACAGCACACCACCGACCAGCATATATGGGAATAATCGTCTGACGCCCAATCGATTCATTGCGATCAGAATGACCAGGGTTGCGAGCGATGCCAGCAACATCGGCATGGAAAGACCAGTGGTGTAGAAAAAGGCGATGATAACCACAGCACCCAGGTCGTCAATGATCGCCAAGGCAGCGAGGAAGACCTTCAGCGACGTAGGGACTCGCTTCCCCAGCAACGACAAGACGCCCAAGGCGAATGCGATGTCGGTAGCGGCTGGAATAGCCCACCCCTTCAACGTCTCAGAATTACTCCAGTTGATTGCGATGTAAATAAGCGCAGGCACAACCATGCCACCGACGGCACCAAATCCAGGCAAGGCGCGCTGTCCCCAAGTGGAGAGCCCTCCTGCCAGAACCTCTCTCTTGATCTCGAGTCCGACCATCAGGAAGAAGATCGCCATCAAGCCGTCATTGACCCAATGCTCGACAGACATGCCCAACCAGACACTGTGCAAGGCTGCAAAATAACTTTGCGAGAGAGGCGAGTTGGCCACGATTAGTGCCGCGAGTGCTGCGCCCATCAGCACAAGACCGCCAGCGGACTCCGACGACAGGAAGCGAGCCAGAATCGCGGCTGCTCTAGGGGTTTCGGCTTTAGCTTGATGATTAGTCATCAACGTCCTTTGGATCACTTAAAAGGTAATATATTAACACTTGGCCCATACATGCGCGGCGGGGTTAAACAGCCTGAAACAGTTAATGCTGAAGGGCATAGTCAGCGAGCATTCCTCAACGCAAGCCTCTGAAATAGGGCTTACGTCCAAGCACCAATGCCGTCACTGACTCGATCCACCGTCTCCTTTTCGAATAACCCGATGAGTCGTCCCACTGCTTGATACCATCCAGCACACTTATATGAAGATTTAATGTCTGGAAGGCCTTTGCGTGAACGTTATCCATCGCTGGTTAAGTCAACCCCGTGCACGTCTCATCGCCTTGATCGGACTGGTTCTGATCATGCCTTTGTGCCTGCGTGCAGCTCTGGGTTGGTCGAATCCACTTGGCTATCTTTCAGATCTGGGAATTGCGAGCCTGCTCATCGTACTCTTGCATCGCTGTCCTTGGTGGTTAGCGCTACCGGTATTGCTGGCATGGGGGCTTATGACTCTGGCGACTGCCGAACTGGTCAGCGCGGTCGGTAGGCTTCCCAACTCATCAGACCTGCACTACCTGATCGACCCTCAGTTTTTGGAAAACTCTACCGGGGGTGGTTTCGCCCAGCCTTGGCTGGCCGCTACTCTGTTTCTTGGGCTGGTGGTTTGGCTGGTCACGCAGTACCTAGGACGCTCCGCTACGTCTCCGAGCTTGCCACGAAACGCGTGGGCAGCACCGCTACTGCTGTTGATCACCCATTGGGGTGCTCAGCACCTGTACCCCTCAGAAGAAGACCAGTGGCGCTTGTTCAACCTGCCACATCAGTTGATGGCCGCGAGCGTTGGCGATGTTCAGGCAAGCGCAGAAGAGTGGCTGGAGCGTGATGTTGTCGATGTTCCACCGCAAATGGCGGGGCTTACTCAACTCGATCTGGACGGACAGAAATTGCTCGCGGCACCAGGGCGGGCGCGAAATGTGTTGATCATCGCGCTGGAAGGTATTCCTGGTGCCTACGTTGGCGTCAACCGCCAAGCCCTGCACAGCAGCTATCAAGAAAATCTCATGCCCAACCTCAGTCGCTGGGCAGAACGCGGAATGAATACGCCGGATTATGTACTGCATAGCCATCAAACCATTCGCGGCCTTTACGCTATGCTTTGCGGCGATTACGACAAACTGGACAACGGAACGCCCAAGGGGGTTGAGATGTTGACCCAGAACAAACGGAACAAGGCGTGCCTCCCAGCCCAACTGCACAAGAACGGATTCGCCACGCACTACCTTCAGGGTGCAGGCCTTAGATTCATGGCCAAAGACAAGATCATGCCGCACATTGGCTTCGATGCTACCCACGGCTTGGAATGGTTCACCAATAGCAACTATCTAGATTTTCCTTGGGGCAAAGACGACAAGGCGTTCTTCGAAGGGGCACTCGACTACGTCGGCCAGCTGAAAAAGCAGAAAAAACCATGGATGCTGACCCTGCTGACCGTTGGCACCCACCAACCCTATTCGGCCCCTCAGGACTATCTTGAGCGCTACGACACACCCAAGCAGGCTGCCGTCGGATATCTGGATGATGCCCTAGGGCAATTCCTCAACGGCCTGGAACGCCAAGGCATCTTGAAAAACACCTTGGTGGTGATCACCTCGGACGAATCTCACGGAATTGATGGAGTGCGCCTAGCTTCCTCTTGGGGTTTCAACCTGATGTTAGCGCCCGAGCAGGATCAGTTGCCCAAGGTAAAGTCTGGGGTCTACGGGCATGTCGATCTGAGTGCCTCAATACTCGACTATTTCGCCTTACCTGTCCCCTCAGCCTTGAGCGGTCGCTCGCTGTTTCGTGACTATGAAACAGGCCGCGAGATCATGTCGTTCACCAACGACAAGCTGCGTTATCACGATGGCCAAGGCACCTTGATCGAGTGTGACTTTCAACAGCGTTGCAGGAATTACAATAGCGCAGGGTTCATTGCCGACCACGCTACCCTTGCTGGACAGTACGGGGGCAAACGAGCACGAGAAATCACATCAAAAGCCTCGGCGCTGGATCATTCGCTGATCCGGACACCGTTGAACCAGCACTACCAGTTCGGCAGTCCCACCATCATCCCGCTTCAGGCACAGATCAAGGATGACTGGGCTGACAACCTGATCGGTGCTCAGTATCTGGAAATGCCCAAGGGCTCACAAACACGCGTGCGCCTGACCGTGCGCTCTTTAGATCCACAGCAGAACGCCTACATCCTGCTGAAAGCCAAGGAGTTGGAGCAGGATGTGCCACTGGGGCTGCCAGCAGAAATGGTCGTCACTGCCGATCAGCCGCTGGAGATGGACTTCAGTTTCGATAATACGCAGCCGCGTAAAGCGTTCTCGTTCCACCTGCTTGGCTATGGGCTAGGTGCCGTTGAAGTGAGTGACTTCAGCGTTATTACCGAGCTGCTAGAAGCACCGGAGGCGCTGGAAGAGTCCCAGGTTGATAACGTAGCTAAATCAAGTTAGGGCGCTATGCATAACTGGGATTAAGTTGAAAGTATTAATATTCCGGGTTTAACAAGGCAACACAGGAATATTGCAAAAACTGCATGCCATATAGTGAATAAACAGAGTTTTCTTAAAGCAGCAGTAGTATTTATGCCTCCCCGTTTTTGCTTCGCGCAGTGCTCGGCTGCATGCAATATTAGATAAAAATCTAGAAGATTAAACTTCTCACCAAAACATTTTGTCACATTAATTGCTGCTGATAGTTTGATCTACATCAGTAATTGCCAACCGGTTGATTGCGTTACATCTATAGTTCCTGTCAGCTAGAAGGAACTATAGGATGTAAGACCGAAAATAATGTTTTCAGCCTTATATTCCCACGCTCGCTCATGATCACCTCAGCCCGTCTCACTTGAGCTGTGTGCACAGGAGATACTCATTGATGAAGCAGGTGGTCGACGCATCAACGGGGCAAACACCAATCCCTCCGCATTCCGTGGCCTGGCACTCCCTACCTGCAGAGCAGGTGACAAACCTGCTTGAGGTCAATGAGCATGTCGGGCTGGAGGCCGCCGAAGTTCAAGCCCGGCTTGACCGCACTGGTTTCAATCGTTTGCCAGAAGCCGCACGGCGACCCGCCTGGCTGCGATTCATGCTGCAATTTCACAACATTCTGATTTATGTGCTTCTAGGATCCGCTGCGATTACCGCGATGCTGCAGCATCTGTGGGATACGGTGGTGATTCTGGCGGTGGTCATTGCAAACGCAATCATTGGCTACGTCCAGGAAGGCAAAGCGGAAAAAGCCATGGACGCTATCCGGCAGATGCTGGCACCGCACGCCGCCGTGATTCGCGCAGGCCAACGCTTAAGTATTGTGGGCGAGGAGCTAGTACCGGGCGATATCGTATTGCTGGAGGCGGGAGACAAAGTCCCTGCTGATTTACGCCTGCTGCACGTGAACAGACTACAGATTCAAGAAGCCATTCTTACAGGTGAATCCGTACCAGTAGAGAAACATACCCAGCCAGTGGGCCTCGAATCAGCCTTGGGTGATCGTAATTGCATGGCGTTCAGCGGCACTCTCGTGACATGCGGACAAGCTACAGGGGTTGTAGTTGCTACCGCAGCAGCAGCTGAGATCGGACGCATCAGTACGCTACTTGCTGGAGTAGAAACGCTGACAACTCCGCTGGTGCAGCAAATGAACGTCTTTGCACGTTGGCTGACGATCTTGATCTTGCTAGTCGGTGGCCTTCTGCTCGTATTCGGCCATTATGTCGCGCACTACGAGTTCACAGAGATTTTCATGATCGTAGTCGGGATGTCAGTAGCTGCGATACCTGAAGGATTGCCCGCCGTCCTTACCATCACGTTGGCTGTCGGAGTTCGCGCAATGGCTCGCCGCAACGCTATCGTGCGTCGCCTGCCTGCCATCGAAACACTAGGCTCGGTATCCGTCATCTGCACTGACAAAACTGGAACACTGACCCGCAACGAAATGATGGTCGCATCGGTCGTCACGAACGATCTTCTCTTCACGGTCGATGGCGCAGGTTATCAGCCAGCGGGAGGCTTCAGGATTGCCGATCAGCTGATCGAGATATCGTCTCACCCTGCGCTCTCAGAATTGGGGCGAGCAGCAGGTCTCTGCAACGATGCCGTGCTGCGCCAGAATAAAGACTTATGGACGGTTGAAGGCGATCCGATGGAGGGAGCCTTGCTAGCGTTTTCCGGAAAAACCGGAATAGATAGCGATGAAGATCATCGTACCTGGCCACGAAGCGATGCCATTCCGTTTGACGCGAAACACCGTTTTATGGCGACCCTCCATCACAACCATAATCGCCATGCTTCTATCTATGTAAAAGGTGCGCCAGAGCAAATACTGGCCATGAGCACGCGGCAGTTCGTAACCGATGGCGTGACTGAGCCCCTTAACGCGGACTACTGGTACGAACAGGCAAACACCATCGCCGCAAAAGGGCAGCGTGTATTGGCGTTTGCAGCTAGGTCAGTTCAGCCAGAGCACACTGTGTTGGAGTTTGGGGACGTGCAAGGAAAGTTAACCTTGTTGGGCATGGTCGGGCTAATTGATCCGCCTAGACCCGAGACGATAAAGGCAGTTCAACAATGCCAGGCAGCGGGAATTGTTGTAAAAATGATCACTGGCGATCATGGCGGCACCGCCGCCGCAATTGGTCGTCAGATTGGCTTGCATAATCCCGACAAGGTGCTGACTGGTGTAGACCTGGACTCCATGAACGATGCCGCCCTCAAGGAGGCGGTAAAGGAAGTCAATATCTTTGCTCGTACCAGCCCTGAACATAAACTCAGGTTGGTCATGCTGCTGCAGTCGAATGGCATGACAGTGGCAATGACGGGCGATGGCGTTAATGACGCACCAGCGCTAAAGCGTGCCGATGCTGGCATCGCTATGGGGGGGAAAGGTAGTGACGCCGCCAAGGAAGCTGCCGACTTGGTGCTGGCTGATGACAACTTCGCGTCCATCGTTGCTGCAGTGCGCGAGGGGCGTACAGTCTACGACAATATTAAGAAAGTCCTGAGCTGGACGCTTCCCACAAGCGCAGGTGAAGCCATGACCATCATCGTGGCCCTGCTCCTCGGCCTTACACTGCCGGTGACGCCGATACAGATTCTGTGGATTAATCTTATAACCGCAGTAACGCTCGGCATAGCGTTGGCATTCGAGCCCACCGAAGATAACACCATGCGCAGACCGCCTCGTTCGCGCAAAGAGCCATTGATAAGCGGTGCTTTAGTCTGGCATATGGTGCTTGTTTCTATTCTGTTCCTCTGTGGTGTTTACGGCATTTTTTCGTATGCGCTCGACCGTGGCTACTCCGTGGAGTTGGCCCGAACCATCGCGGTGAATACGCTAGTCGTGATGGAAATTTTCCATCTGTTCTTTATTCGTAATCTCTACAGCACATCGCTCACCTGGAAGGGCATTCGTGGCACCAAGGTCGTGTGGATGACCGTCGCAGTGGTTACCTTGGCCCAGTTCGCCATCACCTACGCGCCACCTCTGCAAAAGGTGTTTGCCACAGAAGCGATCCCCTTCCTTGATGGCCTACTTATCATCGGGGTCGGTGTTGCGCTCTTTGCGATCATCGAGATTGAAAAACAGATTCGAATCCGCCTGTCCGAGTAGAACTGATTGCAAGCTGGCAATCCCCTAACGACAAGCATCTTCATGCCACTGAAAGAGGATTTAGAAAATGCATAAAATACTTGTAGCTGTCGATGGCTCCGAGCACTCGGAGCGCGCAGTGCGTTACCTTATTGGGCTAATCCAAGATGGCGGATTACTGGGCGGTAGTGTTGAGGTACATCTGGTGAATGTACAGCCACTGTTACCAACTCGAATTGCACACGACATGAGAGCGGATGAGATTGATCGTTACTACGGTGATAAAAGTGCTGAGAGCTCACAAAAAGCTGGGGTGCTTCTGAAGCAGGAAGGGGTTGCATTTACACTTCACACCTTACAAGGCGATGCAGCAAGCCAAATCGTGGCGTGCTCACACTCTTTAGGATGTAACAACATCATCCTAGGCTCACATGGCAACGGCTTTCTTGCAGGGATTTTTCTGGGCTCTGTCGCGGCAAAGGTGATTCAGCTCTCAGATATACCAATCACCTTAGTCAAATAGGAAATCGTCAAATGCATGCTAGCGCGACCCCATAAGTGGGTTATCAAAGGCCGATATTCTGGAATGACTTTGATTGAGTTGAGTCATGCGCAGCATAGCCATCCACTTTTCTATGCGTGTGGTTCCCTCGACATTTGATGTCCCGAGCGACTGAGAGGCAAATCACTTGCCCCTCAGTTCTGACTCCCGGCTGATGCTTTCAATTTGGAGTGAAACCTACTTGGGAATATACGCAGCTACCGACTTGCGAATCTCTTCCCGCGCCTCATCCGCGCTCCCCCAACGCCCCATCTTCACCCACTTACCCGGCTCCAATGCTTTGTAGTTTTCAAAGAAGTGCTGGATCTGTGCGAGGAGTAGCGCAGGGAGGTCTGAGCACTCCTTTACGTCGTTGTACATCGAGCTGAGTTTTTCATGAGGCACAGCGATCACCTTGGCATCCGCTCCGGCTTCGTCAGTCATGTACATCACACCCACCGGGCGACTGCGTATTACAACTCCAGGTGAGACGGGATAAGGGCAAACCACCAGGACGTCCAGAGGATCTCCGTCATCGCTCAACGTATTTGGAATGAACCCGTAGTTGGCCGGATAGAACATCGGTGTGCTTAGGAAGCGGTCAACGAAGATCTGTCCGCTCTGCTTGTCGACCTCGTACTTGATCGGCGAGTGGTTTGCAGGGATCTCAATAACTGTGAAGAAGTCATCGGGGATCGCGTTACCAGCAGGAATGTCCGCGTAGCTCATGTTCTTACCTCCGATGTTGTAGAAGTGGTTGCGTCGGACGGATCTATCCCAAGTGGGCTCATTTCTTTTGGCAAATCGACGATCCATTCACCTAACATCTTTACCTGATAGCGACGGTTTTGTTGAGTAAAGAAAACGACCATAAAGCCTTTCATGTCTATCCCCTCAGCGAGTACCAATCACTTGGTATGAAAGAAGCCCGGCAGTTGTCATCGTCAACGAACCAACCACGTGCAACGAAATTGAGCCAAGCGCCCAGAGCAGTTTTCCTTCCTGAATCAAGGTGACTGTTTCGGCTGAAAATGTAGAAAAAGTGGTAAGACCACCACAAAATCCGGTGATGATCAGGAGGCGCCATTCAGGGCTGAGCGAAGGCGATGCAGCCAAGAAGGCGATGGTCAGCCCTATGAGATAACCCCCGACCATGTTCGCGACTACAGTCCCGGGAGGAATCGTAGGAAATAGAGCGTTCAGCTTTATACCCAAAAGCCAGCGTAACCAAGCACCAACTGAGGCGCCGATGGCAATGACGATCAATGATTTCAGCATGGCGAGCACTCCTTACCAAACCTGGAGGGCCAAGCATGCAGAGGGACAGCGCTGTAAGATGGGCGAAGCACGAAAAGTAAGATCATATCCTGTCCTAAATTAGGGACAGGGAGGCACACCTACGCACCCTGTCCAGGGTTCACGTAGGCATCATCAGCACAAGGCGGTTAAAGGAGGAATGCCATCTCCTGATAAGATCCTATAGCATCTGCGCTACTGACATCAATAACCTCCTCTAGAGATCAAGATACCTTTGGCTGATGCTTGCTTTCAAAGTACACCGCTGAGCCACCATCCAAGCATTCCACTGCCCAAGACGACTACCCATGGGGGAACCCTCCAAAACATTAGGGCGACAAGGGCTATCAGCGCCAAACCGAAGTCTTGAGGTTTCAAAATTGCACTCGTCCAGACTGGGTTATATAAGGCCGCCAAGAGTAGCCCTACTACTCCCGCATTAATTCCTGCAAGGGCCGATTGGGTGCGAAAACTATGTCGTAGTTGCTCCCAGAATGGCAGCACGCCGATTACGAGTAGGAATGAAGGTGCGAAGATAGCGACCAGGCATACCGTAGCTCCGATCCAACCAGAGGGTTGGGCGTTCATGGACGCTCCGAGAAATGCTGCGAAGGTAAAGAGCGGGCCCGGTACGGCCTGTGCTAAGCCATACCCAGCAATGAATGTGTCGTTGGTTACCCATCCGTTGAATACGGTCGCAGACTGAAGTAACGGTAGTACAACATGCCCCCCTCCAAAAACTAATGACCCTGCTCGGAAAAAGGCATTCGTCATAGCTAGTGCTTCAGAGGGCCAAACCTGGATCAAAAATGGTAGGCCTACCAATAAGCCAAAGAACACCACCAACGATACCAGACCTACTTTTCGGCTAACTGATATTGGAAGGGGCTCAGCAGTATGCTGTTGAGCAGGCTTGAAAAGCATCAGACCGATGACAGCACTGCAGATAATCACGGCGATCTGCCCCCAGGCATTTGGCCAGATGAGTGCTGCGCAAGCTGCAAACACAGCGATGGTTACCCTGGGCACATCAGTACAAATATTGCGCGCCATTCCCCAGACGGCTTGAGCAACAACAGCAACCGCGACGATCTTAAGTCCGTGCAAAAGACCGCTTGGGAATGCATTTCCCCACGCGGACATCCCTTGCGCAAACAAAACGAGGATTATTGCCGATGGCAGTGTAAACCCAGCCCACGCGGCAACTGCTCCAGAGAAACCAGCACGCGATAGCCCCAAACCTATGCCTACCTGGCTACTGGCAGGCCCTGGCAGAAACTGGCACAGGGCGACCAAATCGATATAACTGCGCTCACTGAGCCATTGGCGCCGAACAACAAACTCTTCGCGGAAGTAACCTAGGTGTGCAATTGGCCCTCCGAAGGAGATGAATCCCAAGCGCAAGAACACCAGAAAAACCGTCCACGGGGTATGGGCTGTAATCATCTTGGTACTACTTTCAGCTGACAAGATTCATGCTCCCAAAAATAGCTGCTGTACTGACCAATTAACACTGTGGCTACGCTCTACAATCCAATATGCCTGTTTTAGGAGGCGCTTACATCGATTTACACACACACACACCGACGACTTTGGGCAGAGGCAGGGCGATGGTTACCTTAGTCAGCAGGTCAATCCGCAAGAAGCCGTTGAAGTAGCCCGAGGCGTGACTGGACATTCAGTGGATTTAAAAGGCCTGCTTGGGCTGGGCCCGGTGTCCGATCTACATACCAAAATCTGCCTCAAGACGGGAACCCTTCAAATTGGTCGGCAATGCCCCGACGGGCATGATTTTCAGTATCTCGCTAGTAAGATACTCGGCGTGAGCGGAGTAAGTCGCGATTCGCCCTTGCTCAACCGACCTATAAGGCACAGCCGCGTCTGCAGCTGCTGGGTAAATCTCAGAATACTCAGCACATCATCCTGAATAACCCCTAGTTTCATAGACACATCCATGCCACAAAGATGTTGACCTCAATACTTCGCTTTTGACAGGGAACGAATAAATTTAGAGTGTGAGCCCAGACTCCACAGTACGCGTCTTCGTGATCGTTACTCATGGATCTTATACCTAAACGATTGACGGAAAACTCCAAAGTTGGTGTATTGTTATGGGACTAACTACGTAGAGACTAAACATGTCCAAACTTGCTGAATTTCGCCAACTCGAAAAACACCTTGCCGAACAACTCGAGGCTCTCGAAACACTGAAAGGCGATGCTGGTCTCAAAAAGGAAATAGAGTTTGAGTCGAAGCTGCGCGCTCTGCTTGCTGAATACGGTTACAGCCTGTCTAACATCATCAACTTGTTGGATCCTCAGACTGGCCGCAGCACTCCAGTAGTCAAATCCAAAGCTGGCACTCGTAAGCCACGTCAGGTGAAGGTCTACAAAAATCCGTACACTGGCGAGGTCATCGAAACCAAAGGTGGGAATCACAAAGGTCTGAAGGAGTGGAAGGCAGAACACGGCTCAGATACCGTTGAGTCCTGGCTGACCAAGTGATTTTGGTTTGAGTACAAAAGGGCCCTTCGAAGGCCCTTTTTGTATGTTATTTGAGATAGGTGGTTGATCTTCTCGGCGGAGAATTCAAGCATCTCCAGAGGCTCTTGAGTAACTCCTATCTGACGCTGAAATCTGTGCGTTTCTGGCCATAGAAGCTTAGTGTTAGCCAACTCCCCCAGATTACGACCCATCCTGAACGCCCCTGCTGAGTATCAAAACAATAACCTGATAAACAAGGACGGTTTTCCCCGTCGTATTAGCGACATCGACTCTAAAAACAGCCCCCCCCCAGTTCATAGTTCCGTGCGTGGATGAGTGGTTGTATTACTTAAGCTGAGAGCTAGAGAATATCCCTAGGCACGACCGGAGCCACAAGCGTTTAATCGCACCGACGGGGCTAGTTGGCAAAGAGACCGACAACACCTTTGCCGACACTAGTCAGTTCGACAGGATCACCCAGCGCATCAATGGTGACCAGAATGGAGTGGCCGATCGGCAAGCGTTGTATGCCCAAACGCTCAAGGTGTTGGCGTGATGGCGGATACGGTGCTGGGTGCTGCTGATCATCCTTGCCCTGATGGTGGGCAGCGCGTGAACTGCATGGCCGTGGCAGGCCACGCCTACGATGAGCAATTGGTCGCCAAGGAAGCTGCCCACCAAACCAAGTTCACCCTTCTGGCCAATGCCAGCCCCACGCGGGTTCTGGCAGAGCAGGGCAAGTTCCTTACGCTGGAGCAATCGCTGGCAGCCAGTGACCGATCCTATTGCCGAACTCTGACCGATGCAAAAACCAAACAATCACGCCTGGGTGATCGCTTGCTACTGCCGACCTGCGGCTTTAAGTCCAACTCGACGGAGCTACGAATGGTTGTGACGCAGTGCAACCTACCACCGGTGCCGGCGGCATGGCTTTGGTGCCCTTAGAACCCAACTTGTTCCAGCGCATGCCCAACGAATTATCGGAGTCTACGGCGACGGCGATTAGGGACTAATCGCGTTGCAAGCCTGCAAAGGCTACGCGAGAGAAGTCTGTGGTAAGAAGTCAAAAGAGCTGAGGTTTTAGAAATTTTGTTCCCAAAGCTTGCTAGGATAGCTTGGCTAAAATCTCGTTTTACCATAGGAACAGCGGGGATAATGATAATTACACGTTTTATGACGTGAATCTCAAAAGGGGAATCTTATGGTTGGAAAGCCTACGGATGATAGTCCAAACACACCTTCTCAACCCAGTGAAGGCATTCCTGCTCCTACTGGAGCGGCCAATCTTATCGATACTGACTATGTCATTGGTCAAGACAACATCAAGGGAGAGTTTTCGTTCTCACTCGATATCCACGGTAAAGTTTTCATCATTTCAGCAGCCACCATTTTACTATTCGTGATTTTGACGCTGGCATTGCAGAATGAAGTAGAACCCCTTTTTAGCTCCATTCGAAACTGGCTAACCAGCCATCTAGCCTGGCTCTTCATGAGCATTGCGAACGTTTTTGTCTTGCTATGCATTGCACTTATTTTCTCTCCGCTGGGCAAGGTTCGTTTGGGCGGCAGAGATGCCAAACCAGACCATAGTTACGTCGGTTGGTTTTCAATGCTTTTTGCTGCGGGGATGGGCATTGGGTTGATGTTTTATGGGGTAGCCGAACCCATGTCGCATTACGCTGCTTCCATGGGAGGTGTGACAGTCGATGCGAGCGGTTTACGCACGGATTGGGCGCCCCTAGGAGGTGCCGAAGGTGATATGAAGGCATCTGCTGACTTGGCGATGGCGGCTACCATCTTTCACTGGGGACTCCATCCTTGGGCTATATACGCGATTGTGGCGCTGTCTTTAGCATTGTTTTCTTATAATAAAGGCTTGCCGCTTTCAATACGCTCAATTTTTTATCCACTATTGGGTGAGCGTGTCTGGGGATGGCCGGGACATATCATCGATATACTAGCGGTATTTGCCACGCTATTTGGTTTGGCGACCTCTTTAGGGATTGGCGCAGAACAGGCTGCTGCAGGGATTGAATATCTCTTCGGAATTCAATCGACGAATCTGAGCAAGGTTGTACTGATCGTTGGGATCACCATAATCGCTCTTTGGTCAGTCCTTTCCGGCTTGGACAAGGGCGTCAAAATGCTTTCCCAGATCAATATGGGGCTTGCGCTGCTCTTGTTGGTGTTCGTCATCATTGTGGGGCCGACTCTGGCTATTTTCACTGGATTCTTTAAAAATCTGGTGACTTATGTTGAATATTTGCCTGCGCTCTCAAACCCATTTGGACGTACTGATATCGAGTTCACTCAAGGCTGGACTGCCTTCTACTGGGCTTGGTGGATCAGTTGGTCACCATTTGTAGGCATGTTTATCGCTCGCGTCAGTCGTGGTCGAACTGTCAGAGAGTTTCTGATCTCTGTTCTACTTGTGCCTTCAGTAGTTTCTGTATTATGGATGACTACGTTTGGCGGTACGGCAATTGACCAAGTGACCACTCAAAGCCTTATGGGAGTCAAGGACGCGGTCTTAGAGCTGAAGTTGTTCGCCATGCTGGGAGAGCTCCCCCTCAAGGAGATCAGCTCATTCCTAGGTATTATTCTGGTCATAGTGTTCTTTATTACTTCCTCTGACTCCGGCTCATTGGTGATCGATACCATCACAGCTGGAGGCAAGGTTGACGCGCCTGTTCCTCAACGGGTGTTCTGGGCGGTAATCGAAGGCGTGATTGCGATTGCTCTGCTATTGGGGGGCGGTCTGGTGGCACTGCAGGCAATGGCAGTATCCACGGGGTTGCCTTTCGCAATAGTTCTAATGATAGGGTGTATCTCTCTAGTGAAAGGACTAATGTCTGAGCCTCGCTAGTCAGTATGAGCTAGGCTATAGGTAAGATTGACCTCAAGCTTCAAGGTGTAACATATCTATCTGCTTGCACCTTGAAGCTATTAACTTGGTTCAATTCCATAACTCACCGACAGGTGTGAGTGGCGAGTAGTGAGTTGCTATCTGCGCCTGCAACAACTCGGCAGTCGCGAGAGCATCGGTTAATGCATGATGTGCGTGATAAGCCGGCAGGTTCAACCTAGAGCGACTGTCTGCCAGCCGTATGGACTGTTGCTTGCGTCCAATCAGTCGGCCGAACCAGCTAATTTTTTGCCTATGGAAGTGTGCCTCTAACTGCATCGTATCGATTACTGGAAACTTAAGGCCTTCACCTAAATACCTACGCACTGCCTGATCCAAGAAGGCGCGCTCAATATTCCGGTAATGGACTACAATCACTCTGCCCGCCATGGCTTCAAGCAAAGGATCAAGCACCTGCGCAAACACAGGGGCATCTAAAATTTCGGCATGGGTTATGTGATGAAAGGTCACTGACTTTTCATTCAGTTCGGACGATGGTTTTATCACCCAGTAGAGTGAATTCCCGCAACAAATACGATTAAGCGTGAACGGCATAACACCAATACTCACGATGCTGTGGGACTGTGAGTCAAGGCCGGTAGTCTCTACGTCCATGGCCAGCAGTTGAACGCTCTCAATGGGTGCCAGCGCTGAAACCGCGCCAGCTTGATAGAACTTTCGTAATAGAGGATTAACCGAAATCTTCGCCAATGTCTCGAACTCGGCAGACCAGTCCAGCACTCTATTTTTAGGCTGCTTTTTTAGGTTTTTCATCGCTAAAAGCGGCCCTTTGAAGGATATCGGAATCGCAAGAAATTTTGGCCATTGCTCAACACCTGAAACGCTTCTTTGAGGTTATGTCGTTCACTGCTAGAAAAGCGCTCGGGCTCAATGTAGTTATTGAGTGATGCCCCCTGTTCAAGTGCGTCCGCCTGGTGTCGAATACGCACCATCAACAGGAACTCTAGTGCGTACCGAAGTTGCTTTAATGCTTCTGGAGGAATGACTTTACTGCGGGCTATAGCATCCATGCGATCAAATGAATTCTGAGCGGTACTGCCACATGCTAGTGCATGAATCCGGATAAGGTCGGTCAGCGGTGCCGTGCCACGCCCTTTAAGGTTGATGATCCTTTTTTGCTGTCCGTCAGTCTCAACGACAAAAGTACGAAAGAATCCTAATGGCGGCGTTCGATTAAGGGCAATACGAGCCATTGCGCTTAGAAATACAGGGTGTGTACTGGCTTTTCGAGCGCACAGGTCTTTAAGCTCTTGTACCAACTCAAGCTTGCCAAAAACCCCATCCAGATCGAAAAAAATACAGCTATTAAGCAACGTAGTTGGATTAGGTTTTTCGATCCACTGATCGAAGTAACTTCGCCATACCTTCAAAGGCTGTCGCCACTGCTCGTTGGTCGCCATGACCCCGCCCTTGCAGTAGCTGTAACCGCACGCGGCCAGTCCATCGCTAACAAACGTTGCCAGGGCTCGGAAGTAAGAGTCGTGTTGGATCGGATCGAAGCTGTCG
This sequence comes from Pseudomonas sp. WS 5051, assembly GCF_012985715.1. Lineage (NCBI taxonomy): Bacteria > Pseudomonadati > Pseudomonadota > Gammaproteobacteria > Pseudomonadales > Pseudomonadaceae > Pseudomonas > Pseudomonas sp. WS 5051. Next base: position 38,607 of record NZ_JAAQWV010000016.1, read on the forward strand.
TCGAGTACTAACGCGTTGTCCTGGTCAGTCACTAACAACTGCTCATCACGCGCCATTGATCCCAAAACCATAAAGCAGTAAGGCACTGGAGGCGGGCCTAACTTTTTCTCGGCCAGCTCAAGCAAACGCTGGGTAAAGGCACGGCCAATACCTGAAATCGCGCTTCCGATCATGTGCGCAGTAGCCCCGTCACGCACCATGCGGATATAGGTTCCTCGCAGGTCACGCAAAAGTGATCTCAGGCCTTCAACTGAGGTCTGGTTAGAGATTCTGTTAACCAAGTACAAACTGCTATGCGATTCGTACCTGATGATATCCGACAGGTTTATAAGGCCAATTGGATTACCATCGTGCACAACCGGCAAGTGATGAATATTGCGGCGCAACATCACAAGCATGGCTTCAAAAACTGAATCATCGGAGCCAATTACAACCGGATCGACTGTCATAATGTCGCTGGCACGAGTTTCGTCAGCGTTTAGGCCCACTGCAACAAATCGCGTGCGAAGGTCTCTATCTGTGACGATCCCTTCTATTTCAGCCGTCTTTAAACCTGCTGGAGACATGACTAGAACGCAGGATACACTTTGCTCAGTCATGATTTTTGCAGCGCCGCCGACAGAGATATCTGACGTGACCCACACCAAGGGACGTGAGATAAGGGCGCGACATTTGAGCTGAATAAGCTCACTAGCACGCCCCTGAGCTTCAACAGCAGTTTTGAGTCTCGAGTTTCCCTCTGCTTCAACGAAGTCAGCGAAAGCATCATGTTGCGCACAAAGGTCAGCGAAAACGTCGGCAGGGATGTAATAGATCAGGCTATCTTCCAACGCTCGGGCGGGAAAGCGTACCTTGTTGCTACGTAACAGACCTGCCTGACCGAATAGGTCACCTTCGACGAGACGGTCATAGAGCTCACCATTACGCCGGTAAATCTCCACCGCACCACTACGAACATAATGCAGATCCTGAATGGTCGCACCGGCTTCAAGAATGTCACTGCCGGCTTTGAAATAACTCACTTCAATTCGCCGAGCGATGGCGTCTACCGACTCCTTTGGCAGGGCATCAAAAGGAGCGAAACGATAGAGGTGGTCGCTAATCTCCTGTAACTCAATCTGCATGAAACCTCGTGATGCTGGAAAAATAAAAGTCGCGAGCGCCATAGTTGGCGAATGGGAATAGTCTTTCTGTATCGGCCACCACATCACATCCGGTGACTAGGATCAAGCTTCGTGGCTGACTTACGTTATGCGTTGTAACCACTTTGAGTAACTGCGTACGGTAATTTTTGCGATACCTAAAGGATCAATATTAATCGCCCCGGGTTTCTGAGGTGTTCAGCAATCACTATTCGCCTAGAAATGCCCCTCCTGAAATGCGGCAACCAGCCAAAAGCGGACTGATCGAACCTTGCCTCATCTTGTGTCCTTTTGAGGCTTCGATATCTCTAGGAGAGCCGGGGCGGATTCAGGGGCTGAAATCCTATACGGGTCTCGACAGGGTCTTTGATCGCCTTTAGGGGGAGCTCAGAATCTCAGGTGACACCTTTGAAATCCATGTCTTTTACCAGCACTTATATGCAGGAGATGCAAAATGAGCATTGATTGGATCAACTTCACGCCTTGGACTTCATTAGCTGGAGGCGCCTTGATAGGGCTGGCTGCTAGCTTGTTTATTCTCGCGAATGGACGCATCGCCGGCATCAGTGGACTGCTTGGAAGCGTGCTGCGATTCGATAGTGAGGGTTGGAGTGAGAAGGCGTTATTTCTTCTTGGTCTACTGATTTCTCCATTGTTGTGGGGAGCGTTTACCGTAATGCCAGAGATCGAGATTAAGGCAGGGTGGCCGACGTTGATCATTGCGGGCTTGCTTGTCGGAGTGGGTACTCGTTACGGATCTGGTTGTACAAGCGGCCATGGCGTTTGCGGGATCTCTCGACTCTCAGCACGATCCATCACGGCAACGATGTGCTTTATGTTTGCTGGCTTTGCAACGGTGTACGTCATCCGTCATGTGGTGGGAGCATGAAAATGATCAAGTTGACCGCCTTTTTTGCAGGACTGATCTTCGGCCTTGGTCTTCTCCTGGCAGGCATGGCGAATCCCGCCAAAGTATTAGCTTTTCTTGATTTGGCCGGGGCCTGGGATCCATCACTCGCACTGGTGATGGGTGGGGCCATCGCGGTGGCGATTATTCCCTTGAATTGGGCGCGCAAAAACAAACAATCCTTGTTGGGTGCCCCGATGCAGTTTCCAATGAAAAGGGAGTTGGATTCCCGCTTGATTGGCGGCAGCCTGTTGTTCGGTATAGGTTGGGGTCTTGCGGGGATATGTCCTGGGCCGGCGTTAACAATTCTGCTTACAGGGCACGACCAAATCATCATATTCGTATTGGCCATGTTGGCCGGAATGTACTTGTTTAACCTATTTGAACGTAGCGCACGACCCGATTAGGCTGAAACCGTGGACACGATACTGGGAGCACAGTCAGACTCTCAAACCTGCTGACCAGATGGATAACACGTATTTCCGGCCAATGAATATTTGATGTCCGGGCTGAACGATTCACAAGTCTTCATTTTCGCTGAGCGATTCTTGCTGGCCTGGAACCGAATAAAATTTTCGCTGATGGCGCTTAGCTTTTGATTGAACGATCCGGACTATGCTGCAAATTCCAATACCCAACTCGACCCTCGCGCAGAATCTGACTGCCAAAGCTGACCGATTGAAAAACCAAACAAGCACGCCTTCGTGACCGCTTTGCTGCTGATCTGCGGCTGTCAGTCCCACGCGATGTCACCGCCACAACTGGTTGTGACTGACCACAACTGCGGCGTGGTTTATTGCGCCCATAGAGCCCAACTTGACCGAGCTCATGCTAGACGAATCGTCGGCGACCATGGGCTGATCGCCCTGAAAACCTACCCAGGAAGTATCGGCAAGTAAAAAAAGGAGTGATCGAATCAACATGTTTTGGAGATGCTGTCTTTAGATTTTTAACCGTTTAGTTGATCTAGCCAAACAAAGCGCTATAAGGAGCTTGTCCCTTAAGTCTCAGTCTATAGTTTGGGTTTTTGTACTATGATTACTCTAGGCGAAAGGGTGGAGGTTGCAGTAAGTCTATTGTGCAGCTCTGTTTTTAAGGTCTAGTCAGCTACTTTGATTAGCTGATGCTCAGGTGTCTAGGTATGTTGAATTATGTCACTAATCTGAATAGTTATCTTAATGGCTATTGGTCAGTAATGGAGGTTCAGATTGTACCAGCATCGTGCTACCAAAACGAAAGCGGGCATAGCAGCCATCGCGTTTCTATTGATCACGCTCGTGCCTATGTGGGGCACGCTCCATGCTTGGCTTGATCAAGAGAACGTTTTGGTGGAAAAAGCTGCGGGTAGTGATGCGATGAATCTTGCCGTTGCATTCGATGTGCACGTTCAAAGCGTGGTTCGTTTTGTAGATACTTTAACTCAAGATTTGCGTGAGCATGCTGTTAAAGATCGAAGTGATTTTGGGCGCATAGTTAAAGAGGAGCTTGTGCTTTATGGGAATATGGTTGCTCAAGTTGCGCTGATATCTCCGGAGGGGATGCTAGTTTATTCGTCGCTAGCCCCAGCCTTTGGTGCGGTAGATCTGAGTGGTCGCGATCATTTTCGCGCCCATCGTGATAATCCTTCAAAAGATAAGTTATTTATTAGTAAGCCCGTGTTTGGCAGGGTTTCTGGTATTTGGTCTATACAGTTCACTCGACCAATAATTGAGGGTGATAAGTTCTCAGGGGTCGTGGTAGTGTCAATCCCTATGTCTTTCTTTTCGGATTTTTATAAAAAAATTAATGTTGGGGCTAATGGTTTGATTGCTCTTGTAGGTATGGATCGTGTTCCTCGTGCAGTGGCATCAAAGGATAGTGGTGCTATTAATTTTGGCGAGTTATTGCTTTTGAAAAGTGCGCCATATTTTGTTAAGGAAGTGTTGTCTGAAGGGCTATATAAAGGAGTTAGTGCATTCGATGGGTCTGAGAGCTTGACCGCATACCGTCGCTTAGAAGACGCTGGTTTGGTTGTTCTTGTTCAGCTTTCACCTGAAGATTATTTGATGTCATCTGGTAAGCGTCATAAAGTGCTAATTTTTTGTGCAAGTGCTGTCACGATATTGCTACTGTCTTTTGCTTTGTTGATATATTCCACCGTGTGGCAGCATTTGAAGGATGCAAAAGCCCTCAAGCAGGCTCACAAAACTCTTCGGGAACTTGTAAATGTTGATATTTTAACTGGCGCACTGAGCAGGAGCCATTTTTTAGAAGTCCTTGAGAAGGAGTTCAGGGATTCAGAATCCTGCGGTACGAAGTTAAGCTTGATATTGATTGATATTGATCATTTCAAGCAAGTAAATGATACGTATGGGCATCCGATTGGAGATATTGTTCTGAAACAGGTGGTTGCTGTGTGTTGCGCCGAACTTCGAACACATGATAGTTTTGGGCGGCTAGGGGGGGAGGAGTTTGGTGTGATCCTCCCATGTACGGATGGGGCAAGCGCCGTCGGTGTTGCAGAGAAGTTACGGCTGGCGATTGAATGCTCAAAGATTTCAACAAGTAAAGGTCTAGTTTGGGTGACTGTTAGCATGGGTGTAGCATTCGCGCAGCCCTCGGGAGATGCCCCAAGTAAGTTAGTTGTTAGAGCGGATGATGCGCTTTACTGTGCAAAGCAAGCTGGTCGTAATAGGGTCTGTTCTGCTCGTGGAAATGATGACGCTTCGCAAGTTACGACGCTGTCGACAAATGACTCTTAGTGTTTGGCGGCAAGGTTAAGCGGATCGAATAAAGTAAGCGTGGCTTTTATTTTTGAAGGAAAGTTACAGCCTGCGCGAAGCGGCTATTTATTGGAGCTGTTTTACACCTCGGTCGTGTTGATGCGATGGAGGACTCATAGAGTTTGGTGGCAGCTTGTTCGTTATTGCCAATGGGCCGCATTCCGAGCGCAGACAGATTACTAGGTGCAAAATACCCTATGGAAATACTTATTAAGCTTTTCATATTAGCTGCCGATACCCTTGGCACAGGGCAAGGGATCTATCTAAATGAGAAACAATCAACCGGTCACGCAGCGCGAGATTGCCTTGGGAGCGCAACAAAAACTTATTTCTACAACTGATGCACGAGGTGTCATTACGTATTGCAATGATGCTTTTGTCGAGATCAGCGGTTTCAATAAGTCAGATCTTATAGGCGCGCCCCAAAATATCGTCCGACATCCCGATGTCCCCTCTGCCATATTTTCTCATATGTGGGGCGCTCTCAAACAGGGCCAGCCTTGGATGGGTATCGTAAAGAACCGAACTAGCAGTGGCGACCATTACTGGGTGAATGCTTATGTCACTCCAATTTTCGAGGGCAGCCAGGTAATTGGTTATGAATCGGTCAGGGTTAAGCCTACGACCGATCAAATTCGACGCGCAGAGAACCTTTACAATCGCCTAAACCTAGGCAAGTCGGCTATCCCCAGCAGTGACAAATGGAAACCTATCCTCATGGACTGGCTACCACTTTTGGCTATGGGGCTAGTGGGCTCCTTAGGGGGAGTATTTTTCAGTACTTCTCTGGCATTAACCTTGGCGGTATTAATATCTGTTCTCTTCGGGCTGATTGTTTCGCGTCAGAAAAATCAAGGGGCGCTGCATCTGTTGAAAATGGCTGACCCCACAACCTCGGATCAGTTAATTGCACAGATGTATAGCGATGAGCGCGGCCCACAGGCGCGGCTTGAAACCGCATTTGTGAGCCAGACATCGAGGCTCAAGACTTGCCTTACTCGTTTGCAAGACACCGCAGAGCAGCTCACTGGTCTGGCTGAAAGGTCGGATAACCTTGCCTCAGATAGCTCGCGCGGACTTGAACGTCAGCGAGTCGAGACTGAGCAAGTGTCAGCTGCAGTTAGTCAGATGGCTGCGACCACGCAGGAGGTCGCAACCCACGTTCAGAGAACCGCTAGCGCTACTCAAGAAGCCAATGAGCTAACAGGACGGGGCCGTGATGTAGCTCGAGATACCCGAGAGGCCATCCAACGCCTCTCGATCGTTGTCGGAGAGACTGGCCAAGCGGTTGCACAGTTAGCTAAAGACAGCAATGAAATCGGAACGGTTGTCGATGTCATTAAAGGTATTGCCGATCAAACCAACTTGCTTGCTTTGAATGCCGCGATCGAAGCTGCACGTGCTGGAGATATGGGCCGAGGCTTTGCTGTGGTTGCAGACGAGGTGCGTCAGTTGGCACAACGCACCACTCAGTCAACTATTCAAATTCATAGCCTGATCTCCAAGCTGCAAACCTCGTCAAATAGTGCTGTTAAAACCATGGAGAATGGACATCGCCAAGCTGAAGAAGGAGTCGCCTGGGTACTAGAAGCTGACAAGGCATTGGTCGGTATTAGTGATGCGGTAGCTCACATTACTGATATGACCACCCAGATCGCCGCAGCGACTGAAGAGCAAACTGCCGTTGCAGAGGAGATTAGTCGCAACATTACGACCATCGCAAATCTTGCAGATCAAACATCTCAACAAGCAAGAAGCTCGGCAGAGCTCAGCAAAGAATTAACTCAAACAGCGACAACCCAGTACTCATTGGTCGAACGATTCAACCGGTAACAAACGAACCTTCTCTACAAAAGCCCGCTCTGTGCGGGCTCTCAATTGCGCTCTTAGCCTGGCTCTGATCTCAAGGTTTTGCGAGAGCAAATCCAAGGTTTAGAGGGGCTTGTTGATAGCGGTGCCAATCAGCTAACCCTCTCCCATGCTGAGCGCAAAGTGTCCCGGTTTCTGTCAGAAGCCTTCGCCCAGTTACCGATGTGACTCGTGCTTACACGTGGTAAATACCGCGAGCTGACTGGCAGGTTACAGCGCAAGGAAGCATGCAAGTGACCGATAACTGTCTTTGGCCAGCGACAGCTCTGGGTCGAGGCTGACTGCCGGTGGGCAACCGCTATACTGATTTGACTACTGAGAGGGCGGGTATTGATGAAGAGGACAATTCTGGGAATGACTGAGGCTGGCGAGCCGTTGATCTTAGAGGCCTTAGAAGCTCTGCGTCTTTATCGCGAGGCTAAAACTTTAGGCCGCCCTCAAGAAGAAATTGATCAACTGAAAATATTGGCTGATTCGCTAGTCCAGACAGTAACCGATTATCAGCTTTTAGCGGCTGGTGCTGACTTCATAACGCTTCACTAGAATGGATTACACTTGAGAAATGCATCTCCGCATCAGTTGCGCTTTTTATTCGTAAGCGGTTGGAGAACACACCTTACGATCCTGAGTAATAAGGACGTTTGTGTCCGCGTAATTTAAGCGGACGCAAATACCCTTAATGCGCCAAGGTAAGTCCTGTCTGAAGGACGTGCTGACTCGTCTTTCGACGCAGCGGGCAAGTGATATTACGGAGTTGCTACCGCATAAGTGGGCGCCCGTTTAACAACGCTTTGATGCTTGCCGGGTAGCTGATTGCATGCTCTTAAGAAAAGCCGTGATTTCAGCCCTGTAAGCGCTACTTTCCTCTGGAATCAGCTTGTCAAACATCTGCGAGCCGTGAAACTGCCCCTCCCAGCAACGATATCTAGTCTGAACACCGGCCTCGCTTAATCGCATAGCGTAGGCTTCGCCTTCCGGTTGCAACTGATCATACTCAACACACATCACTAATGCGGGCGGAAGCCCACGCATGCTTGCAGCAAGCAGTGGCGAAGCGAGAGGATCATGAGCGTCCCTCTCCTCGCGCAAATAAATCGGAGCATAGCTTTTAGCGCTCCCGATGTGGATGTTCTCCCCCGCAAAATCGAGCGTTCGATTGCTTGTAAAATCAGTCACAGGGATTTCCAGAACCTGTGCGGTAATCCGGGGCCCGCTCCGATCCCGCGCCATCTGTGCTACCACGGCAGCGAGGTTACCACCGGCACTGGCACCGCCTACAGAGATGCGCAAAGGATCGACGTCGATATCCCCGGCGTGCTTGGCGACCCAGAGCAGCGCGGCATAGGAATCTTCGGCTGGCACGGGAAACGGATTTTCCGGTGAAAGGCGATAGTCGACGGACACTACCGCACACCCGAGTTCCCTCACCAGTGCACGACAGGTGTTGTCACTTTGATCAAGCGTACCGAGGTAAAAGCCGCCGCCATGGTAGTAGATATGGCATGGCAGGGGGCTTTGCCTATCATCAGGAAGGTAGAGCCGGAGGATGATTTCTCCATCCTGGACAGGAATCAAAATGTCCTTCTCCGGCCCAGCCGGATCCTGCGACGTGCGAAGGGAGTAATAATGGTCTTCGAGCATCGCGTGCATCGCTTCACGCAACTCTCCCGGTGTCGTGTCGCTTGCCGGCGTTGGCAGTGTTTGCATCGCTTCGAACATGCTCTTCAGCTGGGGCAGCAAGGGCATTTCATTCTCCTGGGAACAAATATTGGTGGCGGTAACGCACACGTCTTGTATGGCGATCCGACCTTCAAGCGATCCCGTATTGGTTCCATTGAATGGTATTTCGTTGCAACGGCTAACGTGGTCGAATACACGAAAATACTGGTGTTCTGCAATGCTCACTACATCGTCCATTCGAACTATGTGCGAACTCCGTTGTACTCTTGCGGAGAAAAAATCATAGGCCATGTGGATGCGAAAGACCGTATGCGTGCGGGCATCCTTTTTTGGCAACCAAACCGGTTGCCACTTATGTGGAAGGAGCTCTGTAATCTCACTTGCCCGCTGCGTCGGCAGGGTGCCGCCGACGTCCAAGGAAGTACGGAGGTAAACCTGCGGTGGCTTCACCCAACTTACTGAAGCGTCAGTTTGATGTGGTGGAACCCAACACCGTTTGGGTCACTGACATCACCTACATCCGCACGTACGAAGGCTGGCTGTATTTGGCAGTGGTACTGGACTTGTTTTCTCGCCAAGTAGTTGGCTGGTCAATGAAACCGCAGATGACAAGCGATTTGGCCATTGATGCATTATTGATGGCCGTAGTGTCTAAAGAACCCGGGGCGATTCATTGGATAGGACTGGCCGATCCGATCTGAGGCTCGCTTCCAACCATCTGGGCGCGTGAAGTATCTTTGACGGTGTGGATTTGCAGTTGGTTGAAATCATGCTGCCATGGTACGGAATAGCGCTAGAGGTTCAGTATGGGTTGTGAATTGGGGGATAGGGATGACAGCGTATGCGGACAAGGAATTAGAACGGTTAATCCAGAATGCCCAGAGGGATCTGCAGGTATGGGCCGTTGCTAACAACCTTTGGTACGACAGTAGCTTCACCAGCTTTGCCGAGCGCGTAGACAGCGAGCCTGGTGAGGATGCTGTGATTTTCATTCTTTGTAGCAGTGGAGATCTGGCGCGCCTTCTCGATGAGGATCTTGACCCAGAACTGCGTGCGCAATTTGACCGAATTGTAGAAGCACATGGCTTTTGGTATGACAATCACGATGGCTGTTCATACTATTTTTTCGCAGCGGCAGAAGAGTTGCAGACCGCCTACGACCAGTTTTTTCATTGGAAGTGGGTGTGCAGCCTGATCATCGAGGATTTCGGTGATGTTTACTCAGAGCTGTACCAGTATTTTCAAGCTCGGCCTGAGCGACTTTATAACCTTCATCATCGCGAATTCGAAATCCTCCTCTACCGAGTTTTCCAGAGCCTCGGCTATGAGTCCGAGCTTGGGCCAGGGGTCGGAGATGGCGGGGTTGATGTCCGGTTGCTTCAGCGAGGCCCGCTGGGAGACACCTTGGTTTACGTGCAAGCCAAACGCTATGCGCCGAGACGTCCCATAGGCCTTGAAGCAGTGCAAGCGTTACGTGGTGCTGTAGCAAACGACGGGGTCGAACGAGGTATATTTGTGACCACGTCGCGTTATCTACGCAGCGCGGAAACGTTTGCACGTCGTTCGAATGGAAAACTGGAGCTGAAGACTTCGGCCGACGTTGCTCAATGGTGTCAGCAGGCTCAAGAAGGGATTATCCGGGATAAATCCGTCTTGGTATCAGATGCTCATCTTCTTTCAGTGCTGCGCCGCAGTGAAGGTGGAAGTCAGGCCTTGGTCGTACATGCTCGAACTGGGTATCAAACCATTGGTAACAGTTTTGCCCTTGTCCTCAAAGAAACCAAGCATGCCGCCCTGCTCATGAGGCTACCAAGGCAGATCATTGGGCAGGATGCGCATGGGCTAGAAGGGCACGAACTGCCCATCTTGGATAAGCAGATCCTAAATGCAAAAAATATCGACACCGTTTTTCGGGCGAAGCGATCAGTAGATAGTCAAGGGCGGGTGGACTACTGGGATGGCAGAAATCTTTACTCGATATGGGATAGGAAGCCAAGTTTCTTCAGCCATATCGACTGATATCTCAATCGGCACTTGGCGCCGTTGTCGTCGTTTACCTAATATCTTCATCAGCTTGGCGCTGGTGGGGATTGGAGTGCTGGAGCCCGTTTCTTGCAAATCACACACATGACATAACCCCCAGCGTCTATAGTCCGCAGGCTTCTTAGCCAACACATGCAATAATCTGGGTCAGAATTTCAAACAATGACGCGAGCGCCCAACAGAGGGCGTTCGTCTAGTGGCGGATTTGAATCATTTACCCCGATTGAAGGGGAGCACTACAGCACTGTCGTCAGACTTAACCGCCGAGTTGCTGCTCACCATGGACTTAAGCTTCGCTAGATGGAAAACAGAAGCCTTCCCCGACAGATAACGCTCCGGCAAGCCCGCCAGCTTTTCGACATCATTTGCAGCCAAACCGATATAGCTCGATACCGACTCAATCGGCATAACCCCAGAAGACGATAACAACTCGATCGTGCGCTTGAGAAGCCGAGGTTGTTCAGGGGCGCGCGCGTCATCGCCTGGCTCGGATTTGGCTCCCCACCTGGCAGACCTTCGCTTGAACAAAACAAGCTTCGCATCAGCGTCGATGATCTTGAGCGCTTCAAGACGCATGATCATGGCCGCGACTGAGACGCCCCAGCGCTGCTTGAGCAACAGTAGGCTGTCCAGCGTGACGGGAGTCCTCACGTCAGCTGCAAACGTTTCTGCCGGCAGCAAAAATGCTCCCGCAAATCGATGAGCCTGTGACTCCATCAACTTGTATCGCTCGGGATCCGTTGAGCGGTCTATGCCTTTGTGAAGGATGAGATGGCCGAGCTCGTGCGCCAAGTCAAATCGACTGCGAAAGCCATTACCTTTGTCGGCTGACAGAAGTATCAGTGGCCGTTGAAGTTCGTAGCTCCATGCAGAAAGGCCTTCGATTGGCGCGATACCCGTTTCCTCCCGCACTACGATAACGCCGGCACCTTCCACAGCCATTGCCAAATCAGGAATTGCACGACGGCCAAGACTCCAGAGGTCTCTGCATTCACTGGCAGCTTCCTCGATGTCGGAATTGGCGATTTGCTGAGGATCGGTGAACGACCTGACCGGAAGATTTACGTCCGGAAAGTCCACGAATTCGTTCATCGCCAAGACAATGTCCTGCGTCCATTCTAGCCGGGCTTCCAGCATCGCCCGCGCGGAGACGTGTGCAGACGCATTGCTTCGAAAAAGAGGCAGCGACCCCTTCTTAGGAAGAGGGCGGGTGAACCATTCAGGGCTGACATTGATGACCTTGGAGAGGCTGTCTAGTGCCTCCGCTTCTGGTGCCTGCTGCCCAGACTTCCACTTGCTGATTGTGGCCGGCGATACGCCGACCATGGCAGCGAGCTGTACTTGCGAAAGCGCTCGGACAGCCAATGCTTGAATTAATCGACCTGGCTGAAAGTCTGTAATGCCCCGGCTCATGTTTCTTCCTGTCCTCCGAGCTCGATGAAGCCCGCTTTGAGTTTTACTGTTGCGTTGTCGGCCTGCTTCGGAGCCGCATCATAGCGATCTAGGAACTGGCTCAAAGTTTCCCGAAACAGCCACCCGTCCATTTTCGGATTGGGCACTGCGATGTAGACCTGCAGTGGCTTCTCGGGGTGGTGATGCAGTGAGCCACTGAAGCGTGCGACGAAGAAAAACGCCCCCGAGGTCACATCCTGTGGCCCAAAAAGAGACGGCTGCACCAGTTGGCTCATGGCTTCATTCGCTTCAGCCAGCTCACGTCGGATGGTGCTACGAGTGGGGCGATTCCAGTTCGTCGTACTCATGTTCAAGCGCGCAAATTTGAACATCCCAGCCACGCCCACGATCACGCGGTTGCCTTGGGAGGAAATCAGCTCAGAGTTGGATGCTTCCAGCAAATCACTGAAGCGCTCGTTCATCTGGATGTGCCGCATGTACCCCAGCGCAGTTTTCCTCTGCTTTTTACTGACCTCTTTCGTCAACCCAAAGGCTTGTAGCGCACCTGCGGCAAAGGCGTCTTCGACACCCATCACAAGGTCACGCGGAACGTTGGCGATTAGCAAAGCGGCGATAGTATCCGGATTTGGGATCATGTAGTCGTGCTCAGGTTTCGGTTTTCGAGATTATACACCTTAAAAATTTCGTGTTAGTAGGTGTTTTCTGGGTTTTGATGTTGTTATGAGCCTTATTATCGGTTTTTCGCCTACCGCTTGCATAAGGTCGTAGGCGAATCGTGCCTGTCATTTAGGATTAGGTGACATGGAGATGGACGCCTTTGTGGGCATAAGGAAAGCGTCCCGCCCCCATTAGCGCCAGGGTCGCCCGTCCTAACCGGATTGTTTTTCTTCTCCCGTACCAGTCGTGCGACGTCCTTTACACTGGTGTCGCTGGTCGACCTTTTTTGTTCGACCAGGCATCTCAGGCTAAGAGGCGACCAGCACTATGCGCGCGTAGTTTCGGGTAAAGCTATTTGCTGGCTCGATAGTCTCCGAATTTTGTGATACGTATAGCAAATAGCCACATAGTCTTGCAGCGTTGCTAAGTCAAATATTTGGAGAACCGATGAAGTACAGGGAAAGTAATCTAGATAAGAAATTACGGAAGTGGTTTTGTAAGGATAATACCAAAGCGCTACTTCGAAGCATTCAAATCTCAACGGGGGGCATTCGCGGGCTGACGTCATTCAAGGTAAATCTAGACTATCCGATTACCGCGTTTGCCGGAGTTAATGGATCCGGAAAGTCAACTATGCTGGCGCTCGCTGCCTGCGCTTATCACAATAAGTCGAAAGGATTCAAACTTCCGAAACGCACCAGAAGTTATTACACGTTCTCCGATTTTTTCGTGCAGCATTCAGAAGAGATTGCTCCTCCTGGAGTAGAAATTTGGTATACCTTCGCTCATGACAATTGGAAAGGCAGACCTGAAGGGATTGGAACCCAAGTACGAAAAAAGAAGGCCGGCGGTAAGTGGAACGACTACGATACTAGGATTAACCGGACAGTGGTTTTTTTGGGTATTGAACGTATTGTTCCTCATGCTGAACGAAGTCAGTCACGATCTTACTCTCGCGCCTTCAAAGACTTGAGAGTTCATGGTTGGGAGCAAAAAGTTAAGGATGCGGTCGGTTATGTCCTTGGAAAGCGATACGATGATTACCGGCAATTAGAATACAGGAAGTACGGCCTCCCAATAGTTAAGGTCGGTGATGTGATTTACTCTGGTTTTAACATGGGTGCAGGTGAAAATGCATTATTTGATATATTCTCCACAATTTATGCTTCCGGCGAAGGCGCCTTATTAGTTCTCGACGAAATTGAGCTTGGCCTCCACGCAAAGGCTCAAAGACTATTCATTGAGCGTCTAAAAGAAGTTTGCATGAGCACGGGCACTCAAGTTATATGCACGACACATTCAAAGCAAGTCTTTCAGTGTCTACCTGACGACGCTAGGTTTTTTATTGAGAAGAACGGAGGCAAGACGAAGATCACCCCCGGTGTTTCAGCGGAATTTGCGTTCTCGAAAATGGGAGCGATTGGTGAAAAAGAACTCGAAATATTTGTTGAAGACCCAGTCGCAAAGGTAATGATCGAAACAGTATTGGATGGAAATACCCGCAGCAGAGTCAATGTCACTCGTATCGGCTCCGCCGCTGCAGTGGCTCGCCAGTTAGCAGCCAACTATCTAAAAAATGAGCATGCAAACATATTGGCTGTATATGATGCTGATCAGAGAAAGCTCCAAGCTAAAAACATAGAGCATGCCAAAAACATGGCGGAGCGAAAGGATGATGAAATCACCAATTGGTTACTTGCACGAACAAGTTATCTACCAGGTGACACATGGCCTGAAGCCTGGCTTTTGCAAAAATGCGGCGAAATACCTCAAGAGCTCGGTGTTGAACTAGGTGTTGATTCTAGGCGCGCATCTGCAATTGTCGAATATGCATTGCAAGCAGGTAAACATGAGGAATTCGCCGAAATCGGTGAGCAAGTTAACCTAGAGCCAGAGCGATGCCTCATATTGGTGTGCGGTATTGTATATAAAAACTTCTCTGAAGAATTCGATGACTTAAAAAATACGATTTCACTCATGCTACCTTGAGATGCTGAACTCAGATTTCGCCAGGTTTGGTCTTGGCGAACGCATTAGAGGCAGGGTATGAAATGCAGGTGATTAACGCACCCCAGGCGAGGCGGCATTTCAGTAGGCTTTTGCGGCTCCTGCAGGAAGGCCACTCGTTCGTGATAGCTAGAGTAGGCCGGTTTGCAAGCTTGTACTATCGCAACCGGTGGGGCCTCCTCAGGATTGAGCAGCTCATATCAATGTAGGGCTCATCGGGCGTGCCGGCCTGGTGCAATTTACAGTTGCCTGCATGCCATCTCCTGGCATTGAGATGGGGTAAGCCTTCGATTCGGGATGGGAGCGCAGCAACCCCTACGTCTCGCTCAAGTTGCCTTGCACCTTAGTCAACCCACGATGCCCAAGCCGCATTTGGAAATCGCGTAATAAATGCTCCTAGCTCTTAGCCAACTTCCACATAGGTTCCTGCACCATCTACTTTCGCTTGCTGAATGGATGTGAGCTGTTTGCAGAAGTCGGTGAGGGCAGGATTGATCTGCGGTCGAACGAAACTCTGGAACTCATCAATGACTTTAAGCGTTTCCAGATCGATCACCACCAAGCCAATCTCAATCGTCTTCATCTGTTCAGGGACGACTGCGAGCGGCCTTAGAGATTCGTTTGCGCCAACCTCATCACAGGTTGCCTCAAGGTCTACACAATAGAGGTAGCGGAATGACGCGAGGACGTTTTGAATGGCTTGGAGGTGAAGAAGCTTTGCTTCAATACTCATGGCTGGGGTGACCTAATATAGAGTCTGTGCAGGTTTCACCTAGCCTTCAACCCAATGTAGCAGTGCGTGAAAGGGGGAGCTGTGGTGCAATAAGCCAACCACCACATAGCTATCCGTAAATCAGCGCGGGCGTAAAAAACGTTAGAATCATGACCGTTCGTCGCTTATTTTAAAGCCTTTTTTTAGAGAAACTTTCCACTTTTCATTCATCCGGTCACCTGAAGGCTGCGGTGTCAATCGTGGCATGTTATGCCAGCACCAAGAACGCATCAGTCGGAATGAAAGATGACTCTATACCATCGTCTGTGAGTATTTTTCGAAATTTATCAGAAGGTTACCG
Organism: Pseudomonas sp. WS 5051; assembly: GCF_012985715.1. Classification (NCBI taxonomy): domain Bacteria; kingdom Pseudomonadati; phylum Pseudomonadota; class Gammaproteobacteria; order Pseudomonadales; family Pseudomonadaceae; genus Pseudomonas; species Pseudomonas sp. WS 5051. The sequence continues at coordinate 54,160 of NZ_JAAQWV010000016.1, forward strand.
CACACGTATAGTCGCAGCGTGTTCGTTTCTTGGGCCGAATTGATCGCGTAAATTGTTGAAAGTCTACGATGTAGAGCAGTAAAAAATGCATATATGGTAGTGTGTCAATTTATGCCATATGTTTGCTAACCTACTGATTAACATGGTTTTATAGGGGGGCGCATCCTTGACGATTTACTCTAGCGCGACTTGACTCCTCCTCACTAACGAGGAGACGAACCATGCCTTTGTCCATCCTGTTTCACGCTGAATCTGACCCCGTCGCTATTGATGACGTCACCAGCCACCAGCTGTTCAGTTGCCCACGGTGGAAGAGCTCGAATTTTGATGTAATGCCTGAGGCGGCCAAGCAACGATTTGCAATCTTGTACCACCGACCGATTTTTGAATCCAATGCTCTGGTACTTGGGCCATACAGGATCTTATCCTGCGATGATTGGCCCGATGATTCGGTCGTAAATCATTATAAGTTAAAATCAGATCATGCAAAGACCTCGTCTCCTTGGGGGGCAGGGGTTACAACCTACTTATCGATACAAGAAGTCCGATATCTGTGCGTCAAGGTGGTCGCCCGCTGTCCTGTGGCGAATAAAGGCCGAATGGTACATGCATTATCTCCCTTATTTACGCGCAACTTTACTTGCCCGATGTCGGTATTCCCGATCACTGATACTAATAAAAATTTAAACTTCTGATAATTCTCTGCACTGTCTGTTTCCAATCATGCTGGGTGCTGCTGGGTTTACTTCGAAGATAATTCCACCCATATGTGCGAGCTTTTTTGAAGGCCGGACTCGTGATAGTGAGTAAGTCGGGGTGATATTTCGATACGCTAGACGAGCTAGGCCGTGGGCGGGATCTGCGTGAGCGGCAATTGATCGTCAAAATGCTTTGCAAGCAACTGGAGCAAGAGCTCGGAGTGGCTTTCTCTTGTTTCAGAGTCTGTGATTCTTGGTAACCCGATCACATGCCAAGTTTTTTGAAGTCGTCCTTGGAGTGGATTTTTTCCGCATTACATCCGAATCCGAAGAAGATAATGTCGCAAGCTATGGATTCACGCGCGAGGGTTATTCGTGCTGTATGTGTGATGTTGTGAAAGCCTGGGCTCTGTTTTTTCACAAGTATTGCTTCGGCGGTAGTGATATTTGGTTTCGTACTGTCTTTCATGATGGGAGTTATATCTATGTATAAGTTCAATCTGGTTAGATCCATTTATAAAGGGCGTAGCTGTCCCAGGCTGATTTGCATAGATGGGACGGGGCGGGGGTTTGAATTTATCCCGTTTCGGATATTTCTCACGGAAATGATTGATGCCAGTATGGCACCTAATTCCGTAACCAAATATCTCTACTGTTTAGTTGGTTTTTTACGTTATCTGTTTGCAGGGTTTGAACTTGCGGGCGCTGTGTCAGCATCTGTTGCTAACCAATTGTGCAATGGCTATTACTCGTACTTGGTTCATGGGGGCAAGTCGGCTGATGAGTTGGTTAAAGATATAAGCATTGAGTGCCCTCGTCGTGGAGTGTCTGCAAGAACGGCCAGAAACTATCATGTGGTTGTGACGCAGTTTCTGTGTCTCAATAATCTATTTCTTGTGGATCTGCGTAATAGCTCTGCGCCGAAATTTGAAAGGGATTTTTCTATCGATATGCTTACGGCATTACAGGAGTTTTCAAGTCGTATATTATTGATTGGCAGGATAAGTCTGTGGGGTACTGGTCGAAAGAATGTCGGTAGATCGCATCGGGTATATCGTGATATTCCGAGGCATAATCAACAAGTTCAGATAATTGACCAGTCAAAGTTCTTTCCGTTGGAGCTTATTTTAAGTTTGGTTGAGCGCGCCACCTGTTACAGGGACGCAGCAATTTGGTGCCTTTTGGCTGCTGCAGGCTTACGGATATCCGAAGTGTTGCAGCTGCTTTGGGAGGATATAGATTTCTCTGAAGCTAAAGTATATACAGTAAACCCTAAAGAGCGCGAGGATATAAAGCTTTCTTATATTGGGTTGGGTGAGTTAGAAATTAATCGGTTGAGCTGGAAAGGACGACGTACGAAGTTCACATTTTTGATTGAGCCCTATGCGACAATGTTTTTTGAAGCACTTTCGCTTTATATGAAGTATGAGTACGACGCTAAGGCGAGACACAATTTTATATTTCAAGGTACTGATGCTAAGCCTCTTCGTTTCTGTGATTATAAGTACAATGTGATAAGGCCTTTTCAGGCTGCAGCTACAGTAGTGTTGGGGGAAGGTTTTATTAAGTCTTATAGAATGAAGCTTCACAGTCTGAGACATAGTTATTGCGTTTTCCTTAAGAACTTTATATTGCACACAGAAGGTATGGGGCTTTCGGATAGTGAGATAATTCTTCTAACTGGGCATGTTTCAGTTGAAAGTGTTCAGATATACGCAATCATAGATAAGGTCAAGATCGAAGAAAAGCTCGCGCTGGCGTTCAATTTGAGGGATAACCGGCACAGAAAGAGCTTCAATGAACTCATGCTTATCTATCATATGGATAGAGCTAAGACATTCAAGAAAGCGGTTGAGGAGGAGTTGAAGGATCAAGAGGTGAAGATTGTATGATAAATACATCTCTTGAACTGATATTTCTTAAAGAAAAGCGCGATCTTGATCTGGCTCTTCATGATTCAGTTGTTATCTTGATACGGCTTTCGGAGATTAGGAAAACTCAAGCTGATATATGGGGGTTCTGGAAGATTTTTGAAATGTGTGGCTACGCAAATTATGATGCAAGAGATCTGCTGACACATATGAATGATTTCTGCTTAGAGGCTTACCGGCGCTCTGGGCGTAACAAACAGCTGGAGTTTGAAAATTTTCTAGGAGTTGGCAGCTTTGGAGAAAAATTTCTTCGTAACACTTTTCGGACAGGTTGCCGCATATTACTAATGTTGATGTACAAAGCTGAGTGCGTGTTATTACCGTACAAATTTTCAAGACCTAAGGGTACATGGATGGATGATCCAGAGAATGGAGTGAGTTGCTATACCCCTCTCATGCGGTCTGTTCAGCTTGAAAACATCTATAACTCTCCGCAATCGAAAGCTCGTGATGATCAGAATTATGCAGAAAGGAAAGCTAAGCGTCTAGCGGACATGTCTACCAAGGTCTTGTTTGCATCCAATTGGTTTTTGCCTGCAGATATTACTTTGGACGATTGCGTATCATGGCAGCACGCGCGCAAAACTAAGCTTTCCTCCAGTGGACGTTTCGAAATATCTCCGATCCCATTTGCTCAATTATTTGCCCATATCAATACGGCTTTTCCTGGGCAGCTTTCGCAAGATATATCGGAAGCTTCAGTGATTTTCCAAGCTGGCAGGGGCGCGCGAAGGCAGCGAATAGCTGACGGGGATTTTGTAGAAAAAATATTTAACGATGTCCTGACTGCTGATGGTGTATTGCAGAGGCTTAAAGCGCACCGAAGTAAATGCCATATGACTTTTTTTGGGCCTACGGAAATTAAGTTCTTGCAGATTGGACAGTTGCTGCGGAGAAATAATATTCATTGCACTAACCATATTAATTTATGGCTAGAACTCGAAGCTGATTTTCTAGACCAGCATGGGTATGAAGCTGTAGACGCTTGGGGCTCGATGTTTGGCAGGCTGAATTTCTACATTTTTATGTATTTGTCAACTTGGTTTCGAGATAATCCATATACCGAGTTGGTGTATCCTGCTACCCCGAATAACTTTGAAGGTCGCATATTCTACAAGGCACGGGCTGAAGCTGGATCAGAAAGACCACTGACCTTTTTAGAGTTTTCAAATTTTTTAGGATTTTCGGTTGCGAAGCCTGTAACTAGCAAGCTTAGAGCTTTCTTTGAGTGGATAATTATTGGTGCCAGTAATAGATTTGGCTGCGATAGAGTTGTGCAGCCTGTGTTTTTTCAAGAGAAAGCGAAGAAAAAAAAGCGTTCGGTGAAAAATATACATGAGGACGAACTGCTCACTCTGAATTCGGAATTTCTTTTGTCACTGATGAGTTTGGCGCAACACATTGATCAAGATATAAATTTGTATGTGCGTTCGATCGAAGCAGCAAGGTACAACAAGGACTGTTTAAATCTTTCTAAGTTGGGCTATGTTCCCTTTGTGTACGTAGATAAATGTGCCATACCAATAATTGAAATAGACTCTCGCTGTTTGTTGTTTGTTATTCACAACGGAAAAAACTACTTCAATCCTGCATCATTTATATTTCCATTTGTTCTTGCGCAAGGTGGGATGAGGGGGCAGAATTTACAATGGCTTGATTGTAAAACATATGACCATTTTGCGCGGCGGAATGTCGACGAAGTCTATGGGGTGGATGTTTTATATGTTAATACTGATAAAATTTACGAGCAGCCGTTCACTGTTATTTGCCGGAATATAGTCATCACCTCGTTAGATGCCCAGAATGCCTGGCGTAAACAGATGGTCAAGAATGGTGTGTCAGCTTTTGATCGACCAGTATTTTACGAAGGTAGGGCCTTAAGCAAGTGGGGAGAAATTGATTGTCTTTTTGCTCATGATCCTGATTCAGGTAATCCAATATCAGATGGACAGTATGAACGTATCCATCGCTTTCAAGCACTGAGTTTTCAAAAGTGGGTGCACGGATTTTACGGTGAGCGGCCTCAATTAATCGCTTTAATTCCGATACCGCCGGCAGTTCATCCAAAGAACTTCTATGATTGGGATGAGTGGATGGCAATGCCCCGCCCTCGTGAGGTAGGCGTTGCGCTAGAGCGCATCTCTTCCGATGATGCTCCATTCTCGCCAGTCTCTTTTAGGATCAAAGTAACGGCGCATGGTGCACGCGCCTCTCATTTGACAGACCTTCTTAAATATGAAAGTGCTGAGCTAGTCGCAAAATCTACTGGTCAGACAGCTGGGGCTGTTTCCTATTACAACCGGGGGGAGCACTCTTTGATTCAGAGAATGGCTGGTGCATTCAATCACAAGGATCAGCCTAAAACGGCAATTATTAAAAATTTGAAGCTGTCTGGAAATGATTTTGTTCAGGAATTGGTTGCGTCGATAAAGTCAAACACACTACCTGATTTTATCATTAAGTATGGCCTTACCAAATTATATATTAAAGAGAGAGGCAAGAAGGGGGGAGCTGGTTCAGAAGTTATTGCCTCAGATATTCCCGCTACGGTTATGACATGCTCAACACATTTGTGTCCGTATGGATTCGATTGTCCAGAGAAAATGGTTGCATTGCTTGGCGGTTACGCAAGATGCTCAATTTGTCCGGAAGCAATTTTTGCCACGCACTTTATTTATGCGGTTTCCGCTAAAAGACATCAGTTGGCGGAAGAGCTGGCAGAATTGCAACTTAAAATTAGACACGCTCGGACTGTAGATAAAATTAATACGTCAGACGCTGAGTTTCTCCAATCCAAACTCAACAGGGCGGCGGAGGATCTAATGGGCTGGTATATAATTGAACGGTCGCTGGACGTAATGTTGGTACAGGGTGCGGAGAAGGATGTCGCTCCCAGTTACTTGTCTGTGAGGCCAAATGATAATTACTCTCATGCCTGCGACAAATCAACTGTCGTTTCTTCAGATTCCGTAAGTAAGTTTTTGTTGCGGGTCGAGCAAGTCTACGATTTTCCGCAATTCTTATCTCCCGGTTTCACTGACAAGATGAATCGGTGTGTACGCTTGATTCTGGCCGAAAAAGGAGATCTTTATGAAGCGATTATGCTTCCAAGTGACCCGCAGCCTCAAATTCATTTAATGGCTACCATTCGACAGCTGATGGAAGTGGGCGCGGTTGATATGAAACGATTGATTGAACTCGTCAATATGACTTCTGATGAATGGGGTAAGTACCTGGTGAGTGGTAGAGCTTCAATGCCAGAAGTGAAGGTGCTAGATGAATTACTCAAAAAATAATACTTTCGAGAGTTTTCAGCAGGCTAGCGTAGAGCAAACGATGCGTTTGTTGATCGCCGCGTTAGAAGAATGTGTAGAGGTAAGCGCGTCTCCGGAGTGCGTCACTCATTTGGCTAAACAGTGTGCGAAGACCATGACTCATCACAGGCGACTTGCCTTCGCCCAGTTAGTTTCGGGAGCTAATCTATCCGAAGTTAAGCCCATTAAAGCTGTGTCGTATTCAAACCTGCTTAAAACTGAAAGGTATCGATTGCTGCTAGATGAATGGATGATAAAGCACACAAACTTAATTGAAGCGGCGCAGCAGCAGGCTTTGGTAAGAGAGCGTAAGCTCAAGATTAAGTTGTTAGATGTCACCAATTTCAATAGATATTTAGAGAATGAGCTCAGAATGCTTAAAGCCGACGCCGAGGTTGACCAGGCAGGAGTGGGAGACGCCGCCGCAACGCTTGTTGACGAATTGGAATCGGCCTATCGCACCATTAATAGCTTGATCAATGAATTCGAATCTTTTATCGCGGTGGAAGAAGGGGGGCTCATAGTAAACAACTCTATAGGATCAAAGCTTGTAGATAGTGCAGATTTTTATGGTTATCTATGTTGGAAGCAGGGAGTCATCGCTGGTCGGCGCTTGAAGCGCTAGCGGTGATCTGGCCCTAGGTGTAGCTTCCTTTGCTGGCGGAACGTGACAGTGACTTTTTTCCTCAATACTCAAAAATCAGATGGCGAGAACGCACCGAACTGTCGCTCATAACCTCGCTGCTCATAGGAGTGGATGCAGGAGATACCCGCCACTCCTGTCTCATGTCCTCGTTGACCTTCTTATACCTGCAATTTGGCTTGAGCGATTTCGATGTGGTCATTTACACCCCAAATGCTGAATCAGGTTCGACCTCACCGGATAGCTAAACTCGCGTGGCCATGGCCAAGGGCCATCTTGTTCAGGATGACAAGGCCTTGATTTTCCTTATTTACCTTTCATAAGTTGTCTTTAATCAGCCTCAACGGCTCGGCTTGCGCTGCCGGTACAGGAGTCTGGGCACTTATTACAAATATGCACCTTGCGTCAGCTTATCCCATTGATTATTATCGATAAGTATTAATTCAGTTTTCTGATTCTAGGTTGGTTCACCCAGATAAGAGTTCGAACCCCGCCTGGGACACCAGATACGCAAAGGCCCCGCACTGTTGAACAGGCGGGGCCTTTTTTGTGGCTTTCAATCAGCCAGTCAGGCCTGGCCGAGCAGCCCGCGGCCCGCCAGGTTCTTCATCAGTGCACTGACCCCGAACGCCCATTGTGGCGCCTGGTCGCTGCCGGTCACGCGGTTGTGCAACGCTCCCAGTGTCGGTGACGAGATGCTTACAACATCATCGGCCTTATGGGTAAACCCCTGGCCCGGCTGGTCGCGGTCTTCGGTAGGAGCGAACAGGGTACCCAGGAACAGGACAAAACCGTCCGGGTACTGGTGGTTGGCGTTGAGCGTCTGTTCGGCCAGGTCCGCCGGATCGCGGCTGATCTGGTTCATTGAGCTTTTACCGTTCAGCACGTAGCCATCGACACCTTCAACACGCAAGGTCACTTCACAATGGCGCACGTCGTCGAGGTTGAAGTGTTCGTCAAACAGGCGAATAAAGGGCCCCAGTGCACAGGAGGCGTTGTTGTCCTTGGCCTTGCTCAGCAGTAACGCGCTGCGACCTTCGAAGTCGCGCAGGTTGACGTCGTTGCCCAGGGTCGCGCCGTGGATTCGGCCCTGGCTGTCTACCGCCAGCACCACTTCCGGCTCCGGGTTGTTCCAGCTTGAACCGGGGTGGATGCCAATGGCGCTGCCGCTGCCCACCGCAGCGAGGATCGGTGCCTTGGTGAAAATTTCGGCGTCGGGGCCGATGCCCACTTCCAGGTACTGCGACCACATGTTCTGTTCGATCAGCACTTGTTTGAGGCGCATGGCTTCTGGCGAGCCGGGGCGCAGGTCGCGCAGGTTATTACCAATCACTTCGTGCACCAGGGCACGAACCTCTTCGGCACGGTGGGCATCGCCTCCGGCTTTTTCCTCGATCACCCGTTCGATCATGCTGGCAGCAAAGGTGACACCCGCCGCCTTGATCACTTGCAGGTCTGCCGGGGCCAGCAGGTAGGGTTTGGCCATGTCGTGCTGCTCGCCGCTGTTGGCCAGCAAGGCCTGGATCGTGCCCAATACGGTGCCGCGGATTTCACGCACGGCTTGCAGCGGGTTGTCGCTATCGAGCAGCAGGCTCAGGGTGGGGAAGTGGGCCGTGCAGTCGATTACTTCACCGTCACGAATCACCACCACGGCCGGGCCGCCACGTTCGCCGGGCAACCACACGCGACCGACCAGGGTGGCGCGCTGCCAGTCATCGGGCAGGGTGTTTTCTATGGTCAATTGCAGCGTTTGCATATACGTGATCCTTGAAAAGAGTGCTTGGTGGGAGCGAGCTTGGTCGCGATCAAGTCACCACGGGTTGGCTGACCATCTGCAGTGTCTGCTTCGCGAGCAAGCCCGCTCCCACAGGTAATGTGTTTGTCGTGTCTAGTGGGAGTGACGGGGCGGGCCGTTTTCCGGGATCACGCGCCAGTACAGGGTGGCCGGTTCGAGGCAGCCGCCGGTGGAGAGCTGGCCGACCAGTTGGCGGTACAGCTCCTGCCACGGAGTTTGTGACGGGGCCAGCGGTGGCAGCGGTTCCTGGCGGCGTTCGTTGAGCACGCTTTCGTCCACCAGCAGGTTGACGCTGCGCGCGTTGAGGTCGACGCGCAGGCGATCGCCGGTGCGCAGTAACGACAGACCGCCACCCACCGCAGATTCCGGGGACATGTTGAGAATTGACGGGCTGGCCGAAGTGCCGCTTTGGCGGCCATCACCCATGCAGGGCAGGGAGTCGATCCCGGCCTTGATCAGGTTGGAAGGTGGCGCCATGTTCACGACCTCGCCGCTGCCGGGGAAGCCCACGGTGCCGCAGCCTCGAATCACCAGAATGCAGCGCTCGTCGATGTCCAGCGAAGGGTCGTTGATCCGCGCCGTGTAGTCTTCCGGGCCCTCGAACACAATGGCCCGCGCTTCGAAGCTGTTGGGTTGCAACGGGTCGCTGAGGTAGGTCTTGCGAAAGGCTTCGCCCACCACTGACATTTTCATGATGGCACTGTCGAAGAAGTTGCCGCTGAGTACGATAAAACCGGCTCGGTGCATCAGCGGGTCTTCGTAGGAGCGGATCACGTCACGGTCGCCGGTGACGCAGTCGGCAACCACGTCACCCATGCTGCGGCCACTGACCGTGAGGCAGTCGCGGTGCAGGCGGCCGACCTTGTCCAGTTCATGCATCACCGCCGGTACACCGCCTGCGCGGTGGAAGCTTTCACCCAGGTACTCGCCGGCGGGCATGCAGTTGACCAGCAAGGGCACGTCTTCGCCGACGCGCTGCCAGTCTTCCAGTGACAGCTCGATACCGCTGTGGCGGGCGATGGCAATCAGATGTGGCGGGCAGTTGGTGGATGCGCCCAGCGCCGAGGCCACGGCAATGGCGTTTTCGAAGGCTGCGTGGGTCATGATCTGGGAGGGGCGTACGTCTTCGCGCACCAGGTCGACGATGCGCATGCCGGTGGCATAGGCCATTTGCCCGCGCTCGCGGTACGGTGCCGGGATGCTCGCGCAGCCGGGCAGGGACATACCCAGTGCCTCGGCCAGGGCGTTCATCGACAGCGCAGTGCCCATGGTGTTGCAGTGACCCACGGACGGCGATGATGCGGTGGTCAGGGTCATGAAGCCTTCGTAATCGATTTCGCCGGCGCTGAGCAGATTGCGCGCATGCCACAGTACGGTGCCCGAACCAATGCGCTGGCCTTTGTGCCAGCCGTCGAGCATCGGCCCGCCGGACAGCACGATGGAAGGCAGGTCGGTGGTGGCCGCTGCCATCAGGCAGGCCGGGGTGGTTTTGTCGCAACCGGTGGTCAGCACTACGCCGTCCAGCGGGTAACCATGCAGCACCTCGACCAGGCCCAGGTAGGCGAGGTTGCGGTCGAGGGCCGCGGTGGGGCGGCGCGACTGCTCGGCAATCGGGTGTACCGGAAACTCCATCGGGATGCCACCTGCATCGCGAATGCCGTCCTTGACCCGCTTGGCCAGTTCGATGTGATGGCGGTTGCAGGGCGTCAGGTCACTGCCGGTCTGGGCGATGCCGATAATAGGCCGCCCCGATTGCAGTTCAGCGCGGGTCAGGCCCTGGTTCATGTAGCGTTCCACATACAGTGCGGTCAGGTCGGCGTGGCTTGGGTCGTCGAACCACAGCTGGCTGCGCAGGCGGCGTGGGGTTGAATCGGTCATGGCAGGCTCCGGCTGATTATTTTATTCAGGCAATGGGTTGTTGCGGCGCAACTGGCGGATCAGTCCGGCGTGGTCGAGTTCGCCGTCACCGGCCTCGACCATGGCGGCAAACAGGCTGTCCACCAGGCGGCCGACCGGCAGGTCCAGGCCCAGCTTCTGCGCCTGGGCGAGGGCGGTGCGGGTGTCCTTGAGCTGCCATTTGGCCGGGCCACCGGGAGTGAAATCGTTGTTCAGCATGCGTTGGCCGTGCTGGCGCCAGATCGGCGAGTCGACAAAACCGCCCATCAGCGCCTCGTGGACTTTCGCCGGGTCGGCGCCACCGCGCTCGGCCAGCAGCAGGCCTTCGGCGACGGTGGCGATGGTGCTGGCGACGATCAACTGGTTGACCAGCTTGGACAACTCGCCGGTGCCCGCCGGGCCGACGTGCACCGGGCGGCCCATGGCGGCCAGTACTTCGCGGCCCTGCTCAAAGGCGGCCGTTTCGCCGCCAACCATGATTGCCAGGCTGGCTTCTCGCGCCCCGCGCTCGCCCCCCGACACCGGGGCGTCGAGGTAGCGCAGGCGGCGTTCGGCACACAACCGCGCCTGTTCAACGGCGGTGTCGACCGGGATCGAACTCATCACGATCACCAGTGCCCCCGGTGCCAGTGCCAGGGCGGCACCGTTTTCACCAAACAGCACCTCGTCACAGGTTGGGCCATCGCTGAGCATGCAGATCAGCACCTGAGCACCGTCTGCCGCGCCTGCCGGGGTCGGCGCAACCGCCGCCCCCAGTGTTGCCAGCGCCTGCAACTTGCCCGGGGAGCGGTTCCAGGCCCGCACCGGGAAGCCGGCGTGCAGCAGGTTGCGGGCCATGGGCAGGCCCATGATCCCGGTACCGATAAAGGCTACGCTTGGCAGGTTCATGCTTTTCCTCCAGTGGCAGGGGCCAGTGCGGCGCCAATTTGCGATTCTTTATTGCGCGGCATCAGCACCATGCCCAGGCCACCCAGGCCAACCAGTGCGGCGATCACCAGAAACCCCGGGGTGTAGCTGCCGGTCACGGTGAACAGGTAGCCGGTCAGGTAAGGGCCGATAAAACCGCTGAGGTTACCGATGGAGTTGATCAGGCCAATACCCACGGCTGCGCCGACACCGGTCAACACTTGCCCGGGGACTGCCCAGAACACGTTGATCGCGCTGTACACGCCCATCGCCAGCAAGATAAAACCGATAACGATGATCCACGGCTGGTTGAGCCACAGCGCCACGGCAATCGACACTGCCGCGAGCATGGCGGCCCCGCCGGCATGCCAGTGACGTTCTTGCAGGCGGTCAGAGCGCCGGCTCCACCAGATCATCGCCACAGCAGCAACGGCATAGGGAATGGCGGTGATCAGGCCGTTCTGCATCAGGCCGATTTCCAGGCCGAAGGTACCGCGGAACGATGCCAGAACCGTTGGCATGAAGAAGTTCATCGCGTTGGAGCCCGAGGTGATGCCGAAATACACCAGTGCCAGCAGCCATACCTGGCGGTTGCACAGGGCCTTGCGGATCATCTGGCCCTTGGACGGTTGTACTCCCACCACCAGCGGTTTGTTGCGCTCTTCCTGGGCCAGGGTGTTGATCAGCCAGGTGCGCTGTTTGTCGGTCAGCCAGTGGGCATCGGCCGGGTGGTCGGTGAGGTAGAAGTAGCACACCACACCGAGGATCACCGCCGGTACGGCTTCGACGATGTACATCAGGCGCCAGCCGACAAAGCCCCAGGCATCGCCCATCTCCATCAGGCCCACCGACAGCGGTGCGCCGATGATTTGCGCGATGGGTACGCCCAGATAAAACGAGGCGATCATGCGTGCGCGATAGCGGCTCGGGAACCACAGCGACAGCAGATAGATCACGCCAGGGAAGAACCCGGCTTCGGCAATACCCAGCAGCACGCGCAGGGAAATGAAGTGGATGGGTGTCTGCAGGAAGCCCATGGCGCCGGCGATGATGCCCCAGGTCACCATGATCCGCGCGATCCATACACGGGCGCCGTAGCGGTGCAGCAAAATGTTGCTCGGCACTTCGAACATGAAATAGCCGAGGAAGAAAATACCTGCGCCCAGGCCATAAATGGTCTGGCTGATGCCGATATCTTCGTTCATGCGCAGTGCGGCGAAACCGACGTTGTTGCGGTCCAGAAAGGCGACCACAAACAGCAGTACAAGAAAAGGAATCATGCGCCTGGTCACGCGCTTGATTGTCTGTTGTTCGATGTCCGAGACATCGGTGAGTGGAGTAGTCATGTGGCACGACCTCAGTTTTTATTGTTGTGAGTAGCGTGAGCGTTGCAGCATTTGGGTGAGACAGGGCTTTTTGTGGGAGCGGGCTTGCTCGCGATGGGATCGCTGCGGGGCTTCAGTTGCACCGCGTCGCCTTGATCGCGAGCAAGCCCGCTCCCACAAGGGGGTGGTGGGTTATTTCTCGGCCGTATCCTCGATATGTGCGCGCACGATGGCATCGAAGTCCGCGTCGGCGGTAAAGCCCAGGGCACGGGCGCGGGGGGCTTCTACCTTGCTCGGCCAGCTTTCGACGATACGCTGGATAGTCGCGTCGGGCTCCCAGCGAATCAGTTTGGCCACGTCATCACCGGCCACCCGTTGCAGCGCCGCGACCATGTCGGCCACGGTGGTGGTCACGCCCGGCAGCGGGATAATGCGCTGGTTGCCCAGGGTTTCTGGTGACAGGGTCATGCCCAGCAGCATCGACTCAATAATGCGCCGCGGCGAGGTGAGGTAAACCTGGGTATCCGGGCGTACCGGGCATACGGCAGGCAGGCCCACCAGTGGCTCGCGGATGATCGAACTGAAGAAGGTCGAGGCCGCCTTGTTCGGCTTGCCGGGGCGTACAGCCACGGTTGGCAGGCGCAGCACCCGGCCGTCGACAAAGCCTTTGCGCGCATAGTCGGCGACCAGCAATTCGCCTACGGCTTTTTGCATGCCGTAGGACGATTGCGGGGTAAGCACGGTGTTGTCATCGACTACTGGCGGCAGGGCGCCGCCGAATACTGCAAAACCGCTGGCGTAGACGAAGCGCGGCGCGTTGCCTTGCTTGCGCAGGGTTTCGAGCAGCAGCATCAGGCCGTGCAGGTTGACCTGCATGCCCAGGTCGAAATCCGCTTCGGCCGCCGAGCTGACCACGGCTGCCAGATGCCATACCAGATCCACGCCATCGGTGACGCGGGCGATGACATCGGGGTCGGCTATATCGCCGGTCACCAGTTCGATACGCGGGTCGCTCGGCACATCTTCGCCGGCAAAGGCGTCGAACAACACGATGCGCTCAATGGTGCGAGGCGCCTGGCCTTCAAAGGTCAGGCTGTTCATGTCGAGCAGGCGCTGGGCCAGTTGTTTGCCGATAAAGCCGGTGCCGCCAGTAATCAGAATGCGCATGTGTAAAACCCTTTCTTATAGTTGTGTGAGCGTGAAGTCAGTCGGCCTGTACGGTGAGCTGGCGCTGTTCGCCAAGGCCGCTGATGCCCAGGTGCATGACCTGGCCTGCGCGCAGGTACACCGGGGTTGGTTTGATCCCCAGGCCCACACCCGGCGGTGTGCCGGTGGAAATCACGTCGCCCGGTTGCAGCGACATGCAGCGGCTCAGGTAAGCAATCAGGGCCGGGATCTGAAAGACCATGGTGCGGGTGTTGCCGTTCTGGTAGCGCTGTCCGTCGACTTCAAGCCAAAGGTCGAGCTGGTGCGGGTCGCTGATCTCATCGCGGGTCACCAGCCATGGTCCGAGGGGGCCAAAGGTGTCAAAGCCCTTGCCCTTGTCCCAGGTGCCGCCACGTTCGATCTGCCATTCGCGCTCCGACACATCGTTGATCACGCAGTATCCGGCCACGTGCTCCAGGGCGTTATGTTCATCGATATTGCGTCCACCCTTGCCGATCACCACGCCCAGCTCGACTTCCCAGTCGGTTTTGGTCGAGTCGCGGGGGATTTCCACGTTGTCGTTGGGACCGCAGATGGCGCTGGTCCATTTGCTGAATACCACCGGTTCCGACGGCACCGCCAGGCCCGACTCGGCAGCGTGGTCGGCGTAGTTCAGGCCGATGCAGATAAACTTGCCGACCTGGCCGACGCAGGCGCCGATACGTGGCGTACCGCTGACGAGGGGCAAACTGGCGGGGTCGATTTTGCTCAGTGTTTCCAGGCTTGCGGCTGACAGCGCAGCGCCTGCAACGTCGGCGATATGCGCCGACAAATCGCGGATATTGCCTTGGGCATCGAGCAGGCCGGGTTTTTCCTGACCTTTATCGCCGTAGCGCAGCAGTTTCATAAAAGCTCCTTTGGTGCATGGAAATAAATCTAGTGTGGGAGCGAGCCTGCTCGCGAATGCATCAATGCGGTGCCACTTAAACACCGAGGTGCCTGCATCGCGAGCAGGCTCGCTCCCACAGGGTTTCCCACAAAATGCTTAATTACTCATCCCGCCATCGATCACCTGGACGGTGCCGGTGGTATAGCTGCTGGCATCGCTGGCCAGGTACAGCGCCAGTTGTGCGATTTCTTCAGCGCTGCCGATGCGGCCCATGGGCTGGCGGTCAACAAAGGCCTGATAGACCTCAGCTTCGGAGCGCCCTTGCTCAAGGGCCTGTTCGGCGATGCGCTGGCGTAGCGAAGGGGAGTCCACCGTGCCGGGGCAAATGGCGTTGCAGCGAATGCCCTGGCGCACGTAGTCGGCGGCGACCGATTTGCTCAGGCCGATCACCGCAGCCTTGCTGGCGGTGTAGGCAAAGCGGTTGGGCACGCCTTTGACGCTGGAGGCCACCGAAGCCATGTTGATGATCGAGCCGCCGCCGTTTTCCAGCATGCCGGGGAGGAAGCCGCGGATCATGCGGTACATGGCGGTGACATTGAGGTCGAAAGAAAATTGCCAGGCCTGCTCGTCGCACTCCAGCAGGGCACCGCTGTGCACATAGCCGGCGCAGTTGAACAGCACGTCGATAGCGCCCAGTTGCTGGCAGATGGCATCGATGGCGCAAGCTTGGGTCACGTCCAGGGGCAGGACTTGAATACCGGGGATATCTTGCAGGGCTTCGACATGCAGGTCGGTGGCGATGACCTGCGCGCCCGCATCGCGAAAGGCCAGTACCGAAGCGCGGCCTATGCCTTGCGCCGCAGCAGTTATCAGCACACGTTTGTTGGCTAGGTTCATGACGAAAGTCCGTTGTTATTATTTGGCCCAACAGCTGCACACTAATATTGCTTTGCGATAATCGCCAATGAGATATTCTCAGGTCTTAATAACCGGGGGTTATCGGATGGCGGATGTCGGATTTAACCAGTTGTGCAACTGGCTGCGGTTTCGCCATTTGGTGCTGATCGACACCCTGGCGCGCACGCAAAACATGCATGCGACTGCGCAGGAAATGAGCATCAGCCAGCCAGCTGTGAGCAAGATGTTGCGCGAAATCGAGCACCAGCTTGGCTTCGAAGTATTTGCCCGTTTGCCGCGCAGCATGACCCTTACCGATCTGGGCAGCCATGTGGCCCGTTTTGCCCAGATCGCGTTGAACGACACCGGTCAGTTTGTCAGCCAGATCAACCATCTGCGCAAGGGTGGGCATGGCCTGATCAAGGTCGGCACCATTTATGCGGCCACAGCCCTGGCCGTGCCTGCTGCCATTGTGCGGGTCAAGCAGGACTGGCCGTTGCTCACCGTGCAAGTGCTTGAGGGCACCAGTGCCAATATGCTGACCTTGCTCGAACACAAGGAACTGGACCTGGTGGTGGCCCGTTTTACCCTCGATCGTCATCGTGAGTTGTTTGAATTCCAGGCGCTGGCGCCGGAGCCATTGTGCCTGGTTACGGGCAGCCAGCACCCGCTGGCCGGGGCCAGTGAAGTGCCACTGGCGGATTTGGGCAGTTGGCCGTGGGTGATTTACCCGACGGGCACGCCGATGCGCGCGCGGGTGGAAAAAGCCTTCGTCGAAGCAGGCATGCAGACCCCGGAAAACACCGTCGAAACCGTGTCCTTGCAGACCACCATGCAACTGCTGCAAACCACGCCGTCGGTGGCGATGCTGGCCGAGTCGATGGTCGAACCGGAAATCCAGGCCGGGCGCCTGACCCGCCTGGCCTTGCCGTTTCCGCTGGTGCTGGCTGACTACGGGGTGATTACCCGGCGCAACGATGTCCCGCAGTGGTCGGCAAAAGCCTTTATCGACGCCTTGTTAAGTGGTCCCGATGCCCTGCGCGGTGCTCGCCAGACACCTTGATAACGCGCGGTTATTAACTGATGGAATGATGTAATTGGGCACAGGCCAAACCGCCCTCTAAAGTGAGCGTCGCCCCACCTGTCGGGTAGGGGCGCAACCGCTCATGAGAGGCGCGTATGAGAACAATAAAAAGCTACAAGACGCTGACGATCTTCTTCCTGTTCCTGATTGGCGTGGTCAACTACCTTGACCGCAGCGCCTTATCCATCGCCAACACCACCATCCAGAAAGACCTGGCCATCAGCCCGATGCAAATGGGGGTGATGCTCTCGGCGTTCTCCATTGCCTACGCCTTTTCACAACTGCCTCTTGGTGCCTTGATCGACAAGTTGGGCAGCAAGCTGGCACTGGGTGGATCGCTGGTGGTGTGGTCGGTTGCGCAGGCGGCCTTCGGCCTGTTCAGCAGCTATGGCCATCTGGTCGGCTTGCGGGTGTTGCTGGGGATAGGTGAGGCGCCGGTGTTTCCTTCGGCGGCCAAGGCATTGTCGGAGTGGTTCGATACCCAGGAGCGCGGCACGGCGACCGGCTGGGTGTGGTCTTCGACCTGTATCGGCCCGTGCCTGGCCCCGCCGTTGTTGACTGTTTTCATGGTGCATCTGGGCTGGCGCGGGATGTTTATCCTTACCGGCGTCATGGGACTGGTATTGGCACTGTGCTGGTTCAAGTTCTACAAGAGGAAGGCGCAATACATGGCCGAGACAGGTCGTGCGGAACCGGTGCCGGTGCAACAGGTCAAGGCGGCGAAAGTGCGCTGGACCTCGTTGTTCAGGGATCGCAACACCTGGGGGGCGTTCCTCGGGTTTATAGGTGTGATTTACATGATCTGGCTCAATCTCACCTGGTTGCCCGGTTATTTTGAGCGTGAGCACGGTCTGGATCTGTATCGCACGGCCTGGGTGGTATCGCTGGCTTATTTGTTTGGCGCGTTGGGCACCATTGTGGCCGGTAAATGCTGTGATCGACTGGTGGCGCGAGGCATGCGGGTATTGGCCAGCCGCAAGCTGATGGTGATTCTGGGGCTGCTGGGCGGGGCGCTGTTTACCCTGATTGTGGCCTTTACCACCAACGTGGTGGCGTGCGTGATCCTGCTGTGCCTGACCATGTTCTTTATCAACATCTCCAGTGCCACGGCGTGGATGATCGTCAACACCATTGTGCCGTCGGAGCGTGTGGCTTCGTTTGGCTCGATCCAGAACTTTGGCGGTTACCTGGCAGGTTCCATAGCGCCGATCCTGACTGGATTCAGCGTGCAGCAGAGCGGTTCGTTTTCCTCGGCATTTGTGATCAGTGCGGTGGTGGCGGCGTGTTCGGCCTTTGCCTACTTTGCGTTGCTCAAGGAGCCGCAGGCACCGGAAGCGCCCTTGGCCACCCTTGCTCCCGCCTGACTGAGCCCTTATGGGGGCGGGCTTGCTCGCGATGGCATCCCCGGGGTGCGCCAGCCAGACCGCGTTGTGTGCATCGCAGGCAAGCCAGCTCCCACAGGTTTTGCGGTGCTCACAAAATCCGGGGTCAGCCGCGTACCTCTGTGGGAGCGGGCTTGCTCGCGATGGCATCCCCGGGGTGCGCCAGCCAAACCGCGTTGTGTGCATCGCAGGCAAGCCAGCTCCCACAGGTTTTGCGGTGCTCACAAAATCCGGGGTCAGCCGCGTACCTCTGTGGGAGCGGGCTTGCTCGCGATGGCATCCCCGGAGTGCTCCAGCCAGACCGCGTTGTTTGCATCGCAGGCAATCCAACTCCCACAGGTTTGCGGTGATCACAAAAAAGTCCCACGACATATCCCGTCAAACGATGCCCGTTGTGGCTGGCCCGCTACTGACTAGCCTTTGAAATTCATCAACTCATAGAGTCAGGCCATGCCTTCTTTTTCTGCCTCCCACCGCCTGCGCCGTGGTCGTTACAGCGAGCAAAATCGCATTTATCTTCTGACCGCCAATACGCTTGAACGCCAACCGATTTTCCTGAACTGGCGTGTAGGCCGACGGGTGGTCGAACAGTTCAAGCGGGCACAAGAGCAGGGGCTGGCCACTTCGCTGGCATGGGTGGTGATGCCGGATCACTTTCATTGGCTGATCAGCCTTGATAAAGGCTCGCTGGATGAGTTGATGTGTCGCACAAAATCGTTGAGCACCCGCGCAATCAACCAGTCCACTGGGCAAACAGGCTGCCGTTGGCAGCAGGGCTACCACGACCATGCCTTGCGGCGTGATGAAGATATCAAGCAGATGGCCCGTTATGTGATTGCCAACCCGCTGCGCGCCGGGCTGGTCCAGCGGGTGGGGGACTACCCCTTGTGGTACGCAATCTGGGTTTGATCCCACAGGGGGATAGGTGTTTACCGTTACAACCACGACTCGGTAATGCGCCGGTCCAGTTCTTCCCAGTCAGCCATGCCCAGCACCCGGGTGGTGTTGAGGCCGCGCAGGTAGCCGCGCAGCTGTTGGGCACTGGCCTGGATGTCGGCAGTCGGAGTGTTTGCGCTGTGCAGCGTCTCTTCGTAGAGGCTCAGGTATTCGTTTACGCGGTCGCGGTACTCGGGCAGTACCGCTTCACGGATCAGGTCGAAGGTGCGCAGTTTTTGATTGGTATTCACGGGTCACCCTTTGTGAGTTTACGGGCTGTTGTTTGTTACCCAATGTAGCTCACATGTGACCCGTGTTAATACCCGCAGTGCCCCTCAGTGTGGTGTGGCTGCCGGGGCCGGGAGTTTGCCCGGATTGCCGCTCGCCCTCGCTGAGCGAATCAGCATCAATGCGCCCAGCAGCGCCGTGCCGGCCAGAAAGTACATGCCCGCGTGCGGGTTGTTGAAGTAGCCCTCGGCCCAGGTTTTGACCGTGGGTGCAAGAAAACCGCCCAGGTTGCCCAGGGCACCGATCACGGCAATCCCGCTGGCCGCCGCTGCACCACCCAGAAAGCGGGTAGGCAGTGTCCAGAACAACGGTTGCACGGTGATAAAACCGGCGGCAGCCACGCAGAACGCCATAATCACCAGCACCAGGTTGCCACTCAAGGTCGAGCCGATCATGCCCACTGCGGCCATTGCCAGCATCAATGCGGCATAGCGGGTTTGTTGGCCCTTGCGGTCAGCATGGCGTGTCACCAGGTACAGCATGCATACGGTGGCAATCCACGGAATGGAGGTCAGGGCGCCGACCTTAAGGCCAATGCCGGTACCCAGCAACTCGGCGATCCGCGTTGGCAGGTAGAACAGCACGCCATACACGCTGACCTGAATGGTGAAGTAGATCAGGGTGAAGTACAGCACCACCGGGTTGAACATTGCTGCACGCCACGACGACGGGCCTTTGTTGGCTTTTTGCAGTTGCTCTTTTTCCAGCTCGTGTTCGATCGCGGCCTTTTCTTCGGTGTTCAGCCACTTGGCATCCCGGGGTTTGTCGGTCAGGTAGAAGAACGCGAATACGCCGATGATCGAGGCCGCCAGGCCTTCGGTGACAAACATCCATTGCCAGCCGGTAAGGCCGAACTGCGCGCTTTCCAGCAACCAGCCCGATACCGGGCCGCCCACCATCAACGACACCGGCACGCCAAAATAGTAAATGCCATAGGCCGAGCCACGCTGGTTCTGCGGGAACCAGTAGGTCAGGTACAACACCACCCCCGGCGATAGCCCGGCTTCGGCTACGCCCAGCAGAAACCGCAGGATATAGAAGCTGGTTTCGTCGTGGGCAAACATCATCGCCGCTGAGACCAGGCCCCAGGTCACCATGATCCGGCTCAGCCAGATGCGTGCGCCGATCTTGTGCAGCATCAGGTTGCTCGGTACTTCGAACACGGCATAGCCGATAAAGAAAATCCCCGCACCCAGGGCAAATGCCGCGTTGCTCAGGCCGGTGTCCGCCTGCAGGGCGTGTTTGGCAAAGCCGATATTGGAACGATCGATGATCGCCATGGCGAACATCAGGGCGACAAAGGGCAGGATGCGCCAGCGGATCTTGCTCAGCGCCTGTTGCAGTGCGGGGTTGGTCATGGGGTGCTCCGTTATTGTTTTTGTGGAGTACAGCAATCAGATTTTTTTCAGGGCAGCACGGGCATAGGCAGCGACGATTACAAAACAGCCCATTGGCAACAGATAGGCCACGGCCGTGGAGGAGTGGTCGGCCACCAGACCCATCACATAGGGCAGCAGCGCGCCGCCAACAATGGCCATGATCATGAACGAGCTGCCGCGCTTGGTATGTGGGCCGAGGTTTTTCACGCCCATGGCAAACAGGGTGGGGAACATGATCGACATAAAGAAGAACGTCGCCACCAGCGCGACCACCGATACACCTTCAAACCCCAGCACCACCACCGCACACAGCGCCACGTTGATCAGCGCATAGATCAGCAGCAGGCGCTGGGCATTGACCCTGCCCATCAGCCAGGTGCTGAAAAAGCGTCCGAACATAAAGCTGAGCATGGCCACCGAAAGCAGATACGCGGCTTGCTGGCTGCTCATCTGCGCCCAGTGCTCGGTGACGTAGTTGATAAAAAACGCCCCCACGCCAACTTGTGCTCCCACATAAAAGAACTGGGTGATAACCCCCGTGACGAATTCGCGGTGTTGCCACAGGCCTTTGTGGTCGTGCTGCGCAACTTGCACTTCCTGCTCGCGCAGGTCGGGCAGCGCAGTGCGGGCGATAAGGATGGCCACCAGCAACACCAGTGCGGCAATCACCAGATAGGTCATTTGCAGCGATTGTGTGGTGTCGGTGCTGTTGGCACCGCTGAAGAACAGTGCGCCGCCAATCAAGGGGCCGAAAAACTGCCCCAGGCCGTTGAACGACTGCGCCAGGTTCAGGCGGCGCTCGGCACCGGCGGGTTCACCCAGCACCGTGGCGTAGGGGTTGGCGGCGGTTTCCAGGCAGCCCAGGCCGCAGGCAATCACAAACAGCGCGAACAGGAAAAACTGAAAACTCTGCGCCGCAGCGGCGGGCATAAACAGCAGGGCGCCAGTGGCGTAGAGGCACAGGCCCAGCAGGATGCCGGCCTTGTAGCCGTACCTGTCCATCAGCAAACCGGCGGGCAGGGCTATCAGAAAATACGCGCCAAAGTAGGCGCTTTGCAGCAGGCCCGACTGCGCCTTGCTGACGTGCAGGGTTTCCTGGAAGTGCTTGTTGAGCACATCGAGCAAGCCATAGGACAGGCCCCAGAGAAAGAACAGGCAGGTGACCAGGATCAGTGCCCGGCGATAGGACGTGACCGCCCGGGTAAAGGACGGCGCTGCGACGTTCGGGTGCTTGAGTGACATGACGCATCTCCTTTTTATTGTTGTGAGTTCGGCGTTGTGGTTTGCGTGGATCTACACCCTGTGGGAGCGAGCCTGCTCGCGATGCAGGCGGCTCGGTTTGCCTGACCACCGCGGTGATGCCATCGCGAGCAGGCTCGCTCCCACAGGGTCAGGGAGAATCTTTCAGGCTAAAAATCTGTGCCATTGGCGCCCATTTTTCACCGGGCTTTGTCCAGGGTGTAGGCTGCTGAAAACGCCACATCAGCGCTTCCCATTCCTGCACCTTGGGGTCGCTGGCGCCAGCCAGGGCAAAAGCTTCGGCACTGAACTCGGGGGCTGTGTCCATGACCATGAACAGCCGCGTGCCCAGGCGCCATATCTGCATGTCGAGCACGCCATACCCGCGCAAATGGGCGCTGATCTGCGGCCAGATGTTCTGGTGCAAGCGCTCATACTCGGCAATCAGCGCCGGGTCGTCCTTAAGGTCCAGCGCCAGGCATTGGCGGTTCATGTCAGCGCCCGGTCCAGGTGGGTGTAGCCACCGTCCACCACCAGCCATTGCCCGGTGGTGTGGGAGGCGCGCGGGGAGAGCAAAAACAGCACGCTGTCGGCGATTTCTGCGGCCGTGGTCATGCGCCGGCCCAGGGGAATTTTTTCAACAATGCTCGCCAGCTTGGCTTGCGGGTCGGCGAAGGTGTCGATCCAGCGCTCGTACAAGGGGGTCATGACTTCGGCCGGGATCACCGCATTGACCCGGATCCCGTCAGCCAGCAATGAAGTGGCCCATTCGCGGGTCAACGACAGTTGCGCGCCCTTGGCGGCGGTGTAGCCGCTGGTCCCGCCTTGCCCGGTGAGGGCCGTCTTGGAGCTGATATTGACGATGGCACCGCGGCTGGCCTTGAGCGCATCGACGCACAGATGGGTCATGAGATAATAATGGATGAGGTTTTTTTCCAGTGACTCGACAAAGGCCGAGCGCCCGGCTTCAAGGCCAACGCCATCGTTGACCCCGGCGTTATTGACCAGCCCGTCGATGCGGCCGAAGCGTTGCAGCACGCTGGCGACTGCCGCGCGGCAGGCGTCTTCGTCGCGCAGTTCGACCTGCACAAACAGGCTCTGCGCCCCGCGCTGATCCAATTGCCGGGCCAGCTCATCGGACAGCGGGCTGTGGCCGAAAATCACCGGGATCGCACCTTCGTCAGCCAGCCCCAGGGTGATGGCTGCGCCGATCCCCGAGCCGCCGCCGGTCACGATAAACACCTTGTCTTGCAGATGCAGATTCATTGCGTCACTCCCTCTATGTTGTAGACGCGGCACGCCGTACCACCCCAGATGGCCGCGTGCTCTGACACGCTGGCGACCAGGGTGTGAGTGGCCTCGTAGTCGCTGGCCAACAGGCACACCGGCCAGTCGGAACCGAACATCAGGCGCTCGGGGCCAAACAGTTCCAGTGCCATGTGCAAATAGGGCGTCAGTTGTGCGCTGGACCAGTCCTGCCAATGGGCTTCGGTGATCAGCCCTGACAACTTGCAGCTGACGTGGGGCAGGGCCGCCAACGGTGCCAGTTGGCTGGCCCAGGTTTTCAAGTCCCCGGCCTGGATATCGGGTTTGCCCAGGTGGTCGAGTACCAGATGGTGCTGGTCATGCTGCTGGCACAGTTCGGTAAACGTGCGCAGATCCCGGGCCTTGACCAGCACTTCGTAGACCAGTCCCTGGCGTTGCAAGGTATGCAAGCCACGGCTGAACCCCGGATTTTGGATAAACTGGGCGAGCGAGGGTTCGTCCTGCAACTGATGACGAAAGCCACGCAAAACCGGCGCTTGCGCCCAGCGTTCAAGCGATTGCTCAAGGTCGCGGGCACACAGGTCGACCCAGCCCACCACGGCGCGAATCCACGGGTAGCGCTGCGCCAGTTGCAACAGTTGATCGGTTTCACTGGCACAGGCGCGGGCCTGCACGGCGATGCAACCGTCGAATCCGCCAGCATCGAGCAAGGGCCGCAGATCATCGGGGGTAAAGTCCTGGCGCAAACCGCTCATGTCGCGACCTATCCACGGATAGGCCGCGGCGTCATAGCGCCAGAAGTGCTGGTGTGCATCCAGTCGTAGTGAGTGTGGGGACGACATTATTGTTGTACTCCGTCCGTTTGCTTAGCCCCGGTAGCGGTACTGCTCGCGGGAGGTGGCCTTCATCTGGATCGAGAAGCCCGGAGCCTGTGGTGGCATATAGGCCGCGTTGCGGATCACGCAGGGGTCTTCGAAGTGCTCGTGCAGATGGTCGACAAATTCCACCACCCGGCCTTCGTGAGTCCCGGCGATGCACAGGTAGTCGATCATCGACAGGTGCTGCACGTACTCGCACAGACCAACGCCGCCTGCGTGCGGACATACCGGCAGGTTGTACTTGGCGGCCATCAGCATCACGGCCAGCACTTCATTGACCCCGCCCAGGCGGCAGGCGTCGATCTGCACCACGTCAATGGCTTCACGCATGATCAGTTGCTTGAACACGATACGGTTCTGGCACATTTCGCCGGTCGCTACCTTGACCGGGCTGACACCCAGGCGGATTTTTCGATGACCTTCGACGTCGTCCGGGCTGGTTGGCTCTTCGATAAACCACGGGTTGGCGAATGACAGTTCGCGCACCCAGTCGATGGCCGCGTCCACTTCCCATACCTGATTGGCGTCGATCATCAGCTTGCGATCCGGGCCCAGTACTTCCCGGGCGATGCGCACGCGGCGGATATCGTCCTGCAGGTCGTGGCCGACTTTCAATTTGACGTGAGAGAAGCCCGCATCCACCGCTTCCTGACACAGTCTGCGCAGCTTGTCGTCGGCATAGCCCAGCCAGCCGGCGGAGGTGGTGTAGCAGGGGTAGCCCTCAGCCTCGAGCAAGGCCAGTCGCTCGGCCTTGCCATTGGCGCGCTCGCGCAGCAGGGTCAGAGCTTCTGCCGGGGTGATGCAGTCGGTGATATAACGAAAGTCGATACAGCGCACCAGTTCTTCGGGGCTCATGTCTGCCACCAGACGCCACACCGGCTTGCCTTCGGCCTTGGCCCACAGGTCCCAGGCGGCGTTGACCACCGCACCGGTGGCCAGGTGGATGGCGCCCTTGTCCGGGCCGATCCAGCGCAACTGGCTGTCGCTGGTCACGTGGTGCCAGAAACGGCCCATGTCTTCGGCGATCCACTCCAGCTTCAAACCCACCAGCAGGCTGGCCAGGGCCTTGATCGAGGCACAGCAGATTTCGTTGCCGCGGCCGATGGTGAAGGTCAGGCCATGGCCTTCAAGGCCGGGGGTGTCGGTTTCGAGGATGACATAGGCCGCCGAGTAGTCAGGGTCCGGGTTCATCGCGTCAGAACCGTCGAGGGATTGCGAGGTGGGGAAGCGGATGTCTTCAACCCGTACGGCAGTAATTGTGGTCATGGTATGGCTCCCTGTCAGTCGGCGTTCACGGTGCGTTGCTGTTGTTCGCCCAGCCCGCTGATGCCCAGGCGCATGGTCTGGCCGGCACGCAGGTAGACAGGCTCGGGTTTGATACCCAGGCCGACGCCTGGCGGGGTGCCGGTGGAAATCACATCCCCCGGTTGCAGGCTCATGAACTGGCTGAGGTAGCTGATGATTTTCGGGATCTGGAAGATCATCGTGCGGGTGTTGCCGTTCTGGTAGCGGTGGCCATCCACTTCCAGCCACAGGTCGAGCTGGTGCGGATCGGCGATTTCGTCGCGGGTCACCAGCCACGGGCCCAGCGGGCCGAAAGTGTCGCAGCCTTTGCCTTTGTCCCAGGTACCGCCCAGCTCCAGCTGGAACTCGCGCTCGGAGATGTCGTTGATCACGCAGTAACCGGCCACGTGTTCCATGGCCTGGTTTTCGCTGATATAGCGACCGCCTTTACCGATCACCACACCCAGCTCGACTTCCCAGTCGGTTTTGCGCGAATTGCGCGGGATTTCGACGTTGTCGTTGGGGCCGACGATGGCGCTGGTCCATTTGCTGAACACCACCGGTTCGGCGGGGATTGCGGCACCGGTTTCGGCAGCATGGTCGGCGTAGTTCAGGCCGATGCAGATAAATTTTCCGACCTGGCCGACGCAGGCGCCGATACGGGGGGAGCCCTCAACCAGTGGCAGGGTGGACGGGTCGATATCTTGCAGGCGGGCAATGCTTTCGGGGCTCAGGGTCTGGCCTGCGATATCCGCGACCACTGCCGACAAATCGCGCAGTTGGCCGTCGTTGTCGAGCAGGGCGGGACGCTCCTGGCCTTTTTCACCGTAACGCAGCAGTTTCATAAACAATCCTTTTTGGGGGAGGGGCAGGGCCCAGTGGGAGCAGGCTTGTTGCGGGAGCGGGCTTGCTGGCGATGGCATCAGCGCGATTTGCCTGATACAGCGCAGCGATCCAATCGCGAGCAAGCCCGCTCCCACAAGGTCAAAAGCTTGCGGCTAGTTACTCCAGCCGCCATCAATGATTTGTGCCGTGCCGGTGGTAAAGCCGCTGGCACTTGAGCCCAGGTACAGCGCCAACTGGGCGATTTCCTCGGCGGTGCCAATGCGGCCCATGGGCTGGCGCGCGGCAAAGGCGGCATACACCTCGTCCACGCTGCGGCCTTCGCGCTCGGCCTGTTCGCGAATACGCTGGCGCAGGGAAGGGGAGTCGACGGTGCCGGGGCAGATGGCGTTGCAGCGGATGTTCTGGCTCACAAAGTCAGCCGCTACAGAACGGGTCAGGCCAATCACCGCGCCTTTGCTGGCGCAGTAGGCAAAACGGTTGGGCACGCCTTTGACGCTGGAGGCGACCGAGGCCATGTTGATGATCGAGCCTCCGCCGCTGCCCAGCATGCCCGGCAAAAAAGCGCGGATCATGCGGTACATGGCTGTCACGTTGAGGTCCAGGGCGAAGTTCCAGTCCTTTTCTTCGCATTCCAGGATAGTGCCGCTGTGCACCACGCCCGCGCAGTTGAACAGCACATCCAGTGGGCCCAGCTGTTTGGCCAGGCGCTCGATGGCAGCAGCATCGGTGACGTCCAGAACATGTTTGTGCGCGCCCTCAAGGGCGTCGAGGGCGCCGGCATTGATATCGGCGGCGAAGACTTCGGCACCGGCGGCGAGGTATGCCTGGACGGTGGCCTGGCCAATCCCCTGCGCAGCGGCAGTGATCAGCACACGTTTGCCGGAAAGATCCATGGGTGCTCCGTTACGATGTCATTGTTTTTATAGTTGGCCCAATGGTCAGGCCATTGGGGGCGTAGCAAATGGCAAAACGACACAAGTACAAGGATAAGGTTTGCTATGATCGCTTTACGATATCCATCCAATGGTCAGGCCATTGGGCCTTTTGTAGCATGCACCTCAAGCTTCAACAAGCGTCTTTTTCAGCTCCAAGTGCTTGTCGAATGCTGTCCAAACCAGAGCTTATTTCCTGATGCCATTTCAAGTTATTGATAACCAACGGCTTTATCGGCAAATCGCTGATCAGCTACGCGCCTTGATCGACAGCGGTGAATTTCCGCCGGGCAGCCGTTTGCCAGCCGAGCGTGAACTGGCCAAGTTGCTGGGTGTAAGTCGTGCCTCGGTACGTGAGGCGATGATTGCGCTTGAAGTGATAGGGCTGGTGGATGTACGCGTCGGTAACGGGGTACTGGTCTGTGAGCCGCCGGTGCAGGCGGTGTCAGATGAACCGGTTATGGCCCAGGCTACGCGCAACCAGTGGAAAGAACTGGACCCCGAGCTGAACCTTGAAATCGACTTCAATGCCGAAATTCCACCGTTCGCGCTGTTGCAGGCCCGTCGCCTGATTGAGCCCGAAGCGGCGGCGCTGGCGGCGATCAATGCCAGTGACGAGGAGTTGGCGGGTATCCGCGAAGCTTTTGAACGCAACGTTCAGGACAACCGCGAAGGGTCCCACACCCACCCCGGCGATCGTCTGTTCCATATCCGCATTGCCCAGGCCTCGGACAACCCGGCCTATGCCCTGATGATCCAGCATCTATTGGGCCATCGTTACGGCAGCATGTTCCAGCGCCTGCAAAACCACTACACCCCACAGGATATGACCCATCGCTCGGAAGATGAGCACCGCCGTATCCTGCTGGCGCTCGAGCAGCACGATGCGCCCGCCGCACGGCAGGCAATGGCCGAGCACCTGGATGAAGTGATCCGTATATTCAGTCGCAGCGCGCGCTGACATTCAATCGCCGGTCGGGAGGGTTGGCATTAGTCCTACATTTATTGGGACTTTTCCTAGGTAAAAATCTTTCAGCATTCGAGATAATTAACCTACACCGTTTCTCGATGGTTCATCTTAATGCCTGGAAATCCCCTGCGTGTCCTGATCCTGGAAGATGACAGTTTCCAGCGTGCCGTTGCGGTAAGCATGTTTCGCTCCCTGGGTTGCCATGACGTGTTTGAGGCCAGTGACGGCAGCCAGGCGTTGACGGTTCTTCAGCAAGTGGGGCCGGTTGATATCGCCGTGTGCGATTTGCAGATGGATGGCATGGACGGCCTGGCGTTTTTGCGTCGCGTGGGCAGGACGGGGCAAGTCCGGTCGATTATTGTCAGCAGTGCGCTGTCGGCCGATTTGCGTTGTGCCGCGCATCAGCTCATTGCCCTGTTGGGGCTCGAGTTGCTTGGCGATGCCGGCAAACCGTTGTATGCCGCTGTGCTGCAACCTCTGTTACTCAAGTATCAAAGCACTATCTGCACGCTCGAACCTGTACCGGGCAGCACGCTGTCACTGGCTTGCGAGGACGAAGTACGTCAGGCTCTGGCCCTGCAGCAATTGCAGGCCTGGTATCAACCCAAGTTCAATCTGCAAACCGGCGATGTGACCGGTGTCGAAGTGCTTTGCCGTTGGCTGCACCCCGATAAGGGCGTGCTACCGCCGGCGGTATTTATCCCGGTGCTGGAGCGCTGCGGCTTGATGGACGAGTTGCTGTTTGCCCAACTCGATCAGGCGTTGAGCCTGCAAGAGCAAGCACGGAGCCGGGGTTATCCCTTGAACATGGCGTTCAACCTGCAAGCGTCGCAACTGGCTAACAGTCAGCTGACTTATACCCTCAAGGGGGTTCTGACCCGTCATGTCACGCCGGGCTCCAGGTTGACCTTCGAATTGACTGAAACCGGTTTGCTGCAAGCTCCGGTCGCCAGCCTGGAGAATCTGGTGCGCCTGCGCATGATGGGCTGCCGGTTATCAATTGACGATTTTGGTGCCGGTTTTTCGTCATTGCAGCGGCTGTGCCAGTTGCCATTCAACGAAATCAAGCTGGACGGTGAATTTGTGGGCAACCTGGAGCATGAACCGCGTTGCGCCGCCGTGATCGCCAGCACCCTGGCCCTGGGTAAAGCCTTGGGTATGTCGGTGGTTATTGAAGGGATTGAAACCGAGGCACAGTCCCTGCGTTTGCTGGCCATGGGCTGTGTTGAAGGGCAGGGTTACTGGTTTGCGCGGCCCATGAGCGGGCAGGATTTGCTGTGCTGGTTGCAGCAACGTGAAGCAAGCCCTGCCTTAACCACCGCTAGTTGAAGGTATAGGGCGTTAGCGCGGTGGGGTCGATGTTCTGCTCGACTTTGACCATCGCATCCTTGAGCGGGCAGAGCAGGCCTGCGCTGGTTTTGCGGCAGTCCCCGGCGCTTTGGAAATCGCTCCTGAGGGGTTTTTGCGTGGCGGTCAGTTGGGTCAGGTTACGAATCTGGTCCATTGACTGGGCCTCAAAGGCGATGCGCAAAAAGTACTCGCCGGTTTTGACTTCCTTGTAACGTTCGAACTGCAACGTACCCACGGGCGGGATGTTGTTGGCGATGTAATCTCCCTGCTTCCAGCCGAAGCCGAGCATGGTGCGCAGGTAAGAGATATTGGTGTCGTGAGCCACCAGCAGCATCAGCGGTACATCGGGCGGGCTATCCGGCGCGTCTTTCTGCTCCAGCGGGGTGCCCTGCTTGAGTTCCAGGGCAATCTGGTTCATCAGCTCGGAAGCGCCGCGGCTGGCGATATAGGGGATGTCGTTGAGGTAGTCGTACTTGGCCTTGGTCAGCACCATCAGGCTGGATACCTCGGCGGCGGTGCGGCCGTTGCCGAAGGCGACCTTGTCCAGTGGCAGGCCCTGGCTATATTCCAGACGGAACACTTCGCCCATATTGGCACCTGCGCTCAGGCCCTTTATCGCGAAACGGCCCTTGGCGTTTTGTTCCAGTGTCCAGTCCTGTTTGCCATACGGGCAATCGGTGGCAGGCAGGCAGACGACCTCCCTGAGTTTTTCTTCAAAGGGTTTGTAGCGTGCCTGTGCGGCTTCGACGCTGCCGCCCAGAGCCTTGAGAATTTCGGCTTTGGCCTTGGCCGGATCGAGCGCGGCAAAGGGCATTTCATTGGCCTGGAACAGGGCATCCTGCTTGCCGTGGACATAGCCTGGTTGCAGGCCGCAGCCGGGGAACATGCCATCGAGCAAGGCCTGGGCCGTGGCCTTGGTGCGTTGCAGGGGGCTGGCGTGTACCAGCAACTGGCTGGCATCCGGGCAGCCCCGGGGGATCAGCCCGGCGGCCCGCAGCACTTCACCACGGTAGCGGCCCATTTCCACCGCGCCGGTATAGCCGTGGCCGGTCAGGTTACCGAAGGGCACCAGCCAGGTTGGCCATTTGCGCTGGGTGACCGAGGTCAGCAGTTTTTCATTGGATTCGGTAGGCGGGCGCACTCCGTGGCGGCTGACCTGCACGACTTTATCCAGCACATAGCCATCGCTGCTGGGTATCTGGGCCAAGGCTGCGGGGCTGAACAGGCTGGCCAGCAACAGGCCGGTATAAAGCGGGGGCAGCGTCTTCATCGATCTTCCTTTGGGTCTTCCTGACACAGTGGGCGAAGAGTCTAGTCGGCAAATAAGACAAATGCCGAGCTCCGTAGCAGCTGCCGAAGGAAGGTTCACTGTTTTCGCGAGATTTGTGCGGTGCTCGCTTGAAATTCCGAACAGGCAGTGCGTATTTTGTAGCCATTGCCCAGCGCGGCCTGCTTAACAACAAGGATAGTGGCATGAATAGCGATGGCCAGGGTTTGCTCGCACAGCGATTGGCGGGTATTGATGAGATTGAATGCGTCACCCCCGACCTCAATGGCGTGCCCCGTGGCAAGGTGATGACTGCTGCGGGGTTTATAGAAGGGCGGCGCTTGCAGATGGCCCGTGGCGTGCTGTTGCAATGCATCATGGGTGGCTACCCTGAGTCGCGCTTTTATGGCGGCGAGGACGGTGATCTTGCCCTGGTGCCAGACCTCACCCAGCTTCATCGCCTGCCCTGGAGCCAGCCATCCCGTGCCCTGGCCATTTGCGATGCCGATGAGCTCAGCGGTGAAAGCTCGCGGCTGTCGACCCGTGGCCAGTTGAAGGCGGTGATCGCCCGCTACGCGGCGCGGGGGCTGGCGCCGGTGGTAGCGACCGAGCTGGAGTTTTTTGTGTTTGCGCACAACCCCGATCCGGCCCAGCCGTTCCGCCCGCCCGTGGGCCTGGACGGGCGCCGTGAAGACGGATTTTCGGCGTTCAGCATCAGCTCCAACAACGGCTTGCGGCCTTTTTTCAATGAGGTGTACCTGTGCATGGCGGCACTGGGCTTGCCCCGTGACACCTTTATGCACGAGATGGGCGTCAGCCAGTTCGAGATCAACCTGCTGCACGGTGATCCGATGCTGTTGGCCGACCAGACTTTTCTGTTCAAGCACCTGCTCAAGGAAGTTGCCCTCAAGCATGGCCTTAACGTGGTGTGCATGGCCAAGCCGCTGGCGCACACGGCCGGCAGTTCGATGCATATTCACCAGAGCGTGGTCGAGGCGGCCAGCGGGCGAAACGTGTTCAGCGACGAAGCGGGGCAGCCGACAGCCACCTTCCGCCATTTTATCGGCGGGCAGCAGGCGGGCATGGCGGACTTTACCGCGTTGTTTGCGCCGAACGTAAATTCCTATCAGCGCTTGTTCCACCCCTATGCGTCGCCGAACAACGCGTGCTGGTCCCATGACAACCGGAGTGCGGGTTTACGCATTCCGGCCAGCTCACCTGCGGCGCGGCGGGTTGAAAACCGTTTGCCGGGGGCGGACGCCAACCCGTACCTGGCAATTGCCGCCAGCCTCGCGGCAGGGTTATATGGCATCGAGCGTGGGCTTGAACCGAGTGCTGCGATCCAGGGTGAGTTCCAGGTGCCCGAGGCGCTGACATTGCCCTGCACCTTGCACGCGGCACTGGCACGCCTTGCCCGTAGTGAAATGGCGATTGAACTGTTCGGCACTGAGTTCATCGAAGGTTACGTTGCGTCCAAGACGCTGGAACTGACCAGCTTCCATGACGAAATCACGCCCTGGGAACGTCGCGTTCTTGCGGCTCAGGCTTGACCGTTTAAATCTGTGGCGCCGGGCCTGTTCCCGGTGGCAGACACAAGGAGCCGTAGGGAAAGCCAATGCACCAGATCTGGAAGTCCTTTAGAGCGTTGTATTTTGCCTCGCTGATGATGTTGATCGGCTCCGGCCTGTTGAGTACTTATCTGGCGCTGCGCCTGGCAGCGGACAATGTCGACGGCCTGTGGATCGGCGCGCTGATGGCGGCCAACTATTTTGGCCTGGTGCTGGGTGGCAAGATCGGCCACCGGCTGATTGCCAGGGTCGGGCATATTCGTGCCTACGCCACGTGCGCCGGTATTGTCGGTGCGGCGGTGCTGTGCCACGGGCTCACGGACTGGCTGCCGATCTGGCTGTTGCTGCGGGTGATTGTCGGTCTGGGCATGATGTGCCAGTACATGGTCATCGAAAGCTGGCTTAACGAGCAGGCCGAGGCCAGGCAGCGCGGCGTGGTGTTCAGCCTCTACATGATCGCCTCCTATCTGGGCCTGGTGCTTGGGCAATTGATCCTGGCGGTTCACCCGCAGCTCGGTCTCGAGTTGTTGATGGTGGTGGCCTTGTGTTTTGCCTTGTGCCTGGTGCCTGTAGCCATGACCCGGCGTATTCACCCGGCGCCTTTGCACCCGGCGCCGATGGACCCGAAATTTTTTATCAAGCGTGTGCCGCAGTCGTTGATTGCGGTGATGGGCGCGGGTTTGCTGGTGGGCTCGTTTTACGGTCTGGCACCGCTCTACGCATCGCAGCAAGGGCTGTCTACCGAACTGGTTGGCTTGTATATGGGTAGCTGCATTTTTGCCGGCTTGCTGGTGCAGTGGCCGTTGGGCTGGTTGTCCGACCGTTATGACCGGCCGTTGCTGATCCGTATTTTCGCCGGCTTGCTGGCGGTGGCTGCGTTGCCATTGGCGATCTTGCCGGCGGTGCCCATGCAGGTACTGTTTATTGCCGGTTGCCTGGCGGCTTTGCTGCAATTTTGCATCTATCCGCTGGCCGTGGCCTTTGCCAACGACCATATCGAGCCGGAGCGTCGTGTGTCGCTGACGGCCATGCTGCTGGTGACTTATGGCGTGGGCGCAAGCGTGGGGCCGTTGGTGGCGGGGGTGCTGATGAAACTGTTTGGCAGCCAGATGCTCTATGGGTTTTTCAGCGTGGCGGGGTTGATCCTGGTATGGCGGATTCGCCCGAATGCGGTGACCAACCTGCACCAGGTCGATGATGCGCCGCTGCATCACGTGGCCATGCCCGACAGCATGTCCAGCTCGCCGCTGGTCGCCGCCCTTGACCCGCGGGTGGATGAGCAGGTGGTGCAGGAACAGATGGTGCAGGAACCGGTGGTGGAGGAGCAGGAGCCAGAACCGGAACCAGAGTCCAAGACATAGGCAATACCCCTGTGGGAGCGGGCTTGCTCGCGATGGCTTCAGCGCGGTTTTTCAGCCAGACCGCGCCCTGTGCATCGCAGGCAAGCCAGCGACCACTGTTTCAATAATCATCGTCTTTATCAAACTGGCGCGCCTCGCGCTGCAGTTGATAGACAAACCGCTCGACCTGGCGCTGCACCGCGCCGCTGATGTTGTGAAAGCGCATCCCGGCAAAGGTGATGTTCAGCCGCTCTTCAAAATGCAGGTAGCGCAACTCCACCGGTGTCGACATCAGGCCAAACGGCAGGTCGGCGCTGAAGCGCTCATACACCTGACCCAGTTGCATGCCCTGGCTGATATCCCCCTCAAAACGCAATTTGCAGCCGGTTGCCGAAACGTCCAGCAACTTGCCCTTGATCGGCGCCTTGAGCTTGTCACCCGCCACTTGCACATTGACCAGATTGGCCAGCCGCAGGGCCGCACGGAATGCATTGCGGCGCTGGTGGTACACCACTTCGTAGGGCATCGCGCCGCGATAACAGCGGTGCTCATGACGGTCATCAATGGTCAGCGCCGTGGTGCACTCCCAGGCGATACGCACGCCATCATGGAAGCCCTCAACCTTGAACGGCACCCCCGCTTCAAGAAAGCGCTCACCGTCACGGGGGATCATTTCGTCCAGGGCCATAGTGTTGCTCTCGCGATTAACATCCACCACATAGCTCTGGAAGCGCTGGGTGCGGTCCTGGAAAGTAATGATCAGCGGGTCATGGCTCTCTTGCAGCATCCGCAAGTTGGAGGCAATTTCCAACGGCGTGGTAAGCACCTTTGGCGGTTGCGGAGCATCTTGGGCGTCGAACACGTTTGATCAATCTCCAGACAAAATACAGCGACACGCAAAAGATGGGCATTCTGCCATCATGTTGTGTGTCTCGCTACATGCGGTGGTTGCGCGGGCTCAAGCCTGGCTGTAGGCGCGGTGCTTGTTGAGCATCGAGGTGGTGCCGCGTGCGTCATACAGAGACGGGGCTTCGCCGCCATGGAGGATGCGCAACTGGTTGGCGGTGATCGCCTGCTGGGTCTGGATCGACTGACCATTGAGCAGGTTGGCGGCCTGGCATTTCGCTAGCAGCTGGTTCAGTGCATCGCTCTGGGCGAGCAGTTGTGTTCCCACGCTGGAATGGCTGGCCAGGCTTTCGAGGCCGCTGCGGTTGGTGGCCAGGCCAAGGCTGGCGAGAATTTCGCTGCGTCTGCGGCCATGTTGCTCAAGCAAAATGATCAGCGACTGTTTGCGCGCCAGAATGTTTTCCAGCACCTGCATGTCGCGGCCTTTGAGGGCGATGGATTCGTCCTGTAACAGGCCGAGCAATTGCTCGGCAGGAGCGAGGTCATCGTTGATCAGTTGCAGTAAATTTTCGTCGTGCATGGCGGGCTCTGGGAGTTAAGCGTCCAAAAGCGCGGCACTGGCCGTTGGCCTAGCGCTGGGCTTCCATGTCAAGCAGTTTGCTGGCGATCCGGTCGCTGTCGACTTTGTAGCTGCCGTCCGCGATGGCTTGTTTAAGCTCTGCCACCCGATTTTTGTCGACTACAGGTTGGTCACGCAACGAGTCGCTGATCTTCTGCAACTGTTGAGCCTCTTGGCTGAGGTGAACAGATTCCCCGCTTGGGGCGCTGACGCCGTTTTGCTCAGGGTTTATTGCCGGGGCCGCTTGCGTGGCGCTGCCGGTTTCCTGGCTGGCGTTACTGCGTGTACTGCCGGTCAGGGGCGGGGCGCTGTTGAGACGACTGAAGTCGATGACCATAACGTTAAACCTCGGGGTATTTGGACGCTTGCCATGTTTTCGGCCATACCCGGAAAAACTTTAGGCTCGATTAATCATGGCTTCACACAGAGCTGTACTGATCTGCGTCAAATGACAGTGTAGGAAAGTCGCGAGACTGATGCCAACTTTCCTATAATGCCACTTCTACTTGCCCGGGTGCTGTCACCCTGGCGCGGATAACACGCTTGGAATTCAGGTTTTTTACCCGTATTTGCTCGCTAAGGCCACCGTCTGACAGGGCTTCGCCGGGCATCTTGACACTTAATGTGCCGCTGCGGGCGCTGATCACCACATGATCGCCCTTGCGCACGGCTGCGGCCTGCTCCAGGTGGGTGAGGGTCAGCACCTGGTCGGTGACCATGGGCCTGAGCAATTTTTGCCCCACGGCCAGCTCGGTGGCGGTCAGGTAGCCCTGGCTGATCAGGCTGACATCGCGCTCGCGCAGGGTCACGTCGGGGTAGTCGATAACCATGCCGCGCTTGAGCGGGTGATTGACGGTGACTACGTCGCGGAACAGTTTGACCTGGGCCGGCACAAAGATGGTCCACGGCGACAGCCCTTCGCAGCGTACGCGCACGATTACCCGGCCCATGGGTTGCGCCGGGCTTTCGAGGGAAGCTGTCAAATCCTTGTCGCACTGGGCCAGGCGCAGGCGCGGGTCAAGATTGTTGACCTGGATCTGATATCGACCCTCGGTCTGGCTGGTGGCCAGGTAGTCTTCAACCGTGAATTCAAGAAAGCCCTGGGTCACGCCGATAAGCTGTTCAGGCGATGTAAACGCGTCAGCCCTGCTATAAGTGCTGAGTGCAAGCAAGGTGCCCGCCGCCAGCGCGCTCAGACCACAGCGGCGCAGACTCGGCAGGAAAGGTCGGTGGCAGGATTTTGTCGTTTTTGCGTTCATGACCGATAAAAAGCAAGCCCCGTGCCGTTTTCGGAATATGCGGGTTGAAACTTGAAGTTTTTAAGAGGAGCTGAGTATGGCCGGAGTGATGGATGCGGTTAACCAGCGCACTCAACTGGTGGGGCAAAACCGCCTGGAGCTGTTGCTGTTTCGCCTGGATGGGCCACAGCTTTACGGGATCAATGTGTTCAAGGTCCGCGAGGTGCTGCAATGCCCCAAGCTGACCCTGATCCCCAAGTCCCACCCCGTGGTATGCGGTGTGGCGAGCATTCGCGGCGCGACCATACCGATTCTCGACCTGGCGATGGCCACCGGTGCGGGAGCCTTGAAGGATCAAAGTAACCCGTTTGTGATCATCACCGAGTACAACACCAAGACCCAGGGCTTTCTGGTGCGTTCAGTGGAGCGTATCGTCAATATGAACTGGGAAGACATTCATCCGCCGCCCAAGGGCACCGGTCACGACCATTACCTGACGGCCGTGACCCGTATGGACGAGCAACTGGTCGAAATCATCGACGTGGAAAAGGTGCTGGCAGAAGTCTCGCCATCGTCTGAAACCATCAGCCAGGGCGTGGTGGATGTTGAAACCCAAAGCAAGGCGCTGTCATTGCGGGTGCTGACCGTTGACGATTCGTCGGTGGCGCGCAAGCAGGTTGCCCGTTGCCTGCAATCGGTGGGTGTTGAAGTGGTGTCGTTGAACGACGGGCGCCAGGCGCTCGACTACCTGCGCAAGCTGGTGGACGAGGGCAAGAACCCGTCTGAAGAGTTTCTGATGATGATCTCGGATATCGAGATGCCGGAAATGGACGGCTACACCCTGACAGCTGAAATCCGCAACGACCCGCGGATGCAAAACTTGCACATCATTCTGCATACTTCGTTGTCCGGGGTATTCAATCAGGCGATGGTCAAAAAAGTCGGTGCCGATGACTTTTTGGCCAAGTTCCGCCCTGATGACCTGGCAACCCGGGTAGTTGACCGGATCAAAGCAGCAGACCACAGCTAGGGGCGCAGCCCTTGGCGGTCAAAACGATTTAAGAGGCAGGATCATTTGTCGACGGCTAATTTGGATTTTGAACAGTTCCGGGTATTCCTGGAAAAAGCCTGTGGCATTTTGCTGGGTGAGAACAAGCAGTACCTCGTCTCCAGCCGCCTCAACAAATTGATGGAGCAGCAGGGCATCAAGTCGTTGGGCGAGCTGATTCAACGCATCCAGGCTCAGCCGCGCAGCGGGTTGCGCGAGCAGGTGGTCGATGCCATGACCACCAACGAAACCCTGTGGTTTCGCGATACCTATCCCTTTGAAGTGCTGAAAAACAAGGTGTTGCCGGAGCAAATCAAGGCCAGCCCCGGCCAGCGCCTGCGTATCTGGTCGGCGGCCTGCTCTTCGGGGCAGGAGCCGTTCTCGCTGTCGATGGCGATTGACGAATTCGAGCGCAGCAACCTTGGGCAGCTCAAAGCGGGCGTGCAGATTTTTGCCACCGATCTGTCAGCGCAGATGCTCAACACCTGCCGCACCGGCGAGTACGACAACCTGGCCATTGGCCGGGGCCTGTCACCGGAGCGCCTGCAACGTTATTTCGATCCCAAGGGACCGGGGCGTTGGGTGATCAAGGCGCCGATCAAAAACCGCGTGGAGTTTCGCCCGTTCAACCTGCTGGACAGCTACGCCAGCTTCGGCAAGTTCGACATCGTATTTTGCCGCAACGTGCTGATCTACTTCTCGGCCGAAGTGAAAAAAGACATCCTGCTGCGCATTCACAGCACCTTGAAGCCGGGCGGTTATTTGTTCCTGGGCGCTTCTGAAGCGCTAAACGGGTTGCCGGACCATTACCAGATGGTGCAATGCAGCCCGGGGATCATTTACCAAGCCAAATAGGCTGAGAAAACCCCGTAGATACTCTGTTGCAGGTCAAGCCCTATTGTGGGAGCGAGCCTGCTCGCGAACGACCTTCGCGAGCAGGCTCGCTCCCACAGTTGCAGTGTTCCTGTAGCTGCCGAAGGAACGAGGCTGCGTTCGGCTGCGAAGCAGTCGCAAAATCAGGGGCTGCGGTGTGTCAGTAACATTGAGTCCTCAGGTTTACGACGGCTGTGCCGCCGAACGCAGCCTCGTTCCTCCGGCAACTGCTACGACGAATCCAAAGCAAAGCGGCAGAAAACCGGCAGTCAGCGGTCAAGCATTGCCGCTTTTTTGCCATTGCCATCTCCCGCCTCCCGGCAAACCCTTGTGTTACGGGGCTGTAAAAACTGGCACGGGGTTTGCTCTATCCCTGTCATGTAAAACCTGAACCACACTCTCAGGTCAGCCCACAAAGGTTTTTCGAGATGAGCATCAGCTTCGATAAAGCGCTTGGTATCCATGAACAGGCCCTGGGCTTTCGTGCCCAGCGCGCTGAAGTACTGGCCAACAACATCGCCAACGCCGATACCCCGAACTACAAGGCTCGGGATCTGGATTTCGCCTCTGTGCTCGCCGCCCAGAACGACAAAAACCAGAACGGCACATTTGCGTTGAACAAGACCAACACCCGCCATATCGAAGCCCAGGGCCTGAGCAGCGGCGACGAGTCGCTGCTGTACCGCACGCCGATGCAGCCGTCGATCGATCAGAACACCGTGGACGCTCAGCTTGAGCAGTCGAACTATGCAGAGAATGCGGTCAACTTCCAGGCCAGCTTCACCCTGCTCAACAGCAAATTCAAAGGGCTGATGTCGGCCCTGCGCGGGGAGTGATCCATGTCTCTATCCAGTGTCTTCAATATTGCCGGTAGCGGCATGAGCGCCCAGACCACGCGCCTGAACACCGTGGCCAGCAACATCGCCAACGCCGATACGGTGTCGTCGAGCATCGACCAGACCTACCGCGCCCGCCACCCGGTGTTTGCCACTATGTTTCAAGGTGCGCAAGGCAGCAGCGGCGGCGACTCGCTGTTCCAGAACCAGGACGCCGCCGGCCAGGGCGTGCAGGTGTTGGGTGTGGTTGAAGACCAGAGCGAGTTGCAGGCCCGCTACGAGCCCAACCATCCTTCTGCCGACGCCAAGGGCTATGTGTATTACCCCAACGTCAATGTGGTTGAAGAAATGGCCGACATGATTTCCGCCAGTCGTTCGTTCCAGACCAACGCCGAGCTGATGAATACCGCCAAAACCATGATGCAGAAGGTCCTGACCCTCGGTCAGTGATAAGGGGCGACGCAAATGAGTGTGACCGATTCCACCAGCGGCTTGACCCTTAACCAGGTACTCGCCAACTCCGCCCAGGCCAAGACCACTGACACCAGCCTGGCGGCGGCCTCCAAGGCGGTATCCGGCAACACGGCGCTGGGCAAGGATGCGTTCCTGCAACTGCTGGTTACCCAGCTGAAAAACCAGAACCCTCTGGACCCGCAGGACAACACGGCGTTCGTTGCGCAACTGGCGCAGTTCAGCAGCCTGGAAGGCATCACCACGCTCAACGATACGGTCAATTCGATCTCCGGCAACTTCCAGTCTTCGCAGGCGTTGCAGGCCTCGTCGCTGGTGGGGCGTTCGGTGATCGTGCAGACCGGCGAAGCCTATGTGGATCCGGCCAGTGACAAGCCTTTCAACGGCACCGTGGTGGTCAAGGATGCTGACTCCAAACCCGTTATCACCATCACCAATGCCGACGGTGAGGTGGTTCGCACCATCGACATGGGTACCCAGAAAGCCGGCAACGCGGAGTTCACCTGGGATGGCAAGGACGACGAGGGTGTGCTGCTGGAAAAGGGCTCCTACACCTTCACTGCATCCAGCAAAACCGACGCCGGTACCACGGCGCTCACCACCTATCTGCCAGCCACGGTCAACAGCGTGACTCTGAGCAAGACCGGCGGTGAAATCATGCTCAACCTCGCAGGCCTGGGCAGCATTGGCATGTCCAAAGTCCAGACCATTGGCTTGTAAGCCGACTCATACGCCTCAAGGAGAGAAACATGTCATTCAATATCGGCCTTAGCGGCCTCTATGCGGCGAACAAGCAGCTGGACGTGACCGGCAACAACATCGCCAACTCTGCGACCACCGGCTTCAAGGCCTCGCGTGCGGAATTCGCCGATATCTACTCGGCCAGCAAGCTGGGTACCGGCAGCAAGACCATCGGCAGTGGCGTGAACCTGGCAGCGGTCTCGCAAAACTTTGGTCAAGGTGCGGTTAACAACACCGGCAACCTGCTGGATATGGGCATCCAGGGCAGCGGCTTTTTCGTGCTCAGTGACAACGGCTCCCTGAGCTATACCCGCGCCGGTACGTTCAAGGCCGACAAAGACGGCTTTGTCACCAGCTCTGATGGCACTGCGCGCTTGCAGGGCTATGGCGTGGATGCCAATGGCAATATCGTTAATGGCGTATTGACCGACCTGCGCATCGATACTTCCAACCTGGCGCCCAAGGCGACGGGCTCGGTGGACTCGACGATCAACCTCAACTCCAACGCTGCGGTGATTGATCAGACCGCCAACCCGTTCGATCCGAGCAAAGCCGAATCCTATACGAAAAGCTTCAGTACTACGGTCTACGATACCCAGGGCAATCCACACCCGATGGACCAGTACATGGTCAAGACCGGTGCCAATACCTGGAAGGCCTACACCCTGATTGACGGTCGCAACCCCGATGGCAGCGCAGTGAGCGGAGACGGCGCGAAGGCGCCGGTGGCTTCGATCATGCAATTCGACTCAGCCGGCGGGCTGACCAGTGTGACGACGCCCAACCCGGTGGCCGGCGAACCCGATATCGTCAGCAACACCCTGACCGTC
Organism: Pseudomonas sp. WS 5051; assembly: GCF_012985715.1. Lineage (NCBI taxonomy): Bacteria > Pseudomonadati > Pseudomonadota > Gammaproteobacteria > Pseudomonadales > Pseudomonadaceae > Pseudomonas > Pseudomonas sp. WS 5051. The sequence goes on from NZ_JAAQWV010000016.1 coordinate 95,111, forward strand.
AGCACCTGGATGCCGGGCGCCATGGTCAATGGCAAGTGGGCGTCCAACGGTGCGGCAGCCAAGGACACCGGGATTGCCATCGACATGGCCAAAACCACTCAGTACAACACCGACACCTCGCGCAACCCGCCGACCCAGGACGGCTACGCTACCGGCCAGATCAACAACCTGACCATCGACGGTTCGGGTGTGATGTTCGCCAACTTCAGCAACAACCAGAGCCGTGCCATTGGCCAGATTTCCCTGGCCAGCTTTACCAATGAGCAGGGTCTGCAACCAGTGGGCGGCACGGCCTGGAAAGAGACCTACGCCTCGGGCGTGGCGGGCTACGACGCACCGAAGGTCGGCAGCCTGGGCGCCATCCAGTCCAACTCGCTGGAAGACTCCAACGTTAACCTGACCAGTGAGCTGGTGGACCTGATCAAGGCCCAGAGCAACTACCAGGCCAACGCCAAAACCATCTCGACCCAAAGCACCATCATGCAGACCATCATTCAGATGACGTGATAGCGCTGCGATCATGATCCTGCGGGCATCGGGTGCGTGAGCAATATATAACCTGCGGGAGCTGGTTTGCCTGCGATGCAGACGCTGCGGCATGTCAGGCAAACCGGGCTGATGCCATCGCGAGCAAGCCCGCTCCCACCATGTTCGTCGCGGGTCTCAGCTGAACTCCACCTGCTCCGGTACCCGCGTCATCAGCACCTTGCCAGCGCGGATCGATACCCGCGCCTTGGCCTGGCGGCGCACCGCTTCGTAATCACTGTCGGCATCCAGCACCACCAGGTTCGCCGGGCGGCCCACTGCGATACCGTATCCCTCACCCAGATTCAGCGTCCGTGCACTGTTGTCGGTGACCAGGTCCAGGCTGCGCGCCAGGTCTTCAAAACCCATCATGTGGCAGATATGCAGCCCTGCATCCAGCACCCGCAAAATATTGCCATTACCCAGCGGATACCACGGGTCCTTGATCGAGTCCTGACCAAAGCACACGTTCATGCCGGCACGGTCGATTTCGGCCACCCGGGTCACGCCACGGCGTTTCGGGAAGGTATCAAAACGACCCTGCAAATGGATGCTTTCGGTCGGGCACGAGACAAAGTTGATCTTTGATGCCTTGAGCAAGCGGAACAGTTTGGAGCAGTAGGCATTGTCATACGAACCCATCGCTGTGGTGTGACTGGCGGTCACCCGGCTGCCCATGCCGCGTACCCGGGCCTCTTCGGCCAGCACTTCAAGAAAACGCGAGTGGGGGTCGTCGGTTTCGTCGCAATGCACGTCCACCAGGCACCCCGTGCGCTCGGCCAGATCCATCAGGAACTTGATCGAACTGACTCCCTGCTCGCGGGTGTTTTCAAAGTGCGGGATGCCACCCACCACATCGGCGCCCAGCTCCACGGCCAGGGTCATCAGCTCACGGCCACCGGCATAGGACTCGATGCCTTCCTGGGGGAATGCCACGATTTGCAGGTCGATCAGGTGGCGGGTTTCATCGCGCACTTCAATCATCGCCCGCAAGGCAGCTAGGGTTGGATCGGTGACGTCGACATGGGTGCGCACATGCTGGATGCCGTGTTCGGCCAGCATGCGGACAGTGGCGTGGGCACGCTGCTTGGTGTCTTCATGGGTGATGGTTTCCTTGCGCTGCGCCCAGCGTTCGATGCCTTCGAACAGGGTGCCGCTGAGGTTCCACTCGGGCTGGCCGGCGGTCAGGGCCGCGTCCAGATGGATATGCGGTTCTACAAAAGGCGCAATCAGCAACTGACCGCGGGCGTCGATATCGCCGGCTTGCGCCGGCACGCTGCCTGCCTGCAGGGTGATGGCACTGATCAGCGCACCTTCACAGGTGACCGTGTGCAGACCCGAGGTTTTACGCAGTGTGGCATTGATGATCTTCATGGTCGTTCCTGTCGTTGAGCTTCGGACATGCGCCACACCAGCAGGGCCACCGAAGCATTCATTCTGAATAGGGGATCATCGAGCGACTGGGCGCTGTTTTGCTCGATGCGTTGCATGCGTTGATTGATGGTATTTCGATGGATGCTCAGGCGTTGCGCGGCCTTGAGTGCGTTACCGTTCTCCTGGAGCAGGGCATCCAGGGTATCGATCAAGGTATGGGGTTGCTTGCGGTTGGGTTCGATCAGCGGCCCCAGGGTTTGCTGTACGAAAGCCTCGATCACCGAGCGTTCGCCCACGGCCTGCAGCAGACGCAACACGCCCAGTTCGCTGAAATCGCAGAGGCCGGTGGCCGGGCGCAGGTTTTCTGCAACATCCAGCGCCTGGCGTGCCTCGTTCAGGGCCCGGTGATAATGGGCGCAATCCTCGACCTTGCCTGCCAGCCCCATAAACAGCGCCAGATTACCGATGATGGCCTGCAAGTCTCGATACAGGCTCGCCAGTTCTGTGCGCAGGTTGTTGCCTTCAGCGAGCAACAGGATGAACAGATCACCCTGCACGATCACCGGCAACGCGCGGGGCAGGGCACGGCTCCACACGTCGAGGTGATCCTGTACGGTCTGGCGGGTGTGTTGCAACAGGCGTTCTGCCTCCTCGGGTGCGTGACTGGCAAACAGTACACTGACTGCTGACAAGCGTAGCGCAACCAGGCGGCACGGTTGGTCCAGCGCCAGCTGCAAGTGCGTTGCGCGCTGGCGGAGGGTGGCCAGGCTGGGGTAATCGCCACTGAGCAGTTGCGCCAGAATGTCGTGGCGCGAGCGTTTGGTCTGGGCCATTTGTACCAGTGCAGTACCAATCAAATGGGTGACGATGACCATTCTCAGCAAGTACGGTTGCTCGATCAGGGGCACGCCGCGGGCTTCGGCCAGTGCAATCACCGATGGGGGAATGCTGTGGATGAAGGTCTCGCCGGTCAGGACCACCAGTCCGGCAATCGCACAGTCACTGCCTTCGTCGATCAGGCGCAGCAAGTTGGCCTCGTCACGGGGGTGGTTGATCCCGGTGACAAACACCAGCTCACCGCCCATGACCCAGCCGGCGATGCCTTCGTTCTCGGCCACATAGGACCAGCGCACGCTGCGCTGGCGGTTGCGTGCGCCGGCCCGCAGGGTCATCTCTTCGAGGCCGGGCAGGGCCAGGATCTCTTCAACGGTCAGGCTCAAAGGGGCTCCTGGACGGTGGGCAGCACCGCCGGTTGACGGCTGAGTTTCAGCAGCACGATATAGACGATGGCCGATGCGCCAATGCCTACCAGAGGCGCAATCCATGGCGACAAATAGGCCAGCAAGGCGCCCACGGCATAGGCGGTCAGCCCTGCCAGGTTGTAGCGAGGTAACTGGACGCTGGCCAGGGCCGGGTATTTGCCGCGATGGCGAAACCAGAAGTCGGCCATGATCACGCCGCCAATGGGCGGGATGACCGAACCCAGCAGCACCAGAAACGGGATCAGCATTTCATACATGCCGCCCATCGCCAGCAGCACGCCCACGGCGGCGGCGAGCAGGGTCATGGTGCGTCGGCGTTCGCTGCGCACCAGATGGCAGGTGGCAGCGGCCACGTTGTAGATGGTCGGGCCCTGGATCGTCCACAGGTTCAGGCACAGCATGACTACGGCGGCAAACGACAGGCCTTGCAGCATCATCACTTCGACGATGTCGGCCTGTTGATAAACCATGGCGCACCAGGCGCCGGCCACGATCATCAGGCCATTGCCCAGCAGAAAACTGACCACGCTGGCGGTCACGGCGATGCGTCCGCTGCGCGACAGTCGCGTCCAGTTGGTGGCCTGGGTGGCACCGCTGGCGAAGGTGCCAAAGACCATGGTAATGGCTGCCGAGACGGTCATGGTCTGCTGCGGGATCACCGCTGCCAGCCCGGAAAACCCGCCGACATGCTGCGTGGCGATATACATGGAGACGATCAGCAGGACAAACATCAGCGGCACCGAAACCCGCGACAGCACATCCAGGCCTTTGTAGCCGATGATCGCCGTGATGCTGAAGCCCATGCCGAAAAACACCATCAAGGGCAGGGTGAAGCCTTCGGCCAGGCCGAGCATCTTCACCAGCACGATGGCCACGGTTGCCGTGCCCCAGGCGTACCAGCCGAGTTCGGCAAAACCGAGCAGGAAGTCCGAGAGGCGGCTACCGGCCTCACCAAAGCAGAAGCGTCCCATCAGCACCGTGTTCAGGCCGCTGCGCGAAGCGATCAGGGCCAGGGCGGCGGCATACAGCGCCAGCAGGGTATTGCCGATGGCCGCAATCCACAGCATATCGACAAAGTTGAAGGCCATGCCCAGCTTGCCACCGGCGAACATGGTGCCGGTAAAGAAGGTAAAGCTGAACAGCACCATCGAAATCGACAACAGCCCCTTGCGCGCTGAACGCGGGGCTTCGCTCAAAGGAAAATCGCCGGGTGAACTCATGGTCTATTTCTCCGCCTCGAATGGGGTGCGCCGATATCGGTGCCACCTCGGGGCTAGAGCAATAAGCGGGCCTGTTTTACCAGGGCGGGGAAATACGAGAAAAGCGGGCAGACCTCATGCTTTAGGGTGTGCAATATGCATGTTTTGGTAGGTTATTACTGAAGTTGAATGTGCAGAGTGATTCATTGTGAGGCGCTGACGCACTGTTTGTGCTCGCGGTTGTTACCCCTCGATACTCTTCAATACGCGGTTGAATTCAGACGTTATTCTTTGCCGTTCTTTCGCCTTGTGGATCGCCGGTTTTGGCTCAAGCCATTAATGGTGGAACCAGTGGTAATCGTCACGTCAATTGATGGGATATAACCAGTTGGTTGGCAGTGGTAGCGATAGTTCGTTAATGAGTTTTAATATGTAGCAGGTAGCAGCTGTTACTTTTGGGTGAGGTTTAAATGTCCTATTTTTCCGACAACCTGGATGCTCTACCGACGCTGGAGCATGCATTCTGTACGGTCAACGATATTCGCAAGCCCATGACTCTTTTTTGTTGTGCTCAGGAGCATGGTGCCAAGGTCATTGAAGCAGGCGATGAAGATGAGTCTGGCATCATCGCAGGGGATGCGATTTTCACACGTACAACCCGGCCCATAGGGATCGTGACAGCAGACTGTCTGCCTATTCTTATAGGGTCTGAAAAGGACAGGTTTGTTGCAGCCATTCATGGAGGCTGGCAAGGATTGGCGGCAGGAGTAATAGAAAATTCAATTCTTGCATTCCGACAGGCAGGTATTTGTTTAGATAGCTTGCAGGTCGCAATAGGCCCTGCCATACAGTCATGTTGCTATGAAGTTGGAAAGGATCTTGTCGAAAAAATAGAACATGCACATGGGCACCTTTGGCATAACCGTCAGGCGCCATGGTCAACTGCTCGTAAAGAGCAAGGGCTTGACGTCAATTCTCGTAGAGCACCTGTAAGCCATAACGAGGCCTGGGTTGATCTCACGCTCTATTGTCTTTATTTGCTAGGCTCTGTACGTAAAGTATTGTCGCAAGCACCGCATAGCGCAGGCCAATGAGACCATCGCCGCAAAACTTGTTGCGAGCTTGTCGAAGCGCGTCACGATGCGACGGTTCTCCTTCAGCCAGCCAA